>JAJZXI010000031.1 GCA_021806545.1 Actinomycetes bacterium | reverse complement strand
GCACCCCAAGCTCCCTCGCTGCGATCCCCACTGGCACCAGCCGTCCCATCACAACCAGGGTAGCACCTGGGTGAAACACGCACAGCTACCCCCGTATGCGTAGCTGGGAGGTGACAGTTGCGTCCCCATGCGGTGAGAGATCGGTTGTCGAGTTCGCGTGCTTACCCGACCGTGTCGAGCGTACCCACGAACATGCCATCGCTTCTCACGGGAGATGTACCTCCGTTGATTGGGTCCGGATGCAGGCCGGACCTGGGTGAGGAATGCGGCACTCGCGCACCGCACCGGCGCTCGCGATTGCGCCACATTCCGGACAGGTAATCTGAAGCCAACAGGCTCGATCTCCGGAGTCTTCGTGTTCAAGGCTTGAGGACTCCGCGCCTGCTCGCCTCCTGACTACGTTGTCCTTTCCGTGCTGAGGCGGCCCACATTGGTGATCTGAACCGGTTAGTTGGTCCACGGCTGCTGCCAGGCCAGATGTCCTCGCACCAGGTTGTCGGCGGCTTCAGGTCCCCAGGTACCTCGCGAATAGATGAGCGGTTTGCCGGTGGCGTGCACAAGCGGGTCGAGGATGCGCCACGTCTCTTCGATGACGTCCTCGCGAGTGAAAAGTGAATGATTCCCTTCGAGTGCATGGTTGATGAGGAGCTGATAGGGTTCGGGTGGCCGACCTAACTCCTGGGCGAACGGTAAGTCAAGATGGACTTGGTCAGCCCCCGTGCTATCGGCTCCCTTTGAAAAGAGCGTCATCCGTAACCCGGGTTCTGGGTCGATGCGCAGGATGATTTGATTTGGAGTGATATGGCGCGGAAGTTCAAGTGAGGTTAATTTTGGCGGATGACGGAAGATTAGTCGAACCTCTGTTGCCGTGGCTCCGAGAGCCTTGCCTGCACGGAGGAAGATAGGGACACCCTCCCACCGCCAGCTGTTCACCCCAAGACGAAGGGCGACGTAGGTCTCGGTCGTCGATCCTGGTCGAACGCCTGGGATCGTCTGATAACCTTCGTACTGACCACGGATCGCCTGTGATGGATCCACGGTAGCCATTGCCCGAAACACGTCGGCCTTCTTGTCCCAGAGAGCGTGATCGCCGGACTGGCTGGGCGCCTCCATCAACACGAGCGCGAGCACTTGGAGGAGGTGGTTCTGTACGACATCACGGAGGGCACCGACCGGGTCATAGAATGAACCTCGGTCCTCGACTCCGAAGTTCTCTGTCATGGTGACCTGGATCGCCGAGACATGGTCGCGATTCCAGAGCGGTTCGAGCAGCGCATTGGCGAATCGCAGGTAGAACAGGTCAAGCACCGGCTGTTTGCCGAGGAAATGGTCGATACGGAGGATCTGGTGCTCATCGACCACGGCGTGCAGGCGGTCGTTGAGCTCCTGTGCCGAGGCGAGATCGTGGCCAAAAGGCTTCTCAATCAGGAAGAACGAATCCTTGGCGAGCCCGTTCTTGGCTATAGCCTCAACGACCGGGGCGAAGAGCATCGGCGGAATCTCCAGATAGAAGAGCTTATGTCGTGATGACCCCAGTATTTGATCGAGTCGATGGTACGTATCGTCCGCCGTAAAGTCGCCGCGGAGATACGACAGCCGCTTGGCGAGGCGTGCGATTACCACCTCATCGGGGTTTGTGATGGTGGTCTTGATCGATGCTCTCATGTGGTCGATCAATCCATCGGTTGTCCAGTCGTCCATTGCGACACCGATGATTGGGCAGTTGAGTTTGCCGCCCTCCTCGAGTCGATAGAGGGAAGGGAACGTCATCTTCTTGGCCAAGTCTCCGCTGATCCCGAAGATTACGAAGACGTCGACCTTGTCGCTCGGTGTGTCGGATCGTCGTATCGTCATTGCAGTTGAACTCCCCATTGTGTCTCGATTGACTCGTTTGGTCGTAGTACAAGTAGATCCTGGCCGGATTGGAGCGCGTTCGGTGGTGCCGTCATGGGCTCTGCTGCAATCGCCCTGCGTCGGCGCCCTTCGGCAAGGCTGTCACCGGTAAAGAACTGGAGGTAACGGTAGCTTGCATCGGCCCATAACGCCACGGTGCGACCGTCTGCGCCTGTTAGCCTAACCCAGCTTGTGTTGGACTGCGCTGACGGTTGCGCAACGAACGTGGCATCAACGATCCGATGGCGCAGCAGGACGGGTTCAGTGAGTGGCGAGCCCGGAAATGCAGCTTCTCCGGCACTGTCGAATGGTATGGCCGAGGTCGAAAACATGGCGGTATCGATGGTCTCATCGGTACCGGGCGATAGGTAGGGATGGTGGCCGAGAGCCAGCGGGCATGCTTCGAGGCCACGATTGATGATCTTGGAGGTAACGGTCAAGCCGCTTGCGGAGAGTTCGTGGCGAAAGCAGACCTCGAGGGCGAACGGATACCAAGGAGTGGGATGGAGTGTTGCCGAGAGGGTAACGGATTGGTGCGTGAGTGCTTGGACCGTGAATGGTGTCCACCGCAGGAGCCCATGAATCGCGTTACCGGCGGTCGGCTCCGTCAAGGGAAGTTGATAGCTTTGGCCCATGAACTGGTAGGTGCCGCCAAGCACTCGATTGGGCCACGGCACGAGGTGTGCCCCGTGTGCACCGTCGCAGATAGCGTCTTCGCGGTAGGATTCGAGTACCGGACGATCATTGAGATCGAGTCGACGTATTCCGGCTCCGATCTCGACAATCACGGCACAATATCCGTCGCTTGAGATGTGGAACTGTTTGCCCGACGGAGGTGCTTGCATTTCACTGAGAGGCTAGCACAAGGTCAGCAGGTGTTGTAGTCGGATCCTTCATGTACCGATTTTGTTGGGATGGCGCTATCAAGGCGCACCACGCTACTGGTGGGCTCGTCTGTTTCGATCGTTGAGATACTCCTGCACCAGGATAGGGCCCAGTGCACTACCCGTGGAGTAGAACGCCTCGCCATGGTTGATGGCGAGTACATCGTTGACGAAACCACGCAGGCCATGGTCGGCATTGAGGACGAACAGGTTAATGGTGATCTGTTCGCGCGTGCAGCGAAGCACCTCAGCCAGCGTTCGTTGTAGGGTTTCACGAGAGGGAGGGTACGAAAAGAGGACTTCGTGACTCGATGGGTCGATATGGGCGGTCGGCTCCCCGTCGGTAACCAGGAGGATTTGACGATACCCCGGCTGATGCCGCAGCATCGTGCGTGCGAGAAGCAGTGCGTGTTCGATGTTGGTGCCATAGACGTAGTCCCACTGTGCGCTGGGCAACGTAGCCAACTTGACCTCACGAGCAACCTCTGAGAACACGACATAGCCGAGGTAGTCCCTCGGGTAGCGAGCGTGGATCAGGCTCGACAGCGCGAGGGCAACCTGCTTGGCAGGCAAAAAGGTATCATTGAGGGGCATCGATAGTGACAGATCGAGCGCTAGCACGGTGGCTGCCCGGGTTCGCTCTTCGGTGAGGTCCACGGCGAAGTCGTCCGGAGCCAGGCGTAACGGCGTCCCTCTACCCTGGCGCAGGAGGGCATTATGAAGCGTTTGACCGAGGGCGAGCCTGAACGGATCGCCGAACTCGTACGGTTTGGTCTCCCCGCTCATGTCGGTACCAAGGTTGCCGATGTGTCGCGATTCATGGTTACCAAGGAGACGTGACTGGCCGGCGGGGAATAGCCGATGCAGAACGATCTCGCCCAGCTTGGCGATGGCACTGCTGGTGAGTTCGAGCCTACCCCCGTCTCGGTCGATGAAACCGGCTTTGCTGAGCTGGTCTGCCAGCTGTTTGAGGCGATCAATGGCTGCCGCGGCATCAGAACCGAGCAGCTGGTCAATCTGTGTTCTGTCGATCTCCGAGAGTCGCTCTGGAGACGATGCGAGTTTGAGGGCACCCTCGAGTTCGTCGAGGTCTCCAAGGGTTTGCATAACGGTTTCGAGATCGCCAAGCTCGAGTGGTGTCTCGCCATGAAAGCCATAGCCGGCGGATTCGAGCGAACCTGACGAGGCCATGGCGTTACCAAGGCGTGCCATAGCTTGTCCGAGTTCGGGCGACTCAGCGAGGGCGGCCATGAGCTCCATCAACTCGTTTCGGGTCTCCTCATCCATGGAGCTGAGTAGTGATTGCGTGAGCCGTGCCGACTGAGCAAGGCGTGCCATAAAGGCCTCGAAGTCCTCGTCCTCGCCCGCGACGCCGGGATAGCGCTGCTTGAAATCGTTGAACTCCTCCTCGACGTCCTGGCCAGCGTTGAATCGCTCGACGAGTTCGGAGAGCTCGTTCATCATCTGGGCGCTTACTGCAGGATCGGTCGATTCGAGGGCATTGCGCAGATGGTTTACCTGCTCTCTGAGCATCGACGAACGTAGCGAGGTAACGAGGTCCTCGAAGCGTTCCTTGGCACCCGAATCAAGAAACTCATACTGACTCAGCTCGCGAATCTTCTCACCGAGGCCTGCGGGTAGGGCATCGAGTTCGAGACCTGCGAGGAGGTGACGTTCATCGTTAGTGGACTGATAGGCCCGTTCGCGAGTCGCCCGCTCACGTTCAACGATGGCCTCGAGTTCTGACCTGAGCTGGGTCGCGAGCCCATTTGGGTCGTAGCGGGCTAATAGTTCGTCGCGTTGTTGCCGCAGCCGTTCAAGGAGCTCCGCCAGTCCAGGTGTTGCACCAATTCCGCGTGAGAGCAGCTCGCGGAGCGCCTCCGCTACATTGCCGTGGTACGAGAGTGAGTCGGCCAGTGCATCAAGAATCGACTCCGACTCGTCCGCGTGGTCGAGTGATGGGTCGTAGTCGTGATAGCGAAATCGCCTAACCACGGCCGGGCCCGAAGGTGACACGGTTGGCCATCGTATGGCGGGAGAGGCGCCGTGTGGCGACAAGCCCTTCGAGCGCCAAGTCGGCAAAACACGCGAGCTCCTCGGGAGGGTGCGTCGAACCCACAAAGTCCAGGAGCATTGGATAGCTCGCCAACAGGGCTCGGTACGCCGCATCCGGTTCATCGGCACTCATCTCGAGGGGTGTTTGGCTGATCTCCTCGACGACGGCCGTCGTATCCTGGGAGCCATAAACCTGAGCGAAGACGGTCGCAGTCGCTTGGCGCAACAGTGCCGATCCGACCTTGAAGCCTTCACGAGGATCGAGTGACTCGACCTCGATTTTGCCGACAAAGGCCGGCAATGCTGCCTCGATGTCGGTTACTCGGACTGCGGCTGGAGTCTCGTTGTTGCGTACTGACCGAACGATCGCTGCGGCCGCAACGGCCTCATAGGCCGCGATCGAGGCACGCACGGAGACACCCGAATGCTGCGAAATACTGGTGTGATGCCGAGCAAGTTGTGCCATGGTTGCGATGATCTGCGGCACCGGCGATGGGACGACCACGGCGAGACCCCCCAGCCTTGCTTGCGTCGTCATGATCTCTATTTCATCGTCGACGGCGCCAGGGTAGTGGGTCGTAATCTGGGTTCCGAAGCGGTCCTTGAGAGGGGTAATGAGTCGACCACGACTGGTGTAGTCTTCAGGGTTTGCCGAGGCCACGAATACGATGTCGAGCGGCAATGCGATCCTGTATCCACGGATCTGGATATCGCGCTCCTCTAATGCGTTCAGGAGACCGACTTGAATGCGTTCAGGCAGATCGGGCAGCTCGTTGATGGCAAAGATGCCCCGATTCGTCCGGGGCACCAGCCCGTAATGGATGGTGTCAGCGTCTGCAAGGTAGCGACCCTCTGCCACCTTGATAGGGTCGACCTCCCCGATCAAGTCGGCGATGGTCGTGTCCGGGGTAGCGAGCTTCTCGCTGAACCGTGCGTCGGGAGCGAGCCAAGCAACCGGCGTCTTGGGCCCCTCTTGCTTGAGCCGTTCGATGGTGCTTGGAAGGATTGGGCGCAACGGGTCCTCGTTGAGCGGTGAACCTTCGACGACAGGGATCCACTCGTCAAGTAAGTGCCGGATCGACCGGATGATCCTCGTTTTGCCCTGGCCACGCTCACCCAGCAAGATGATGTCGTGCCCAATCACCAGAGCTCGCTCTAGCTCGGGTAGCACGGTATCTTCGTAGCCGACCATTCCTTCGATGATCGGTGTGTTCGAACGGATCCGGGCAAAGACGTTGGCTCGGATCTCCTCCCGGATGGTTCGAGGCTGGTAACCAGAGTCGACCAGATCTCCGAGGGTTAAGGGTAAGTCCATAGCCAAAATGCTAGAGGTAATTCGGGAGAAATTTCATGAACTACCGGATTTCATGCAAAACTGTGTGGTGTGAACATTCACTACCACAGTTATGACGCAGTCATTGTAGGCGCCGGCGGTGCCGGCTTGCGGGCCGCACTCGAGACGGCTGGCAAGGTCCGTACCGCGGTGATTACCAAGCTCTATCCGACTCGCTCACATACGGGCGCAGCCCAGGGAGGGATGTGTGCCGCCCTCTCAAATGTCGAGGAGGACTACTGGGAGTGGCATGCCTTTGACACCGTGAAGGGCTCTGACTACCTCGGGGATCAGGATGCTATCGACATCATGTGCCAGGAGGCCATCGACGCGGTGATCGACCTCGAGCATTTCGGCCTTCCATTCTCGCGAACTCCTGAGGGCAAGATCGATCAGCGACGCTTCGGCGGACACACCCGCAATCATGGAGAGGCGCCGGTTCGTCGGGCCTGTTACGCGGCTGATCGCACCGGGCACATGATCCTCCAGACGCTGTATCAACAGTGCGTGGCTGCTGACGTCAACTTCTTCAATGAGTTTCAGGTATTCGATGTCCTCTTCGAGGGCGAAGGGAGCGCCCGACGCGCGGCGGGAGTGGTCGCCTATGAACTGGCGACTGGCGATCTCCACGTCTTCGTATCGAAGGGGGTGCTCTTTGCCACGGGCGGTTATGGTCGGATTTTCCAGATCACCTCGAATGCGCATACCCTGACCGGGGATGGGCCAGGTGTTCTCTTCCATCGAGGAATTCCACTGGAGGATATGGAGTTCTACCAGTTCCATCCGACTGGCATCTACGGCATCGGGATCCTCTTGACAGAGGGGGCACGTGGGGAAGGTGGGATCCTCCGTAATGGCCTTGGCGAGCGCTTCATGGAGCGAGTTGCCCCAACCGTCAAGGATCTTGCTCCCCGCGATATGGTCGCTAGGGCTATTCATGCCGAGATCAAAGAGGGACGCGGTGCTGGCCCCGACAAGGACTACGTCTATCTCGACCTCACCCATCTCCCCCCGGAGCAGATCGACGCGAAGTTGCCGGACATCAGTGGCTTTGTGCGAACCTATTTGGGGCTGGAGCCGAAGACCGATCCGATCCCGATTCAGCCGACCGCACACTACGCGATGGGTGGCATACCCACCAATGTCCATGGTGAGGTGGTGATCGATGCGGACAATACTGTATTGCCTGGCCTCTACGCAGCGGGGGAGTGTGCCTGTGTTTCGGTGCACGGTGCCAACCGCCTCGGCACGAACTCGCTGCTCGACATCAATGTCTTTGGGCGCCGCGGCGGCAGGGCTATGGTTGAGTATGTGCAGGGGGTTGACCATCCTGATCTTCCACGCTCCGTCGTTGATCCGACGCGCGAGCGCATCGATGCGCTCATGAACTCAACCGGTCACGAGAAGGTCGGCGCGATCCGCGGTGAACTCCAGGTTGCCATGATGCGTGATGCGTCGGTTGTCCGAACAGGAGAATCGCTTCAGGCGGCGCTCCAGGTGATTCATGAGCTCAGAGATCGTTACCAGAAAGTCGCGATCGACGACAAAGGGTCGGTCTTTAACTACGACCTTACGGAGGCCCTTGAGCTCGGTAGTCTGTTGGATATCGCAGAGGTGTTAGTTCTTGGTGCCGATGCTCGCAAGGAGAGTCGCGGCGCTCACTGGCGCGATGACTTCCCGACTCGAGACGACGCCAACTGGATGAAGCATACCCTCGCTCATCGCGATGAGTCGGGTGCAATCACACTGGACTACAAGCCTGTTGTGCAGGGACGTTACGAACCGATGGAAAGAAAGTACTAAATGACTACCACCACCGTAGAACACACTGAACCAACCGCACTGATCAAGGAGGTTGATGTCCACCTGACCATCAAGCGCTTCAATCCCGAGGTTGACGTTCGGCCGCATTGGCGTGAATACGATCTCAGGCTCAAATCTTCAGACACGGTTCTCAACGCATTGATTGCGGTGAAGGGCACGATTGATGGGACGCTCAGTTTTCGCCGTAGCTGCGCTCATGGAGTCTGTGGCTCCGACGCCATGATGATCAATGGCGCCAACCGGCTGGGCTGTGTCAATCTGATCTCTTCGGTCGGTACCGATCTTGTCATCGAGCCGGTTCGTGGGCTACCGGTGATCAAGGATCTCGTCGTGGATATGGAGCCCTTCTTCGCGCAGTACCGCAGCGTGCTGCCATACCTGATTGCCAACGATGATCCGGGTTACAAGGAGCGATATCAGTCTCCCGAGGACCGAGCACGATTCGACGACACCACCAAGTGCATTCTTTGTGGAGCCTGTTCGACGTCGTGCCCCGTTTACTGGGCTAACGGTGCCTACGTTGGTCCTGCTGCCATCGTGAACGCCCATCGGTTTATCTTTGACTCGCGGGATCAGGCGGCGAGCGAGCGCCTTGACATCTTGAACCAGAAGAGTGGAGTGTGGCGATGCCGAACATCGTTCAACTGTACTGAGGCCTGCCCGCGTGGTATCAAGGTTACACAAGCAATCGAAGAGGTGAAGAGGGCGATTCTCTATGACCGCTCCTAGCGGGAGCTTGCACGGATCAGGCCCGAAGCAGGATCTGCCTGTGTTCCTCCTCCACCTCGTACTGCGTTCATCGGGGGGCGATGTCGTGCGGATACTGGGCGTGAGCGAAGAGTCCGTAGTGACCGAGCTGTCTGTTGCCGACCTCCAGCGACTGGATCCCACTACGATCGTTGAGATACAGGCTCCCCAAGTGAGTAGCTTGACCATTGAAGAGCTATTGCGGCGCGGAGATCTACGGATCCTGCGCGGCGCTTCGTTGGTACGAGAGCACGCCAGAGTGCTGCGTGAGGCAGCGGCGCCGAACAGAGCCTGATTCGGGAAGGGGGATCCACGATGCTGGGAAGTCGTAGAGGTATTCGCCCGCCAATGAAGCCTGGGTGGTACCCGGATGGTGATGGACGCCTCCGATACTTCGACGGTTCGGTGTGGACCGATGCACGTCGTCAGCGACCGAACTTTACGCACTTTACGGGTGAGCTGCCCCTTGCTGAGGTGTCGTTTCGGCGTCCAGTTCATCGAAGCCGACGTTTGGTGCGTCTGGTTAGCCTCATTGTGGTGGCACTACTGCTCGGTGGTGTCATCGCACAGCTCGTCATCTTCAGTGTTCTTGGCGGGTCGAGCCCAGATATCCGCGGCTTGGCCAGTTATCGTCAGGCGGCGAGTGGAGTATGTTCGAGTGTGTTCGACGGGGTGCGTGTGGTCGAACTCGAGCAGGACACGCCACGACTCTTGAGCACCAAGCTCGGTCAGACTGCGTCGGCATTCGGTGTCCTCGCCTCTGAGACGAAGAACGTACCCCAATCGAGAATACTCGCCGCGCGTTGGTCGAATCTCGCGATCGCCTGGGTCCGATACACGCGACAGCATCAAGGACACCGCGACTCAGTCGTGACGGCGATGCGAGCGGTCGATGCCGCAGTGAGCTCAGCTGGTGTGCGAGATTGTGCGATTTTCACGAAATCGGCACTCCAGGTTATGCTATCGTAGGCTTATCCGAATCTCTAAGGGGGGATCGTGATCGAGCACCGCATCGATGATAACCTGCTGGTTCGCTATCGGCGTCTTCTGGATGCTGAAGACTTGGCCTTTAGCGAAATGGAGCACGATTTCGAGGAGGGCGATCGAAGTAAGTTCGAGCGCGACAAATCCGCCTGGCTCCAGGCTCTAGAAGAGCGGCTTGGTTATCTGGATCGCTGCGGGTTCGTGCGAGAGGGGGCGTCGCGCCTTCTCGCATAGTATGCACCCAGCCTTACCTCAGATAGGTCCATCGTCCTGGAGCTGGTGAGCTGCCTGGTTAGTAGTCTCGCACGAATTACGGTAAGATTCGCCTAGTGGAGAGACCCTATCGAGTTGTTGTGGCAAAGCCCGGCCTAGACGGGCATGACCGAGGTGCCAAGGTTGTCGCTCGCGCCCTCAGGGATGCGGGCTTCGAGGTCATCTATACGGGACTGCATCAGACGGTCGAGCAGATTGTGGAGACGGTGGTCCAGGAGGACGCTGATGTTGTCGGCGTCTCGCTCCTATCTGGCGCTCACCTCACCCTCGTGCCCAAGTTGATCGCGGGTCTTAGCGAGCGTGGTCGTTCGGATGCACTCCTGGTGGTTGGCGGCATCATACCGGATGGCGATATACCGTTGCTCCACGAGATGGGTGTGGCTCAGGTCTTTACTCCGGGCTCATCTTTGACGGCTATTTGCGACTGGCTTGAAGCAACGCTCGATGCACGGGAGCGGGCCAGCTGAAATACATTGAACAGCGTCGCGCCCCGCGTGATGGGTGAGTGATGGAAACAGACAACGGTTGGATACGAATGAGAGAAAGAGGCATGATCTAGTGGATCTGTTTGAGTATCAGGGCAAGGATTTTTTCGCGCGTTACGGCGTCCCGACATCGACTGGGGAGCTCGTGCGCGATCCAGATTCAGCTGTTGCTGCTGCGCGCAGAGTTGGTTTTCCCGCCGTTATCAAGGCACAGGTTCAGGTCGGAGGCCGTGGCAAGGCGGGTGGCGTGAAGCTTGTCCGAGACGAGGCCGAGGCACGTGAGGTTGCCACTGCGATCTTGGGCATGGACATCAAGGGCCATACCGTCCATAAGATATGGGTCGAGCATGCCTCTGATATTGCACGCGAGTACTACGTGAGTTTTACGCTCGATCGAGGAGTGAAGCAGTACCTCTGTCTGTTGTCATCCGAGGGTGGTGTTGAGATCGAGGAGGTCGCAAAGACGAATCCTGATGCGATCGCGCGGGTGCACATCGATCCCTTGGAGGGTCTTACCGAGGACGAGGCGGCACGAGCCGTAAGTGCAGCCGGAATCGACGAGGCCTCGCGCACCGGCGTTGCCAAGGTCCTTTTGCAACTGTATCAAGCCTTCGTCGAGGGCGACGCTGATCTCGTCGAGGTAAACCCGCTGATCGTCAAGACCGATGGTCAGGTCCATGCGTTGGATGCAAAGGTCACACTCGATGATAGCGCGAGCTATCGCCATCCCGAATGGGATGCCTATCGAGCGGATATGGAGCTTGACGGACGCGAGGCACTTGCTCGGTCGAAGGGCCTCAACTATATCGGGCTCGACGGAGCAGTCGGTATCATTGCCAACGGCGCTGGGCTCGCGATGGCGACGCTTGATGTGGTAAGTCAGGCCGGTGGCCGAGCTGCAAACTTCCTTGATCTTGGGGGTGGTGCGGGAGCCGATGCAATGGCAAATGCGCTCGAGGTGATCAACACCGACGAGAAGGTGCAGTCGGTTCTGGTCAATATCTTCGGTGGCATCACCCGCTGTGATGAGGTGGCAAAGGGTATACAGGAGGCGCTTGATCGCGTTGAGCTCACCTTCCCGATGGTGATCAGGCTGGACGGTACCAACGCCAAGGAGGGCCATGCTATTCTCGAGGAGCTGCTTTCGGACAAGATCCGAGTTGAGGAGACGATGGTTGGAGCCGCTAGGGCCGCGGTTGAGCTTGCAAAGAAGGGCGAACGATGAGCATATTTGTCGACGAGAACACCAAGGTCATTGTGCAGGGGTTGACCGGCAATCAGGGTCGCTTTCATGGCTTGCGGAATCGCGATTATGGCACCAAGGTCGTGGCCGGCGTGACCCCAGGAAAGGCCGGAACTGATGTCGATGGTATCCCCGTCTACGACTCGGTAAAGGAGGCGGCGGCGGCGACTGGCGCAACCGCCAGCTTCATCGTAGTTCCTCCACGGTTTGCCGCTGATGCGATCATTGAGGCGGCGGCGGCTGGGATATCCTTTGTCGTGTGCATTACTGAGTTCATCCCTGCCAAGGACGAGGCGATGGTCGCGAGCGTGCTACGGCGTAACTATCCTGGCACCCGACTCCTTGGTCCGAACTGTCCTGGGATAATTTCGCCTGGGCGTTGCAATATTGGGATTACCTCGGGCGACATTGCGCTGCCCGGAGGACCGGTTGGCATTGTTTCGCGTTCTGGGACCTTGACGTACCAAGCACTCTACGAACTCAGCCAGAAGGGGGTCGGACAGACGACCTGTGTTGGTATTGGCGGCGATCCGGTGCCGGGCACCAACTTCATCGACTGCCTCGCCGCATTCGAGGCCGACCCGGAGACTAAGGCGGTACTCATGATCGGTGAGATCGGTGGTGAAGAGGAGGAGAAAGCAGCTGCCTTTATCAAGGAGCATATCACCAAGCCAGTGGTAGCCTACGTGGCTGGTGTGACCGCTCCTCCAGGCCGAAAGATGGGCCATGCTGGCGCCATTGTATCAGGAGGCCATGGAACCGCCCAAGGGAAAATGGATGCTCTCCGTGAGGCCGGTGTCGTCGTTGCAGTCAACCCAACCGAGGCCGGAGACCGGATGGTAGAGATCGTCGAAAGGCTCTGAGCCTCACATCGGGTAGCCTGTCCGCGTGCGTGTAGCGGTTCTCGTTTCTGGTGTTGGCTCGATCATGGAGGCGATTCATGGTCGGGGGCTTGTGCCTGCGCTCGTACTCGCAGATCGCCCGTGTCGTGGCCTTGAGATAGCCCGCTCACTCGGTATCCCGGCGACTTTATTGGATCGCGGTCACTTCCTGGATCAACACCACCGGCTGCGTCGGCGAGCCTACAGTGACGCTGTGCTTGGGGCACTGCAACAGGAGGGTGTAGAGTTTGTCGCGCTGGCGGGCTTTGGGACGATTCTCGAAGGATCGGTGCTCGAGGAGTTTGCAAGCGTCATGTTCAATACGCATCCCTCGCTGTTGCCGAGTTTTCCCGGTTGGCACGCGGTAGAACAGGCGCTAGCCAATGGCGTCAAGGTGACCGGCACGACGGTCCACCTGGTGGTGCCAACGGTGGACGCGGGGCCGATTATCGCCCAGGAGCCGGTCCGCGTGTTGCCAGGCGATGACGTGGACTCTCTGCACCAGCGAATCAAGGAGGTAGAGCGTTGGCTCTACCCATCGGTACTGGTGACGGCTCAACATCACGCCGTTCGCGGCCAGAGTTGGTGGTCAACTGACAGTTTTTACGCTGAATTCGAACAGGAGGTGCAGCGATGCAGGCCCTAATCTCACTCTATGACAAGACGGGACTCGATGCCCTGGCACCGGCACTCGTTGAGGCTGGCTATTCGCTGATCGCCAGCGGCGGTACCTCGGATGCCTTGGCGGAGCTTGGTATTGCCCATACCACGGTCGAGGATCTCACGGGCTTCCCTTCACTGTTTGGAGGGAGAGTCAAGACATTGCATCCTGCGATTCACGGTCCCATCCTTGCCGATCGAACCAAGGTGGACCATGTCGAGGAGTTAAGAGCACAGGGATGGTCGCCGATAGACCTGGTGGTCGTGAACCTGTATCCTTTTGACGCCGATCCAAGCATCGAACTCATCGATATTGGCGGCCCGGCTTTGGTTCGCGCGGCTGCCAAGAACTTTGAATCTGTCACTGTAGTGGTCGACCCTGGTGATTATCAACGTATCAGCAAGGGCATTGCTGTGGGACTCAGCCTCGATGAACGCAAGGCGCTGGCAGCAAAGGCATTTGCCTATGTCTCTGCCTACGACTCGCGGGTAGCGCGGTGGCTCACGGGCGAGGAAACCTCAGAGCTCTTGCCCTATACCACGCTCAACCTTCGGCGCGTCCGCGAGCTGCGCTATGGCGAGAACCCGCACCAGTCTGGCGCGCTCTATGTCGATGATAGCGAGACGCCTTCGGGATGGGCGACCGCGCATTGGTTGGGAACTGAAGAGCCGTCCTACCTGAATATTTTTGATGCTGACGGAGCACAACATCTGCTCGACCGACTTGGTGATAGCCCAGCCTGTGTCATCGTCAAGCATGGTGGCCCGTGTGGTGTGGCCCGTCGTGCCAACATTCAGGATGCCTATGTCGAGGCCTTCGATGGCGATCCACTGTCGGCCTTTGGTGGGGTGGTCGCCATCAACCGGCCGCTTACACCTGAGTTGGCGACGTTGATGCTTGATCGGCCTAAGTTTGACGTGCTAGTTGCACCAGGGGTTGTCGGGCCTGCAGAGGAGACGATCCTGGCAAAGCGCCGTCGGAGTCGGATTGTTCTCTTCGAGGGCGCGACCGCGAGCCGCCAGATTCGTTCGGTAGCAGGTGGTTATCTCGTGCAACTTCCGGACGATCTCGAGGGGATTGACGGCTTTCGGTTGGTGACATCGCGCACACCCTCTGATGGAGAACTTGAAGATGCCTGGATGGCGGTCGCCGTTGCTCAGGCAGCGGCTTCGAACGCAGTGGTCATCGTCAAGGACCAGGTAGCAGTTGGCGTGGGACAGGGCCAGCCGTCGAGAGTTGATGCGAGCCGGATTGCGGTCGCCAAAGCCGGCGACCGAGCGAGTGGTGGCGTTGGCGCCTCGGATGCCTTCTTCCCGTTTCCTGATGGCTTGGAGACGTTGATCTCGGCCGGTGTGACTACGGTTGTTGCCCCGTCGGGTTCGGTTAAGGACGACGAGATCGCCAAGGTGGCAGAGCGCGCGGGGATCAGTCTCCTCTTTGCGCCCCGCCGTCATTTTCGACACTGATGCCGCAGGGATGCTCAAGAGACGCTGCCTGTTGGGTGCGCTAGAAGCGGAAAGGGAGCATACATGGCCGCGACGATTCTGGATGGAAACTGGGCTGCAGCAAAGGTTAAGGAGGGTCTGCGTGCCCGCATAGCGGCATTGAGTGCCGTTGGTGTAACGGTCGGGCTCGCGACGGTCCTCGTTGGAGAGGATCCGCCGAGTGCTCGGTACGTGGCCATGAAGCATGCCGACTGTGCGGAGCTCGGTATCACGTCGTTTGATCATCGGTTGGATGCCAACGTCACGATCGATGAGCTCTTGGCTAAGCTCGAGAGCCTCAACAGCGATCCGCGGGTCCACTCCTACTTGGTTCAGCTCCCCTTGCCATCGCATCTCGACCAGGAGAGGGTACTTGCGGCAGTTGCGCCCCCAAAGGATGTGGATGGCCTCCATCCCGTCAACTTGGGTCTTCTGGCGCTCGGCGAACCCCAGGTGGTTGCCTGCACACCGGCGGGCATCGTAGAACTCCTGCGACTCTATGACGTGGATCTGACGGGGAAACACGTGGTGGTGATCGGTAGGGGTGTGACGATCGGACGCCCCCTCGCGCTTCTGCTGACGCTGAATCGGCCGGGCCTCAATGCTGCGGTCACGGTGGTGCATTCAAAGATCCCAACACTTGGGGACTACACGCGCCAAGCCGATGTGATCATCGCTGCGGCTGGCTCGCCCGGCATCGTGACGGCGGACATGGTGCTCCCTGGCGCGGTAGTCGTGGGTGCGGGGACCACCTTCGAGGGACGTACGTTACTCTCTGATGTCGCCGACGATGTTGCGAGTGTCGCGGGATATATCACACCGCGAATTGGGGGAGTTGGACCCATGACCAGGGCCATGCTTCTGGGAAACGCGGTCCGTGCGGCTGAGGTTTCGGTTGGCTAAGTGCAATCTTCTTGAGCAGCGGGCTGGTTGTGTTCGCTCGGTAGAGGTCTGGCCAGCCAGGAGTGACAGACAAGCAGAGCGCCTTCGGGAGCTGATTGCGGTGCTGCAGTCGGTCGACCCGGACTTTGTAACCGTGACGTACGGGGCAATGGGTTCTTCGCGGGCACGGTCACTCGCGTTGATCGAGGAGCTCGTTGCGCTTGGTTTCGATGTGGTTGCTCATCTCGCCTGTTTGGGCAACTCCCGTGATGAACTCGTCGATCTGATCCATCGCTATCGCTCATTGGGGGTTTGTGGTGTCCTCGCACTTCGTGGTGATCCCCCGCTCGAGAGCACGACCGGTTTTGGCGCAAGCGAGTTGCATCATGCCAGTGAGCTTGTCGAACTCATTCGCCAGGAGAGTGACCTTCCGGTGATAGTGGCCCTGCACCCGGATGGGCACCCGGACTCAACGGATATCGCCAGCGACCGGAACTTCGCAGCGGAGAAGTTGGGCAATGCAGATCTAGGCCTGACACAGTTCTTCTTTGACTACGCATCCTTTGTCGGACTCCAGAGTGACATGATGGCGCGAGGGGTGGCGACGCCCATCGTTCCGGGCCTGATGGTACCCTCGTCGCCCAAGCAGCTGCTGCGCATGACCGAAATCGCCGGCATTCAACCGCCACCGTACTTCGCGAGCGCCGATTGGGACCTCGATAATGGACTCGATCGTTTTCGCGCGCTGGCGCTTGACGGTGCTCTTACGTTGGCGCGACGGGCACTCGAGGATGGCGCACGAGGAGTCCACCTCTTCTCGATGAACAGCGCACAGGTCACTGCTGAGTTCTTCGCCCGGCTGTAGGTCAGTAGTGGTGGTTACAGAACAGGCCCAGTTGCTGCGCGGTGTTCAGAAAATGTTTACCTGATGTTTCCCGGGTGGTCACGTCGTCGTTGACCTGTGTCAATCGATACCTGGCACACTGGTAATACCAGTGACCGGTAGGTTGCTGGGTGAGTTCCAACACGAAAGGTAAACGATGAGCGACGGAAGTCAATCCATCTCTGATGCATTGAACAATGCTCCCCTATCACGTTTTCATACACGATCGATCTTCGTGGCCGGCATGGGATTTTTCACCGATGCCTACGACCTATTCATTATTGGCACGGCTACCACACTGATCGCGAAGCAGTGGGGTTTGACCTCTTCCGAGACCGGTTTGATCAACGCGATCACGCTGCTGTCGGCGTTTTTCGGCGCGATCATCTTTGGGCGAATCTCTGACAAGCTAGGGCGTAAGAAGGTCTACGGCATGGAGGCCGCGCTCATGGTTCTCGGCGCCGTGCTCTCCGCCTTTTCTCCCGGTTTTATCTGGCTCTTGATCTTCCGCTTCATCCTCGGGATCGGCGTGGGCGGAGACTACCCGATGTCGGCGGTGCTCATGAGCGAGTACTCGAATACCAAGTCCCGCGGTAAGCTGGTTGGCCTCGTCTTTGCCATGCAGGCCCTCGGTACGGTGGCTGGCTATGTGGTTGCCCTCGCGCTGCTCTCGGCCGATGTGAATACCAATATCGCATGGAGGCTGATGCTCGGCCTCGGGGCTATTCCCGCACTCGCCGTTGTCTACCTGCGTCGCAAGATGCCGGAGTCTCCGCGCTACAGCTCTCGCGTCAGAGGTGACAATGCGGGTGCCGCCAAGGACCTGGCATCCTTCTCGGGCGGCGAGCTCGTGGTAGCCCACGCGAATGACAAGCCTGCTCGGATGAGTCTTGGAGCTTTCCTCTCGAACCGCCGCTACCTGCTCTATCTCTTGGGAACCGCCGGCTCTTGGTTTGTCTTTGACTATGCCTACTATGGCAACTCAGTGTCAGCCCCACTCATCGTCAAGAGCGTTCTAGGAGGGGGTGGTGCTCATGTGCTCACTGAGGCGATCGCGCTCCAGCTCATCGTCTTCACGGTGGCAGCGGTGCCTGGCTACTACCTGGCAGCGATGTTCATGGATAGAATCGGTCACAAGCGGCTTCAGCTGATTGGTTTTCTGTTCATGGGGTTAGCGTTCCTTGCGATTGGTGTGATCCCGAACATCACCACGCTGGTGCTGCCCTTCCTGCTGCTCTTCGGCGTGAGTTACTTCTTTGCCGAGTTTGGCCCCAACGAGACGACGTTTGTGCTTGCTGGCGAGGTGTACCCGACGAGCATGCGCTCCACGGGCCATGGCCTATCGGCTGGAATAGCCAAGTTCGGTGCTTTCCTGGGCGTGTATCTCTTTCCGATCATCAAGAGTCATCTGGGAGTGGCGGGCGCGCTCGACTTCTCCTTCGGCATGGCGGTACTCGGGTTCTTGGTCACACTCGTGTTGCCAGAGCCGGCGAATCGCTCGATGGAGGACATCTCTGGTGAGGATGATATCGCAGCTCATGCGGAGGAGATCGTGCGAGCCGCGGCGGATAAGCTCGCGACGCAACAGGACTGACGAACCGCGCGAGCACTGCTCCGCTGCCAATATTGCATGCTGACGCTCGCTCGGGCGTCAGCATGCGCGTTATCAGGCGAAGGGTATCTTCGATCTGAGCTGATCCGTCGGCGTGGGTGCGCTGGCAAACCACTACCCGTTGGTTGTCGGCCCAGGTGGCTCAGGTGCGATGGCGCTCCAGTGGATTGGGAATCTCCTCGATTGCCTCGATGGTCCGTGTGATCATCGAGGCGAACTGGGCTAGTTCGGTAGTATCCCAGTCGCGGTAGACGAAGTGCATGAAACTGGTAGAGTCACGGCGTGCCCGCGCGAGAACCTCTTTGCCTTGGGGGCTCAAAGAAAGCAGTGCCGATCGTCGATCATGAGGGTCGGTTGTCCTTTCTATAAGTTCTGCAGCTTCGAGGAGCGATGCCTGGCGACTTGCGTTTGAGAGGTCCAGCTTGAGCCACTCAGCCACGTGGGTGAGTCGTGATTGAGGGTGATCGTCGAGGGCAGAGAGGATCGTAAGCGCTGTCAGATCGAGACCTTGATAGAGATCGTGAGCAAGCTGGGAGGAGTGGCGGCGACTCCATCGAATGATCGATCGGAAGCCGTCTTCAATCTCTGCGAGGTAAGCGTCTCGATTCGACGGTTCGGTTCGAGTCATCTGATGTCCTTTATGTCCTAGCTCTGTGATTCATGCTACCCGGAACAGGAAAAGGAGTAAAGTTAGCCCTGTGGGGTTATGTTTCGGAGGGAGGTGACGATATAAGCGCTATGTATCCGAAACAGGAACAGGTTCAGTCCGTCGTTGATCGTGCGCCCTTTTGGGCGGTTCTAGAGCGGACCGCGGCCCGAGTGGATGCCGAGCACCCAGTGAAGCTACCGGAGGTAGTCGAGATGCCTAGCGGCAGCGCGGCGCCGGATGAAGGTGACACGCGTGTTGTGGCGAGTGATTCGCAGCGGCCACGGGAGGTATATGCCCGGATTCGTGGTCTGCTCGCCGACGTCGAAGGGGATTCGACGGGCTTGTCGTATGAACAGCCCGCGTCGGGCGACATGCCCGCGGTGGATGCGACGGTCGTGGACGACATGGCGCCTACGGTTAGTGGTGAGGTTGAGCGCGAGCCCTCTCCGATGTCGGTTCAGGACGACTCCTACCCTGACACTCAGCAAACGTCGGTGGTGGAGACTAATCCGGGTGACCAGGTCCCGACGATTGACCCCGTGGTTCATGCATCGGAGGACCAGGTGATGGAGGTTGAGTCGCAAGACGATGCTCCTCCAAGGTTTGAATTTGGCACCCACGCGGCCGTCATACCTGGCACCGAGGAGTTCATGAGTTCGCTCGCTCGGAAAAACAGGGCCTTTGAGCATACGGGGGAGATCGATACCGACCTCGATCGGGCAGCCGACAAGCTTGGTTGGAACCGATCGGACGACGATATTGTAGTGAAGCGTAAAATCTTCAAGAAGAGGAAGTAGGCGGTCCGACCAGACCTCCTGGCGGGCTAATCGTCCTCGTCAATATCCCAGGTTACGTAGATGCCCTCGCGCTCAGCATCGCGCATCACTCGCTCGCGATTGCGGCGAAACTGCGGGTCGTGTGGTGGTAGCATCATCAGCCGAGCGTTGACGCGCTGTGTGAACTCGTCGACGATGGTGCGATCTCCTGAACTCCATCGAACTTCCCAATGTGGGGCAACGGGCCCAAGGTAGAGGATCCTTATTCGTGCACGGATCTCGGTTGGCTGCTCCGTCTCATTCATCCTTAGCAGCCTACTGGGTTTGTACGGCTGGAGAGGTATTTAGCAGGACATCGTCCTGAGAGACCGACCATTGCAACGCCGGCGAGGTGCGTGATCGTTCGGCTTCGGGCGGCACTTGGCGAGGGATCAGCGCCTATCGCATCGGATGTGAAGGACTGTCATCCGATTGGATGACGTGATCGTCGTCAGCCTTGCAAGTGTTACTAGACGGTAATATCCTTAGTGTCAACGGATTACTCGAAGGGGGAGGGAACCTTGACAGCTGACGGCGTCGATGAGATTATTTGGGTAAGCGAACCGTGGATGGCACTTGGTGCCTGTCGAGGTCTTGACCCGGCCATCTTCTTCCCATCGGATGGGGCTGGGGTAGTGGGTGCACGCAAGATCTGTCTTACCTGTACCGTGATGGACGATTGTCTTGAGTATGCACTGAAACATCGCATCGAACACGGCGTCTGGGGAGGTTCCTCTGAACGCGAGCGCAAGCGTCTCCAGCGAGCTCAGCTCGTCCATGGCTAAAGTGTAACGCCCCACCACCTGGAGAATTGGGACGACAAAACCTAAGCATCCGACGATGCGAGCTGGTCTTTGCGTTGTGAGCTGTTAGGCCTCGGCGACCCTCTCGGTTACGGTGACCTCAAACCCGAGGGCTTCGATCCGCTTGCTCAGTCGCTTTACCTGAACAGTTGGATCGTTGTGGCTCTCGAAGTAATTGGCACCTGATTCTTCAGATGTACAAGGGATAGCACAAGCATGACATGCATCTGTGGTGTGCGCTAGCTCATCAGGACCAAACGGTGATGCGCGTTGCGGCGAGAGCGTCCTTCGGTCACTGATGGTGGCGCCAAGGCGGTAGGCGGTTAGGATCGCAGGCGTAATGGAGTGCGTCGTCAATGTCTCGGAGGGTCGCCGACAGGCGGTTATTGACCTCATCGCGCTGAGCTGCGCTGGATCACTCCTTGACGTGCACAGCGATCCAGACTATGACCGGTCGGTGTTCACGCTGGCAGGGCCCAGGGTGTATGACGACGTACAGCGGCTTGTGCGACGGACCGTCGAGCTTGTCGACTTCGGCTCCTATCATGGCATCCACCCGGCGCTTGGGACTCTGGACGTCATCCCATTTGTCCCGCTCGGTGCAGAATCCCTCAGCTTGGCGGTCGAGTTGCGCGATCGACTGGGCGAATGGTTAGCAGGTGAATTTGATCTACCGGTGTTCATTTATGGTGAGGAGATCTCGTTACCGGAGGTCCGTCGGGGAGCGTTTTCGACGGTCGTACCGACATGGGGTGCGTCGAAGCGTAACGCCCGTTTGGGAGCTGCCTGTGTCGGTGCGCGTAGGCTGCTGGTGGCGCTCAACATCAACCTTGGCTGTTCTGCCTCGCAGGCAAAGGTGGTAGCAAAGGCCGTACGCTCTCCACAGATCCGCACGCTCGCCCTCGTTGCGGGTAGCAGAATTCAAGTGTCGATGAACCTCACTGATCCGCTGGCTGTCACCCCGCTCATGGCGGTGGATCTGGTAGCATCGATGGCACCAGTGGAGTCGGTCGAACTCGTAGGTCTTCTGCCGGAGGCGATTGTGGTCGGATACGAACGTCGGTATGCGGCGTTAGGGATCGACCCTGAGGCGACCATTGAGGCGAGGTTACGTCGACAGGTTACGCATCCCTGACCAGAGGAGTTCTGTCGTCTGCGCTGCCCTCTTAGCGGCAAGGCGTACGCGAAACCGCTCGCTGGGATTTCGCTCGATATCGAGAAGATACGAGCGGGCGGCCCCATGGGCCAGCCCGATAAGTGCGAATGAGACAAAGGTTCGGTAAGTATCGTCCTCGACGCCTGACACTCGACTGGCGACGAGTTCGGCTATCCTGAGCTGGATCTCATCTACTACCTGTTGGAACTCGTCGTCTTGTTGGCCACGGCCTCCGAACAGTAATAGGTAGCCCGAGCGGTGATGGAGGACGAAGTCGAAGAAGGCGACGACGCCAGCTCGGAGTCGGTCATGGGGTGCGTCGACCGCAGCGGTTGCGGTCTC
This sequence comes from Actinomycetes bacterium, assembly GCA_021806545.1. Taxonomy (GTDB): domain Bacteria; phylum Actinomycetota; class Acidimicrobiia; order Acidimicrobiales; family Acidimicrobiaceae; genus Ferrimicrobium. Next base: position 436 of record JAJZXI010000031.1, on the reverse strand, counting down.
GATCGCGAGTGTGAGCTGTTCACCGACGTCTCTGAGTAGATCGAGGTAGAGACTTCGTTTTGACTGAAAGTGGCGGTAGACGATAGGTTTGGTGACCGATGCTGCAGCGGCGATCTCTTCCATCGAGGCGGCATCGAAGCCGTGATCTGCAAACTGCTCGATTGCAGCGGCGATGATGACCTCGCGGCGGTGAGCGGCCGAGAGTCTCGACGTGCGAGCGAGCGGCGATGTCATGCGAACTTGGCCTCCGTGAAGCGTTGATGGCTAGCATCCACGATACAGGGAATCGTAGAGGGTCATCGTAACTCACAGCGATTGTGTGGCCGAATAGACCCGATCCCCACAGGATCGCTCCCAACGGCCAGAACGCATCTCTCCAGCTGCCTACGTTAGCGAGTTCTGTGGTGCAAACGAGCTACGCGGCCTATCTGAGCCA
>JAJZXI010000030.1 GCA_021806545.1 Actinomycetes bacterium | reverse complement strand
GGACATCTACCCTGATACGGACGAAGCCCGTTCGACAGACTTACCCCTCATCTCTTCTCGTCGTCTCGACGCACCTTCATTGAGGGTGCACGAGGACGAGAAGCGCGACAAGGTTGAAGGTCGCATGGGCAACGATCGAGGTGCCGAGTCGTCCGGTCCTCCACATCAGTCCTGCCAGCACACAGCCAACCGCCAAGAGACCTAAGAACTGCAACGGCTCGAAGTGGGCAAGGGCGAACAGAAGCGCACTCCCGAGAATCGAAACCAACGCACGCAGCCATGGCACCCAACCCGAAAGTCGGTCTCGTAACACGGCGAGGGTGAGTCCTCGGAAGAAGATCTCTTCGCACACTGGCGCACCGATAACTAGGACAAAGGCTACGATCCACAGCCCCCCACCATGACCGATTCCCACTATCGACTGCGCCGGCTTCGAGAGCGACTTTGACACCGCTGGATTGATCGCCTCGTAGGGAAGATAGAGCAGCGGCACGATCACGAGCTGGCTCACCACCCCAGCCACCACTCCAACCGGAACATCGACCAGAGGGCGGAAGTGCCACCCGATTAGGGTAAAAAACGGCTGCTTCCAGTACATACGAGCAGCCATCGCCGTGCCACCCACGAAGAAGATCCATAGACCGATCTCGTCCATCACCAACAGAAACGGAGTCAACCGCGACAGCGACACTGGCCCTGTAAAGTGCGATACGGAGATCCCGATGCTGAGGAAAATGGTGCTCGAGATCAACGCCAAACCCAGCACGACAGGGGGAAACCACAAGGGAGCCGGTCTGGTCCTAGTAACCATCAGGCATCGCCTTCTCCAAGTTCACAGCTCGACACCGCTCGATGTACCCCTCAAATCGGTCAAAACTAAGGAATAGCCAGCTGGCCGTCTCCGGCACTTGCAGCCATAAGTTTCTCAATTAGCACCAGAGCGCCTAGCATAGTAGCAATGAGCCGCACTCCTCAAAACATGCGACCCGGTAACAACGGTCAAAATCAAGGCAAGGATACCCGCGGGCGGATCACCTTTGGCCTGCTCATTGGTCTGGTCGTCGTCGTACTCCTCGTTTCATTTCTCAACCGTGGTCCAACAGCGCAGACACTTACCTACAGCCAGTTTCTGTCGGACGTGAGCGCGCACCATATCAAAACTGCCGTGATTGACAACTCCTCTGGGCAGATCACAGGAACGTTGAGCAACGGCAAGAGCTACAGCCTCTACGGGCCAGATCCTGCCTTCCAGAGCGAGGTCACCGCCCTCAAGAAGGCAGGGGTGAGTTACAACTTCCAAACTTCAAGTCCAAGCATCCTTGGGACTATCCTGGAGTACGTCATCCTTATTGGTGGGTTCGCCCTCGTCTGGATCTTCATCAGTCGAAGGTCCCAGGGTTCGATGTCTGGGATCATGTCCATCGGTCGGTCCAAGGCCCGTGTGTACTCTCCCGAAAGGCCAAGGACCACCTTCGACGATATCGCTGGCTACCAGGGGGTCAAAGGTGAAGTCAAGGAGATCGTTGACTTCCTCAGCGACCCCACTCGCTTTACTGAACTTGGCGCACGGATTCCCAAAGGGATCCTCCTGGTCGGCCCTCCCGGCACCGGCAAGACTCTGCTTGCCCGTGCAGTCGCCGGCGAGGCTGGCGTGCCGTTCATGTCGGTAAGCGGCTCAGACTTCATGGAGATGTTCGTCGGCGTCGGTGCCAGCCGCGTCCGCGATCTTTTCCAAACTGCACGGAAGCAGGCCCCGTCCATCATCTTCATCGACGAGATCGACTCGATCGGCCGCAAACGCGGCACCGGGCTCGGAGGTGGCCACGACGAGCGCGAACAGACGCTCAACCAGATGCTCTCGGAAATGGACGGTTTTGACCCCGCCGAGGGAATTGTCGTCATGGCAGCGACCAACCGCCCCGATATCCTTGACCCCGCTCTGCTACGACCGGGACGCTTTGATCGCCAAGTCGTCGTACCTCTTCCCGATCTCGACGAACGCACCGCTATCCTCGAGGTACACACACGATCCAAGAAGCTTGCCTCTGATGTTGACCTGACGGTGGTAGCTCGAGGGACGCCGGGGATGAGTGGTGCCGACCTTGCAAACCTCGTCAACGAGGCAGCGCTGAACGCAGTACGGCGAAGTTCGTCGGAGATTGCTATGGAGGACTTCGAGTATTCCCGTGATCGCGTGCTGATGGGCCAGCGTCGCGAATCCACCATCCTCTCCGATGAAGAGAAGGAGCGTGTCGCCTTTCACGAGGGCGGACATGCCGTCCTCGCCTACGTACTTCAGTACTCGGATCCTGTCCACAAGGTCACTATTCTGCCCACCGGCATGGCTCTCGGTGTGACGCAACAGCTTCCCCTCGAGGAGCGCCACCTCTACCCCAAGGAGTACATCGAAGATTCGCTGGTGGTGCGCATGGGTGGACGTGTCGCGGAATTGCTCGTCTATGGAGACCTCTCAACCGGAGCGAGCAACGACCTCCAAGGCAACACTGAGCTCGCACGTAGGATGGTTCGCGAATGGGGAATGAGCGAACGAATCGGGCCGATGGCCTGGGGTTCCCAGAACGTGGTCTTCCTCGGTGAGGACCTCCTCCACTCTTCGGACTATTCGGATCGTACCGCCCGTCTCGTTGACGAGGAGGTCGAGCGTATTCTCCGCGAGCAGGAGGAGCGAGCCTCCAAGATCCTCAAAACCCATCTTCCCGGCCTTGTCAACGTCGCCAACGCTCTGTTGGAGCGAGAGACCATTTCCGGGTCCGACGTTGCGGAGCTGGTCGACAAGGCCTTTGGCAAGCCAGTTCATCCCGAAGGCAAGAAGAACGCCACGATCGCCAAGCTTGAAGACTTCCGTCCAACCGCAGCACTACCGGTTGCTGGGAACGCAAATCACTCGAAAATAACCCCGAACGACTAGGTGAGCACACAACTGATCCTTGTCGCAGATTCCCTCGGGGTGACCGAGTCGATGACGTCGGGTGGCTTCGAGGCCATCAGAAGCGGCCTGGCAAGCTCCGGGAGGATCGTCGTTGTCGGAGCGTGGGCCAGGGAGGTAGCGCGTCGCTACCAAGGCGAAGACCTCGGCGTAGAGCTCGTCCTGACGTCACCCCATCCTATCCTCGGTTATCGTCCGCTGACCTATGCACCCACGCTCATGGGCGGCGAGGGAACGTTTCCAGGAACCGTCGACGACCTGCTCGAGCATGCCGATGCCTACGAAGTCTATGGAGAGCTCCGTGCACAGCTCGAACGTGCCATCCTGTGGGGGATAGGCATCTCGCATCTTTCGGTACTCCAGAATTCCGTTTGGCCTCGAGCCGACCTAGCTGATGTCGTTCTTGAACTCGCAGAGGAGTTTCATCTTGCTCTCCGCATCGCATCCCACTACAACGAAGAACAACTCGGGTATGACGCGTATGGATTGGCGCGCAAGCGCGGGATCATCACCCCTTCAGAGGTACTCACCGCGTCGTCCGATCAATCGCCGCATCTCATCGACAACTTGATCGGCGGGCTTAGCAAGCCCAGGGTGATCGCCGACTCCACGACTATCGAGCTCTCGGCTACCTTCGCAGTCCCAAGCCCCGAGCTGCACTCCTATGGCACTTGGGGTACCCAGATAATCGACGTTGCGCTGTTTCCTCGATATCGAACACAGCTCGCCACCTCACTGGAGCAGTTGGCCCTTACGATGCAGACATATCGCAATCTCAATGCGCATTGACGACGGTCCAAGAGTACGACCACGAACGTCGCAACCTACCAGTCGCCCAGTGACACTAGGCAGAGTAGGCCGGTGCGAGTGTAAGCTCGGCGACCCGCTATCGCTACCACAGCGATCATCACGGTAACCGAGGTACCATCTCAACGTCGGAGCTGCCGTTGACCTCACGCCTCGAGAAGATCGTCCGTCCACGTGGAGGCGCTCAAAAACTGCACTCGTTGGCAGCCCTCCTGGCATCTCGCAGCACCAAGAGCACAAGGGCCAAACCCAAGAGCCCAGCAACCGTTAGGACAACCTCACGTCCGGTCTTCGAGTGAACCCACAGCGCGACATAGCCAAGATCCGGAACCCGATACCGTACGATGTAGACGGTCGAGCTTGTGATATGCAGTACCCAGGGATCCGGAACCGGATTCGCGTCACCTTTGGTCCGGACAACCACTTGCGAACCTACCTGTTGGATCGCGATGACACGATGCAAGTAGATCACCCGAGGCTGGCCCGGTGGGTGGAACACCGCAACGTCATGAAGTACCAGGTCACCAACCGGCTCGCGCTGAGCGAAAGCAAGGCTGCCGGTCGGCATGCCGGGAGACATCGATCCAGAGAGAACCGGCAGCGCCTCCCACCGCCCCGATACGACCAAGACAGCAAACAGTACAAACAGTCCACACACGAGCGCGGCCAGTACTCGGCGAATGACTCGCGCTACCCGCCTGAGTTGACGACGCGGTTGCGTCACGTCCGTAGTCGGCCGGACCTCAGCGGTCTCTACCGTCGACGATTGCCTATGATTGGATGGCACCCCTACCTCCTGGCGGTCGTGACGATCGCAAAGCCTGAAGCTCTACGGCTCCAATCGCCACGATCGCCGACGGACTACTCATTCGAATCGACGCTATGGGAGTGAGGTACCAACGAAGTCCAACGTCGGAGCAACGGTCTGGCCCTCTACGCCGTTGCCCGCAGAATCGCTCAGCGTGTAGATGACGCGGAACTGTGCATTTTGTTCGTCACTGGAGGTACCCTTGGGCTGCAGAAATGGCACATTCCCACCGCTCACTGCAGTACTAAAGGCATAGCCACCATTTGCGGGGTAATTTCCCGCCCCGACCTGCGAGCTGCTCACGTTGGCCCCATTGACCCTGGGAAGATTGGTCCAAAGAGCTATAGATTGCCCTGAACTGTTTGTCGTAGTCCCCGTGCGCTCCTGGACCGTCACCGTCATGTCGGCCAGCAGCTGAGCCTGTGCTGGCGTGGGATTGCTCGGCGGATTATAGGTGACCTGATAGACCTTCCCCTGTAAGGTCCCAACATCTGTGAGTGAGACAACCGACCAGTATTCATCGCCCGGTGCCATATTCGGAACCGTCCACTGCACCGATGCGTTGTTGCCACCGGGCGTAATGTTGGTATTGTTGTTCGGTAACGATAGTGAGCCCTGATTCGTCGAATAATTGCCCGCATCAAAGAACAGACAGTCGCTCTGCGTATTGCCCGTCGCGCATGCCTGACCAGTACCCACGGCCGCAGCATTGAGAATAAAGGTGCCCGCAGTCGCACTCGTGCCGAGATTCACGTTGCTCGTGAACGCGGCGTATCCACCGACACCTACAAACGCGAGCGACGCTACTCCAAGCACGCCCGCTGCCAAAGTTAACCGTGACGGCATTACCGACCTCCCTGTTCGTTGCAGAGCCCACTACGCGAACTCAATTCTCCAACAAAGTGCCGGTTTCGCCATTAGCTCACCGCTCGGTAAGGCGACCATGCAACCGAACGATTCAACGCTTCACTAACGGATCACTCTATCAGGAATTGCTCATTTTTACAATACAAGTACGAACATATTCTACAAAACAGCCACTGGTCAGCACATATATCGTTGAGATTTATCAATCAATCTTGTCACAAATGGGTGGTCATGCTGGAATATCGCAACAAGCGTCCTCCGCACACTCCGTCCTACAATGTGCATAAGTATCGTACCCTGCGTTCATTTCACCACTTTTAGTGGTGGCAATACCTGTCACCATGAACTCTCAATATAACCCCACCTCCGTTGTCGGTAAGCTATCTAACCGTGCGTGAGACACCCAACACCAGCCCATTTCAAGAACATAGGCAACCCACGTCGGCGTCACTTCGCGTACTGTCACCGTCGCCAATTAACATCGTTGGAGGCGATAACCCTCGCTATCTCAACACGGCCGATCTCGCCTTCAGTAGCTGCGCCGTAAGAGCGTTCGATGTACTAGCCACCAGTCCAGCCACGCCAGACTGCCCTCGATAGGGCATTCCATCGCCGACACGTACCGATCCACCAAGGACACCAACTGCGTGGCTACCGGGAACATGATCCCAAGGCAAAACTCGCTCGTAGATGAGAAAATCCACCGCTCCGAGCGCCAGGTCTACGTAGTCGCGCCCGGCACACCCAGAGCCCTCTTCGACCTGATAGTCACGCTCGAGAACCTCGTGCAAAGTCTGACATACGTCATTGGCCAAGAAGCGACAGGAAAGTCTTCCACGCCCGCTCATCGCCCCTTTAGGGCGCAGGCCAGCTCCCCCAAGGACTTCGACGCCCTCTACCCCCGACAACAGTGCCAACCCGTCATGCAACCGAATACAGCCAAGACGTGGGACCCCATCAACAACCAGCGCCACCATAGTGGCCACGGGGCCATCTCCGGCAATATAGTTCGCCGTACCGTCAAGCGGATCTACCACCCAAACCAAACCGGGACCAATGGCCATCGACGCTCCTCGAGCATCGTGAGTCGCCTCCTCCCCAAGGACGCGACTCCCCGGTGCCAGGGCTACCAGCTGCTCGTCCAGGATCGCCTCGATTGCCATATCACGCTCCGTCACCCACTCACCCGGCGACTTCTCCCATGATTGGATCTCAAACGCTGCCGTCGCATCGATGGCAGCATCGATTACCGCAAGTACAGCACGAGGATCAGGAGCCCAGATGATCGAAGTCCGTCCGTCGAGCTAGTTCGCGCTCTAACTCCTGATACTCCTTTGAACCGGTGATCGGCAGGAGCTGCATCAGGAGATCCAGATTCCCATCGACGCGCAGCCTTCCCTCCATAAATGCACTCGTCGCATCCATCAGCCCGGTCTGCATACCGCGTGCATCCTCCAGCGACATCGAGAGCTCGACATCGGGATGAGGGTGTTCGCCTATTGCAGCGTCCCCCAGTTGACCGTCTTGAATCGACCAGTAGTATGCGTATTCGCCGCCGTCAGCACTGGTGAGGTAGTACTGCAAAGTCGCCGAAACGCCTGCCTGATACGGCATCGCTGCCCCGAGCTCCAGCGTGTCGGCAATCCACTCCGGTGAAAGCCAGGTCGCCATACCATTACCCCCCGATACCCTGGAACAGATCGGTCTCTTGATATCCGATCGGCGCATCGACCAGGTGGTACTCCTCGTACGGGTAGATGCTGGCGAGCTCCTCAGGGGAGAGGGCGAACCAGAACGGTGAGCTTGGATCAACTTGGGTCTCGTGAGCCAGCAACGCTGCGCGTCCAACTCCAATAGTCGCGCTCACATCGATGCGCGTCGTCACCAGGTCATCGTCACCCGCCCGTTCAGCCATCCGAAAAGGGAGTTCGATGCCCTTGGCAGCCATTGCCCTTCCCAGTGCCTCAAACCGCGAACGGACCCACAGGGACCAGTACCACTTCTCCACCCGGTGCACAGCGCCAAGCTCAGGGGCAAACTGGGGATCGTTCGCCAGATCACGAGCCGCCTTTGCCACCTCATACACTCGCAGATGATCCGGATGTGGGTAACTGTCCTGCCGCTGGCCATAGCTGATCATCACCTGTGGCCGCTCTCGACGAAGAATCGCGACTACCGGACGCACTGCATCTTCGAGCGGTACGGCAGCAAAGCAAGCAGGCTGGTTGTTCGCCTCACTGCCCGGCATGCCTGAATCGCGGAAACCGAGCAGTTCGACCTCGTGGTAACCGATAATCTCGGCCGATCGGGCGAGCTCTTTCATTCTGAGCTCCGGAAGCTCCCTTGGATCACGACCCTTGAAGGCCGGGTTGAGGAACTCCCCCTCCTCGCCTCCAGTGGCAGTGACCAAGACCGCACGCACACCCTGTGCAACGTATTTTGCAATCGTCGCGGCGCCTTTGGACGCCTCGTCATCAGGGTGAGCATGAAGACTCACAATCGTACGTTGACTACTCGACACCCGTCCTCCATTGCATATTTCAATCGTCAACAACAGGCTAACTGCCAAGGGACACCGTCGAGACTTTGGGCCTTCATGCCACCCCAAAACTCGCTATCGGTCGATCGACAGCAGCTCGAGTTGTTCGGCAAACCGCTCCCTCGCGATAGTGCGGCGTGTGGTGATCAACTCAGTTGGCTCTGCAACCGGTTCATAGCCACGAAGGATCTGCCGGGCGACCGTCATACGATGCACCTCATCGGGTCCGTCGTAGATGCGCGCAGCACGCGCGGCTCGATACATCTGCTCCAGCGGCAGATCGGAGGAGAATCCGAGGCCGCCATGGACCTGGATCGCCCGATCGATCACGTTGTAGAGCACCTGAGCACCGAAGTACTTGATCATTGAAATCTCTTTGCGCGCCGCCTTCTGTCCCTGCTGATCGATCAACCAAGCAGCGTGCAGCGTCATAAGACGCGCCGCCTCCATCTCGGCAGCCGAATCCGCAACCCAGTTCTGCACGGTCTGCTTGGCTGCGAGGGGCTCGCCAAAGACCTCGCGTGAAACCGCGCGCTCACACATCATCGAAAATGCCCGGCGCGACTGGCCGAGCCAACGCATGCAATGATGGATGCGTCCTGGCCCTAGCCGACTCTGCGCAAGCGCAAAACCCATCCCTTCGTGCCCTATGAGATGATCAAGCGGCACCCGCACGTTGTCATAGACAATCTCGGCATGATTTCCAAAAGATCCATACCGCACGACCGGGTCTTCCATGGTAGGAATGTCACGGATCACATGAACTCCAGGCGTCTCTTTAGGAACCAGGAGCATCGACATCGCCTCACGAGCAGGGACGTCCGGCACCGTGCGCACCATCACGATAAGAAAGTCCGCGACTGAACCATTAGTCGTATACCACTTGTGGCCGTTGATCACCCACTCATCGCCATCACGTATCGCCGTTGAGGTGATGCGCGTTGGATCGGCACCAGCGTCCGGCTCGGTCATCGAGAACCCACTTGAGATCTCACCGCGTAGCAAGGGTTCGAGATACTGAACCCGCTGGAATTGAGCACCGTTGGCTTCGATACCCAGAGCAAGCAACTCTGCATTACCAGAGTCAGGCGCGTTGTTGCCAAAAACCAACGGGGCAATAGGCGACATGCCGAGGAGTTCGTTCATCAGACCGAGTTTGACCTGGCCAAAACCCTGACCACCTAAGTTCGGAGGAAGATGAGCTGCAAACAGTCCCTGCTCCTTGACCTGATCTTGCAGTGGTCGAATCAGCACCTTAAGCGATGGAGTATCGAGATCGAGTGCCTCAAGCGGAAAGATCTCCTCTCGCACCAAAGCCTCGACCCACGCCAACTTCGCCGCAAACTCCGGCTCCGTCGAGAAATCCCATGCCATGATGGCCTCCGTTCTTCTGCAGACCCGACTCTAGCACTCGCTATCGACGGCCAAGCAATTTACAAGGCTGGCGGCGCCGGTAGATGAGGAGGCGTGGCATTAACCTTAAAGCCTGAGACGTACCATGGGTGAGCGGTGCCGGTGAGTACTCCCCCTTGAAAGCCCGACGTGGCGGTCCAGGGACCGATAGCAGGAGCCAACGGCACAAACCGATCGCGCGCGAGGTTCGTCAAGATCGCCCGCCGACTTGGATTGATGCCGACCGAACGCAAGAGTTCAACCGACATAGTGGCGGCGTAAATACCGTCGAGCGTCGCCGAGTTCATCGGCACCTTCGGCGCGAGAAATTGATCGACCGCACCAAGATATCGCGACCAGGCCCTGTTGAGTGCGCCTAACGGTACCCAGGTGCCGAATCTCAACAGAGTTCCGTGAAATGTCGGGGCCTCAGCGCGAAGCGTCGCACGTGACACCGTATCGCTCACCGCAATCACCGTCGGTGCCTCGTTTAGCCGGCCCAGTTCAGTCAGCAACTTGGCGGTCACCACTCGCGGTGCAAAGCTCACAATCAGATCGGGCACCCGGCTGGTCAACTGGCTTGCCCCTTGAAGCTGCCCGCTACTGGTATAGGTAAGCTGCACAGGCGTTGTCGTGACGCCAAGGTCAGTCGCGATCTTTGGCACGGTTCCCGATGCCAGCACACCGATGGTCCCGTTGGCAAGGTCAAGGCTTCGTAGAGCCGCTCCCAGATCGAGGGCGACAGTGGTCACGGACGGCGCAGTGTTGACCGTATTGGGGCCCGTCGCTGCTCCGACCGGGAAGAGTTGGAGTATGCCGCCTGCGCTACTGGCCTGCGCCGAAACTGCGGGTGCCACGGTTGAAGGGCTATCCCCGATGAGAGCGAAGGCACCTACCGTGTTACCCAGGTAGCTCGTCTCATCCGCGGCAATCGCCGACTGCCCTGCATCATCCTTGACCACCAGAGACAGCTGTCGCCCAAAGACTCCGTGATGTCGGTCGAAGAGGCGCAACACAGCCCGCATGCCCGCCACTTCGTCAATGGCATATCGATGCGAGGGCGTAGCAGTGTTGACCTCGCTGGCAAAGAGGACACTCGAGGTTGTGACACCGGGAGCCGATGCGATAGGGGTGGCATGACTCGTGGTCGTCGTTCCACAACTGGCCATCACGAGACTAGAGGAGAGCAGTACTAGTGCTGTGCTGGTCGCCCGGAGTTGCATCGGCCACCACCCTAGCACGTACGCGGTCGTGTCTGGCCTCAGCACAGGACCAGGTCGTCTCAGGTTATCACGATGATTTGCCGTCCGTGCTCATTGGAAATCGCGTGAATGGAGCGCTGGGAGCCCCTCAAGAGGTGCCACCCGCGAAGCGATCAACGATCTCACTTCCCCACTTCGCTGAAGTCTCCCGACCACCATCACCGCCGATGCGAGCGCCGCTTCTCGAAAGCGTACCCACACCCCGGGGTGGAGGAGAACATTCACCAGCCCGGCCTCGTCTTCCAGACCGAGGAAGACAACGCCCCGAGCAGTACCGGGTCGCTGGCGATGCGTCACAATACCTGCCACCGTCACCTCGGCACCGTCGCTCAACCCCATGAGGATATCCGAGCGGACGACTCCTGATCGGTCCAAGGACCCGCGTATGAGCTCCATTGGATGCCCATCGGTCACGAAGCCAAGTGCCCGCGACTCCATCACTTGGCGCTCAGCCTCGGTCAGATCTGCAAACTTCGGTCGAGCACCCATGGCAACGACACCAGGTATCCCTTGGCGATCGCGGACCAACTCACCGCTTTGCCATATCATCGACCGCCGATGCTCTCCGCAGCTGTCAAACGCTCCCGCTTTTGCGAGGTTGATCATCTGGGGCTCGCTGAGCTCAACGCGTTCGGAAAGCTGGCGCCAAGAGCTATATGGACCGGCTTCGATAATCGCATGTGCCTTGGTCGCTCCGATACCACGTATGGTATTTAAGCCGACTCTGAGACATACATCACCGTTATAACGCTGCAACGTAGTCGTTGCTGCTCCATGGTTAACATCAGGGGGTAAAGTGCGGACCCCGTGGCGACCAGCATCACGCAACAGCGTCTGGGGCGACCAAAATCCCATCGGTTGCGAACGTAAGATGCCAGCATAAAATGCCCCAGGATAGTGCAGCTTGAACCAGGCGCTGATGTAGACCAAATACGCAAAAGATGCAGCATGGCTTTCGGGAAAGCCGAAATTCGCAAAAGCGGAGAGCTTCTGATAGATCTCTTCCTTGGTGTCATCGTCGACACCGTTGATCTCCATGCCGGCAAAAAGTCTCTGCTTGAGCCGTTGCATGCGTTCACTCGACCGACGAGAACTCATCGCCTGTCGCAGCTCATCAGCTTGTGTTGGCGAAAATCCGGCTACATCCATCGCCATTTGCATCAGCTGCTCCTGGAAGAGCGGTACCCCTAACGTCTTGGCGAGTGAACGCTCCAACAGCGGGTGGAGGTAGGTAACCTCCTCCTCACCACTTCGACGACGAAGATAGGGGTGTACTGAACCCCCCTGAATTGGTCCCGGCCTGATGAGTGCGACCTCAACGACAAGGTCGTAGAAACATGTCGGCTTCAGTCGCGGCAGCGTTGCCATTTGAGCTCGTGACTCGACCTGAAACAGACCGATGGAGTCAGCCCGCTGTAACATCGCATACACCTCCTCCTCTTGGGGCAACAGCGCGATATCAACTACCACTCCATAGGCTGTTGCCACCAGATCGACCATCTCGTGAATCGCACCTAGCATGCCAAGGCCAAGGAGGTCGAACTTGACCAAACCCATCTGGGCGCAGTCATCCTTGTCCCACTGCAGGACGCTACGATCAGCCTTTCGCGCCCACTCAACTGGACACACCTCGATGATCGGGCGATCACAGATCACCATCCCTCCCACATGGAGGCCGAGGTGCCGAGGTGCATGTTCGAGGCCAAGCGCAACATCAGCGATGTCCGTTGGAATCTTGAGTAGCAGAGCTCCCCGATGATCACGCGCCTTAAGCGAATCTCGCAGTGAACCACGTCGTTCGACCTGGCGAGACCATCGATCGATCTCAGCTGTCGGAACGCCATAGACGCGTGCAGTATCCCTGAGCACCGACCGGGCTCGATAGGTAATCAGACTGGCCACCTGAGCAGCATTCTCCCTCCCGTAACGTCGATAGACATACTGGAGCACCTCTTCTCGTCGGCCGCTCTCGATATCGATATCGATATCAGGAGGGCCATCTCTCTCTGGAGAGAGAAAACGCTCAAAGAGCAGTCCGAGAGCGACCGGATCGGCATTGGTGATCCCAAGAGCGTAGCAGACAGCTGAATTCGCCGCTGAACCTCGGCCTTGACAGTAGATTCCCTCCTGCCGACAGAAGTCAACGAGATCATTGACCACCAGAAAGTATCCAGCAAAGCCCAATGACTCGATGACGCCAAGCTCATAGGCGAGCTGGCGATACGCCCCTGGAACGCGCTCCGATCGAGACGACCCATATCGAACGGGCGCCCGTTCAAACGTCAGGTGGCGGAGCCACGAACTATCCGTCTCGCCGGCAGGAGCAAGCGAACGTGGAAGCCCCGGAGAGATGAGGTGCAACGGAAACCGGCAGCGCTCCATCACCTCAATGGTTTGGGCCACGACTCCCGGATACCGTGCAAAATGCAGGTGCTGTTCTCTCGCCGTACGCAGTCGAGGCACACCGCCACTCGGTAGATACCCATCAAGCTCAGCAAGCTTCACATTCGACCTAATAGCTGCTGCGATCGTCGCTACTCGCTGGCCGTAGGCATCGAGTGCATGCACATTCTGGGTACTCACAAGAGGTATCACCCGTTGTTGGGCAAGTTCCGCCAGGAAATCAGCTCTCACCATATCCAGCGGATCGCCATGATCACTGATCTCGATCACCAACGCATCGCGACCGAAGTACTCCTCCAAAACGTCCAAGCGCGATCGCGCTGCTTGAGGTCCCTGCTCCACAAGAGCACGTGAAAGAGGTCCCTTGCGACAGCCAGTTAGTATGACCCAGCCGTGTTCTGGCTGATTCGTAGCCAGCTGCTCAAGCGTCAGCGAAAACACCCCTTTTGCTCCCCCGCGCAGATGTCCCTGAGCGATCGTCCGTGAGAGCGCCTGATAACCCTCGACCGAGGCCGCAAGCACAACCAAATGTTCTCCCTGTGGATCGCGGGTCCCAGCGCGCACCTGTGCATCCCCGAGGGTCAGCTCGGCCCCAATAATCGGCTGGATCCCCATCGATCGAGCTGCAGCCAGGAACCGCGGCACGCCGTAGAGACCATTGTGGTCGGTGAGTGCAATCCCGGCGAGACCTGCGTGACTGGCCGCAGCGACGAGGTCCTCCGGCGAGGTGACTCCGTCAAGAAAACTAAAATAACTGTGGGCATGCAACTCGGCGTAGTCCATCGCAAGAGCACTCATCTCCACGAGATGCACAGCCCTGGTCTTGGTTCGAAGGTTTTCACTTAGGCAAATGCCCCCTCGAGCCACCAGCGTCGTGACTCCCTCACAATGAGTTTGGTCCCCTGGGGGGTAATGACCATAAGTCGCACGTAGCGTCGGCGTCGTCGCTCCCACCACCGTTCGATGACCACCCAAGGACCAAAAAATGATGAGACTGCAAGCCGGTTACGGCCGATGACCAGGAATGCCGGCTCCTGTGTCATCACTCCATCACCGACGACCTCAACAGGAGTGTCTGTGGTATCGAGAAGCTGGACCTCTTGGGGATATCGATAGACCAGGCTCGGCGTAGCGCCAGGCAGATGACCGGGCCAGGGGGCCCGAGAATCATCGGCCGATACCCCCGACAAGGGCCATCGACCACTCCAGGGAATCCAGGTCCCTCGCTCGCGCAGAGATCTACCACCTTGCATAGTCGGGACCAGCACACGATCGTCGCCGTAGAATGTCGCCAGCCGCGCAAGTGTTGCAAGCACCGCCGACTCCTTGAGCTCTTGGCGGTCGAAGGTCAACTGTCGACGGCGTGGTGACGACCACTGCATCGGTTCGATGCGTACCTCGATCAACGGATCCCGGCGTGGTCGCGAGACCTCCTCGAACCACCGCAAGCGAGCGATCAGCCCCATCGTCCCCACGCCATCGAGCATCTCAACCACTTTGGTCAGCTCACCCGTCGTCGTGACGAGTGTAAGGCAGGCTTTGACCAGCACGAGACCACCTTCTTCTGCAACGCTTAGCAGGTCCTCAAGAGACCGCATCAGACGAAATGACAGCTGCTCGATGGTGTCACCATCGAAGGCTGCAGCGGTACACATCGCGATCTCGGCTGAAGCATCATCGACAACACTGAGATCAACCTCAAGGCGACAGAGGCGATGCCAGTGAAGACCAACACCACCAAAGCGTGCAGCCACTACGGCCGGTTCGAGGTTTTGGAAGTCAAGCACACGCTCCAATCCGACCTCACGCAACAGCACCGCCATCGGTGAGGGGAGCAACGTGCCGACGCTCAGCCCACCCACGAACTGTGCCGACTCCCCGGAGGGAACTCGACGTCCAAGAGGTGCCGCTACCGAGGCAGCAAAAAGAGAGTCAGCGACACCAAGCTCGACTGTCAACTGGGGATACGTCTGGACAAGCGAGACGCCAATTGCGTCGATAGCAGCTAACGCTCGCGTCTCCGTTGTGAAATACCGCGTTATCGGCCCTAAAGGAGCAGTCAGGGTATGACCGTTACGGCGAAAGTGAGGGGAGACATCATCAAACATCCGTTGGAGCCTCGACAACCACTGCTCTTCTCGGTAACCATCCCGCTCGCGCAGCTCCAGATCGGGAAATCGTGCCCTTGCTTCCGCTGAGCGCATGCCCACGGTGACGCCATGCTGTTCTGTCACCCGAGTGGCTGCCAGGATACGATCCCGGTGCACGACAGCGATGCGATCATCGTGCACCGCTTCGACGGCGAGCAAAGAAAGACCGTCGAAGTTGACCACTACCGTACGTCGAGGGTTGACAAGTATCATCGTGCCAGCACCGTTGGTGTGTCAGTTCTGAATCCATGCTCTTGGACCGCTACGTGAAAAGCCGGTGCCCCAAAAGGGCACTCTGCAGTCGGCTGTGCCCAACCGAACTCCTCCACGATCAGCGTGACATCGGGAGCGAGCTGTCGCGGGCTCCGGCGACAATCCTGGTCGATAACGACCAATGCACTCTTTCGTTCTCTGGCTCGCGCAACAAGCCGATGCCAATGACGGTCGATGACGGTGATATCGAACACGACGACATCAAAAGCAGCAAGAAGGACGGCGATCGCCTGCGACATCTCAGGTCCGTCGTCGACCAAGACGACCTGCGTAAGGTCCCAACCGCTCTGCGTCAGAGCTACGACACCGAGATCGTGGAGGCCAACAAAGGCGATCGCGAAGCCAGCCCGCGACGTTACACTGAGCATCTCGATCATCACGGTGTAGGATCCAGTACCACTCACGAGTGCGATCGCACCCGCCACCAACCCACCCCTCAGCATGAGTGCGGCGAACTCAGCCTTAATGGGGAATAGCGTCGATGGTTGGTAAGGAGTCATGCGAAGAAGTGGTGAAGCGGACAACTGCGACATAACACCATAGTAATACATTTGTTCGCATTACAACCACGCCCCAAACAGTTCGTACCCGCTAAAGATACGAACTTATCCACCATCCTCGTCTCTCGAAGCTCCGGTTCGTCCTCACAGGCACCCCACCACCCAGGCTACGCCTCCAGAGAACTCCAGCCTGTCGATCGACTATGTCTTCGAAGGGGTGGTCGAGCGCCCTCAACTCACAATGACGAAGCAGGCGATGCACTCGCAACGAACGGGCGTATCATCGCTTTCGCTACGTAATGAGTGGGCATCTCCTCCGATCGGCGTCGAGGTTCAGGTTTACGTCATTGCAGAGCGATAGATGACGTCAGCATGGTGAGCCGATCCGACTTCAAGCCGATAACTCCCACAGTGAAGCGTATCGGCCACCTTGTCCGATGAGATCATCATGGGTCCCCTGTTCGACGATCGCCCCCTGTGACAGAACGTAGATCTGGTCGGCCCTCAGGAGCGTCGAGAGACGGTGCGCGATTACAAACGTCGTTCGATTCTCCAGTACCGCATCAAGTGCAGTCTGCATTTGGGTCTCAGCAACCAGATCGAGCGACGAGGAGACCTCATCGAGGATCACGATACGAGGGTCTTGGATGACGAGTCGCGCTAGCACCACCGACTGCTTTTGACCCGCTGACAGGCGGACCCCACGATCACCAATCTGGTAGTCGATGCCTTCGTCGTGTCGATCCAAGAAGCTACCCAACCCGACCATCCTGCAGGCTCGATCAATCTCCGATCGAGTTGCATTAGCGCGGACGAATGAGACATTGTCACCAATGGTTCCAGTGAAGAGGAACGGCTCTTGTGGGAGATAAGCGACTTGGGACCGATAGCTCGCAAGGTCGATATCCTGCAGAGGGACGCCATCGACCGTAATCAACCCCGATGATGGGTCATAAAAACGAACCAACAACTTTGCAATGGTCGACTTACCCGCACCCGTCTCGCCGACGAATGCTACGCGTGAACCAGCCGGGACGTCAAAGCTCACCGAAACAAGAGAGGCTTGGGATGCATGGGGATACTGGAAGGTGACCGATCGAAAGGCTACTGCACCGCGCATGTCGGGCACCGCAATTGGGTGCTCCGGGAGCTTGATCGAACCCTCTCTCGCCATGAGGCGTCGTATCTGTCGCGCTGCAACTCGTGCCTGCTGGAACTGATCAAAGGTCTGAGAGAGCTGTTGAATGGGCGAGAAAAACTGGTTGACATAGAGCGTGGCTGCCAGCAATGTACCCACCTGCAGGGTATGACTGAGCACTTGCGCCCCACCGTAAAAGAGAGTAAGTGCCGTCGTCACATCTGCAAGCATGAGCAGGAAGGGGAAGTAGATCGAGACCGCCTTTTGCGCATTCATGCGGGCATCTCGATAACCGCTGCTTAATGAGTCGAAGCGACCGACAGCTTCGCGGTCCCGATTCTTCGCTCTCGAGGCTCGCACCCCAGACACCTGTTCTTGGAAATTGGCATTCACGGCAGCAATACGCTCGCGAGCCAGTGTATAGGCACGATTCGAGTACTTTTGGAAGATCACACTGGCGACAACGGTCAACGGAAGGCTAGCGACGAGGACAAGCGCGATCGTCGGAGCGATGGCGATAACCACTGCCAACACCAATCCGAAGGAGGCCACGGACACCAACGCGGTAATCAGCCCATTTTGAACCAGGTTTGAGAAGGCGTCGACGTCACTGATCATGCGCGTCATGATGCGTCCCGACATCTCAGCCTCGTAGTAGTCCATATCGAGGCGCAGAAGCTTCTGGAAGATACGAGAGCGCAGCAGCAGTAGGAACTTCTCGGCGGCCAGCCCGGCAATCACCTGTTCGAGAATGACGACTAAAAGGTCGACGAGCGAGACCGCTCCCAATGCAAAGGCAGCATCAAGTACCAACGACCGCGCGTGGTGGAGCACGCCAGCATCGATACCCGATCGCAGAACAAACGGTGAAGCCAAGCTCAAGACCGCATCCAGAGCGACCAACAGCGCGCCGACGACTACACCGACTCGGATGAGCCTAAAGAGATTCCCGAACCGAAAACGCTCATCGACCCAATCGAGCGCGACCGACCGGTCAATCAGCTTTGGAATCGCAACTGCCTCTCCCTGGTCCAGCGGTGAAGTCTTCTCCCCCTCGATCAACGCGATCGTTGGAGTCTCAACAATATGGTCATCCCCGCCGGCCATGAGGGTCACGTAAGCCGGTTCGCTCGCAAGGAGTTGTTCATGGGTACCGATGGCAAGAATTCGCCCACGATCCATGAGCACGATACGGTCGGCGAGACGCACCGTTGAACGGCGATGTGCGATGAGTATCATCGTCCGCCCAACACCGACCGCACCAATCGCCGCGAGAATTTCAGCCTCGGTCGCCGGGTCAACGGAGGAGGTGGCGTCATCGAGTATCAGGATCGGTGGCGAACCGAGCAGAGCCCGAGCGAGAGCGATGCGCTGGCGCTGCCCTCCGGAGAGCCGCACCCCACGCTCGCCGACGACGGTTTCATAGCCGTTGGGCAACTCACGAATGAACTCATCGGCACGTGCCGCCCGGGCGGCGCGCTCGATCTCAGCATCACTCATGTCGCTACGACCTAGAGCAATATTCGCCCTGACGGTGTCGGAAAACAAAAAGCTCTCCTCGAACACAATGCCGATCGACTGCCGCAACGATGCAAGATCCCATCGGTCAACAGGCACGCCATCGATGGCGATCGTACCCTCTTGTGGCTCGTAGAAGCGTGGCACCAAAAGCGCGAGCGATGACTTCCCAGATCCCGAAGACCCTACGACGGCGAGCGTTTCCCCTTGTATGACCGTAAGACTCAGTCCATCGAGTACGGGAACACCAGGTCGGTAGGCAAAATGCACGTCGTGAAACTCCACAGTGCCCTGGACCGACTCAGGTACATAGGGATTTTGGGGCTCAACAATAGCTGGGTTGATGTCAAGAAGGCCAAAGATGCGCTCGACACCCGCTCGCGCCTGTTCAGACACGGACACCAGCACCGAAAGCTGGCGAACAGGCAGGATGAGTTCTACAATGTAGGTGGTAAAGAGCAGAAAGGCACCGATCGCGAGATGCCCGTCGATCGCCGCGTACCCACCGATAGCTATCACCATCGCTTCAGTCAACAGCGGTACCAGTTGAAGAAAGGCCTGCAGCTTCGCCTGGCGCCAGATCGTCGCCACTCGGGCTCGATAGAGGCGGGTCGCCCTTCGATGGAGGCGATCGAGCTGCACATCCTCGAGAGCTGAGCCTTTAACGACGGCAATCCCTCGGACCGTCTCCTCCACGACCTCGTTGACAGAGCCCTTCTCCTGTTGGGCAATCAGGCTGACCGGGAAGATCTGCTTGCGCAGTCGAACGGACGCGATCGCGATCACCACCAGCGAAAGAGCGACCAACAAGGCAAGGGGCCAATAGACGACCGCCATCACTACGATCGACAGCACTGCGAGAAGAGCATTGCCAAAGAGTCTTGGCAAAAATGCCAACAAGCCCTGAATCAGCGAAACGTCCGCATTTGCCTCAGATACCAGCTGACCAGTCTGAAGACTGTCGTGGGACGCAAAATCAAGGCGCTGCAGGTGATTAAAGATCCGGGTCCTGAGATGGTGCTGCACTCCCAGAGCGAGGCGCCCTCCAAAATATCTCCGCAGAAAAGCTAAGCCAAAGGATACGGCCGCCAAAACTATGAGGCCATACAGCCATCCATTCTCTGGCCGATGCCCGCCTAGACTGTCGACAAATGCCTGCTCAAAGATCGGCACAAGCAACGTCGCTACGGTGCCAAGGATCGAGGTACCAAGGGCAATCATTAGCTCCCGTCGCTGCGTGAGTACCACGCCAGCGAGTCGAGATACCCACCCTTGCCCCAAACTGCTACCACCTCTGCCTGTTACGATGTACTACCAGCCTAGCTGTGGGCAAGCCCCCCCTGTGAGACTCAGAGGTGGGCGACAGGGATCTGACCCATGCGTCCAGCCTGAAAATCAGCGATCGCCTGCTCGAGTTCGGCACGAGTGTTCATCACGAATGGCCCATAATGCGCGACTGGTTCACCGATGGGACGACCCCCGAGGATGACGACTTCGGCATCGGATTCGCCCGGATTCGCCACTTCGAAGTAGTCTCCGTTTCCAAAGACGGCGAGCTGAGCAGCCCCTGCATCGATGCGGGTTGACCCGTACTGCACCCGACCTTCCATGACGTAGGCGAGGAGATTGAACTCGCGAGCCCAGTCGAGCGAGACACGCGCACCTGGGTGTAGGGTTGCGTGGACCATATTGATCGGGGTGTAGGTAACACCAGGTCCCTGAATGGACCCAAGGGAGCCCGCAATGACCCGCAGCTCGACATCGCGATTCTCGCTCGTTCCACGACCAACCTGAGTGTGTCCGATATCTTGGTAACGGGGATCGACCCATTTCTGTTTCGACGGCAAATTCACCCACAACTGGAGCCCGTGAAAGAGACCACCAGCCACCACGAGCTGTTCGGGTGGTCGTTCGATATGCAGGATTCCGGCCCCTGCCGTCATCCACTGTGTATCGCCACGCCCTAGGCTGCCACCACCACCGATCGAATCCTGATGAATGAACTGACCCTCCATCATGTAGGTCACCGTCTCGAAGCCGCGGTGTGGATGCCAGGGTGTCCCTTTCGGCTCCCCCGGCCCGTAGTCGACCTCACCCATCTCGTCCATATGAACAAACGGATCGAGCTCCGACATCGGAACCCCAGCAAACGCCCGCTTGACTGGGAAGCCTTCTCCCTCGAGACCGCTCGGCGCGTTGGTGAGCCGACGGGGCAGTCGCTCAACACGCCCCTCTCCCACCGTTGCGCTCACCACCGTTGCACTTGCTAGTTCAAACGACTCCACGCCACACCTCAAATCTCATTGCAATTGCAACTACTATCCTAGTCGCTCTGCCGCACTAGCGACCCCACTCGGCGCGAAACCGCACACGAGCCGGCACCAGCGTCGTCCGTCGGAACTCGACAAGTTCATGGCGTGAGTAGGCCCGACGCTCTACAACCAACACTGGGTCCTTTTCTGCAATGCCAAGCAAGCTCGCTTCGCGCTCCGAGGGCATCGCAGCAGAAACCTCGTCCGAACCGGCCGTGACGGTAATCCCTGTACCTGACTGCAGTACCGAATAGAGAGAGCCAGCCTTAGTCAGATCGACGCAATCAAAGCTTGCAGGATTTACTCGCGGAAGGTAGGCACGCTCGAGCGCAAAACTCTCTTGGCGCGAACCCCGCAATCGCTCAATGAGAAAGAATTCATCCGACGACAGTTCAAGGGACTTCGCCAAATCAGCGTCGTATACCAACCCCTTCCACAACAACCGCGCGACCTCTTCGAGACCCGACTCTGCGATCCTCCCAGCCAGCGAAAAGCGATGGCTACGCAACGAATCGAAGCTCTCACTGGCAACGACAAATGTACCCTTGCCCTGTCGAGCCTCAAGATAACCCTCAGAGCGCAAATATCGGATCGCCTCTCGCACCGTAGAGCGAGAGACTTTGAACAGCTCCACCAACTCGGGTTCGGAGGGAAAACGCTCGTCGAAATGGCCGACCTCAATCTCCTCACGCAACACCTCTGCCAGCTGCGCCCACAGCGGTATGCCAGATCCAGCATCGAGCTGACGGTCTATCACTTGACTTCCTTGCTACGGATCTGCCAAGCTATTCTCTTGGTCGCCTCCACCCGGCCAAGTCTACTTTACCTGTGCGGGAGAAGAAAAATAGGTGCTCGCTGGTGCTCGGAGCTCATGAACAGGACGAAAGGAACGTCGATGTTCAACCGACGGCCCCTGCCAAGAGAGTCCGAACCGGTGACGCAGTGATCCATAGCCTTTGGACGAGTCAAAATCCCAGTAAGGCAACTCTGCATCGAGGCGAATCATCAGGCTATCACGGGCCAATTTTGCCGCGATCGAAGCGGCAGCTATCAGTGGATGGATACCGTCACCGCCAACGAGCGTAATGACCTTTACCTTGGTCAAATAGTTGATAGTTCCGTCCAGGTACACAGTCCGCTCACCAAGCGGGCACGGCAGACGCAATTCGAGCTCACGAAGCGCTCGCTCAGCCGCCAGCGACAGCGAGTGCGTCAGCCCAAGTGCATCGATCTCAACGGCGCTGGCAAAGCCAATGCCGAAGACCACGCCGACGTCGGCGAGGCGAGCAAACAACGTCTGGCGTCTCCCAGCAGAGAGCGCCTTGGAGTCGTAGTAGCCCGCACCACGGGACCGTTTCAACACGATCGCTGCAGCCTCGATATCGCCGCTGGCAGCACCGACCGCCAGCGGACCTGCCCAAGCCCCGCGTCCAACTTCATCCATTCCGACCGACACCCGTTCAAGGCTAGCGCCACAGGAGCCTTCCGATAGTCACCAAGCACGGGTATGCATCAGCGAGGACCTCGAGGGCGACGGACCATCAACTACCAAACTCAAGCCCAGCAACGAGCGATCTCAAGGCTCGCCCCACCTTCACTACCACAGACCAGGTCTCGTGCGCGCATCACCGTACCCACTACGCCCAAGGGATCACGTTCAAACAACCGGCCCAGGAGGTCAAGGTGACAACGACCGATCTCGGTCATAGAGATGCCGGGATCACATCACGTGGGATGATCAACCGAACAGTGAGGGCGTGGTCCTTGGAGACCTGGTGGCGAGGGGAGTTGTGGCCGAGCGATCGAGACGAGCCGAGCCGATCTGTGCCAGGTGACAGCATCGACGTAGGAGTATCGAATCCTGTGCTCCTCAAAGGGTCGGCATCGACAATCGGATAGGTGAGCCCTCATTGACCCAAC
>JAJZXI010000029.1 GCA_021806545.1 Actinomycetes bacterium | reverse complement strand
GCTCCGAAGCCACTCAGGTGAACTCAACGGGGTACCCCCTTCTCGGTCCGCCAACTCCGCACGGCACGGAGTTGATACAACCGAGTGTAGGGGAAGCAAGCCTCAAAGCTTGCGAGCGCACTACAGCCATCGCCTCGCCGATCCCTGCGAACCAGATTGTGACCCTTCGCTCACTGCTCAAGACCCACCATGGATGCACTCGAGATCGGTGAGGTAGCGCCGCAGTAGCTCACAGGTGACCGCACCATGGCGCAGAACTCTTGGCGGTTGTTGGGTCAGATCCAAGACGGTGGAGGCGATCGACCCCGCGACGCCGAGGTCCAGGGCGAGTGTCAACCAAGGATCCTGCTCATCAAGAAAATCTATGAACTCCGCGATCACCTCAGTCACCTCAACTGGCGTAGGCCGCCCGTGACGATTCGCAGAGGATGCCGCGAGCGGAAGATCTTGACTGAGTTGGCGCAACCAGCCTATCGCGGGCACGCGAAGCGCTACCGTGGCTCGGTCTGGATTGATGATCCTGCCAAGTGGGTCCTCAACGTCGACCACGACCGAGAGCGGGCCCGGCCAGAGATCACTCACCTTGGCCAGCAGTGGAGCACCAGCACCCCCAGCCAGCGCCTGTGCGGCGGTGACACTCTCGACCAGCACCGGTGGTGGGGTCGAAGCCTCTCGCCCCTTCAGCCGAGCAATGTTGGCGACTGCTTCCGGGTCACGCGCATCTGCGATCAGGCCAAAGACGGTATCCGTCGGACAAATGATGCCGTGACCCTCGCGAAGTTCTGACCTAGCCCAGTCGATAGCCGCCCTCTCTGAACGATCAAAGGACCGGCCAGTTCGCAGATCAAAGATTCTCATCTATCGGAACCGTGCCACGAGAAAACGGTCCCGACCAGCCAGGTCCTTGTGAATAACCACGTCGTCAAAGCCCGCATCGATGGCGAGGCGTCGAACGTTGAACCCTTGGGAAGAGCCGATCTCAAGAACCACCGCACCCTGTTGCCCGCCCAGGCGACCACGAGCCTCATGAAAAATCACCTCGTAGCACTCAAGTCCAGTGGGGCCAGCAGTCAATGCACGTCGTGGCTCCCAGTCTCGTACCATCGGATCGAGACTATTCCACTCTGTGTCAGCGATGTAGGGAGGATTTGAGCAGATAAGATCAAAGCGCTCGTGCTCTTCGACCGCCTCCCACCAGGAGCCCTGTCGGAGGTCAATGCACCTGTTGAGCCTCAGACTGACGATGTTGTCCTGCGCCAGCGCGAGCGCATCCGCGGACACATCAGTAGCGACAACTGAGACGCTCGGCAGCTCGTGAGCGAGCGCGGCGGCAATAGCTCCTGTGCCGGTGCCGAGCTCGAGAACCCGGGGACTCTCGCGACCAGCTAGTTCGGCAAGTATCCACTCCACCATCAGCTCGGTCTCCGGACGAGGGATCAGCGCCCGTCGATCCACGCGTAGTTCGATCCATCGAAACTGCCAGGTGCCGAGCACATACTGCAACGGCTCACCACACTCCAACCGGTCATAGAGATCTGTAAGCATCGCCCGCCGCTCGTGCGGGTCAATGACTCCCTGGCGGTCTAGAGCCTGGCAGAGCCACCGCTCGATGACCCTTGGTTGAGGTAATCCAACCCGGAGGTGCTCCGGCTGGGATGCTCGGTGCGACTCAGCGATCATCGTCCTGGTCGAGTAGCTGTCGGGCTCGCTCGTCCTGGATGAGAGCATCTGAGATCTCGACTAAGTCGCCCATGAGGATCTGATCCAATCGGTACAGGGTCAACTTGATTCGGTGATCAGTTACGCGATTTTCCTTGAAGTTGTAGGTTCGGATCTTCTCGGACCGGCCACCTCCGCCTACCTGCGACTTGCGTGTCCGCGAAAGCTCCTCATTGACTCGGTCCTGCTCGGCCTTGAGCAGACGCGCCCGAAGCACCTGCAAGGCCTTTGCACGGTTCTGGATCTGGCTCTTCTCATCCTGCATCGCCACCACAATACCCGTAGGGATATGGGTGATTCTCACAGCCGAATCGGTAGTATTGACCGACTGTCCGCCCGGCCCGGTCGACCGATAGACGTCGATGCGCAAATCATTGGGGTCGAGTTGCACCTCGACCTCATCGGCCTCGGGCAGGACCGTAACCGTCGCCGAAGAGGTGTGAACTCGCCCTTGGGTTTCGGTAACAGGGACGCGTTGGACGCGATGCGGTCCGGCCTCGTGCTTGAGGCGTCGCCAGGCATCCTCCCCCTTCACGAGCAGTGAGGCAAAGTTATAGCCGCCAAGGTCAGACGGGTCCGATGCGAGCATCTCGACGCGCCAGCCCATCCTGTCACCAAAGCGCTGATACATCTCCGTGAGATCCTTCGCAAAGAGATTGGCCTCCTCGCCACCCTCGGCGCCACGAATCTCTAAAATGACATTGCGTCCGTCATTGGGATCCTGGGGGAGCAGCAGAATTTCGAGTTCATCGGACTTCTTTGCCAACGCTGCTTCAAACGCTGCAATCTCACTGGCCCATACCGAGCGATCTTCGGGCATTGAAGCCTGGTAGAGCTCCGTTGCTACCTCGAGGTCGCCGCGAAGCTGCTCGATCTCGCGTAACGTTGCCACAATCTCCTCGAGTACCTTGTGTCGACGTGCGACCTCGCGTGCCCGATGTTGGTCCTGGAACAGCCTCGGATCTGACATCTCCTCGACGCTCCGCTGATACTCGAGCTCGAACTTAGCCAAACGCTCATCAGCCATCGACTGGCTCCCTGACTTCGATCGAATATGGCATAGCCACCAGCCTAGCCAGCTCTTCAAAGACCATCATTGGCTCTGTATCAAGCACATAGACCGTAGCCTGAGTGCCAGGCACGAGCCTTGAAAACGCCGCCGCTTCGAGGACCAGCCAGAGATCGTTGGCGCCACCAAAGCCGTAAAGCGAGTCATTCATGGCCGCATACGCCCGAGCGCGCCCTTGTGCGACCTGTGCAAACTCAATCGGCTGGGCTCGGCGATGCTCGCGGCAAAACAGCGATCGCATAAGGCGTCCTACCGCCACCCTTGAGAAATCATATCGGCCCCGGCGCCCGAATCGTGATGCTACCAGTATTCCGACGATCTCACGAGCGAACGAACGCAGCTGCTCTGGATTCATCTCTGCCTCGCGCGCCATCGCCTGATCGCGGGGGTCGACGCCCGCCACCAACACATCTCCAATCATCCCTATCACCGGCACACCCAGGTACTCTGCGAAAACTCCGCCTTGGTACCATGCATACTCAGGTTCGCCCAGCCCATCGAACGCTCCCGACGCAATCGTTCGGAGCTCCTCGGGCACCACTCTCGGCGTAATCAGGGCCCTTGTGCCAGCCGTATCGAAGCTGCCGAGAGAGGTGCCTTCCATCTTGCGCACGCGAATCGGCGGCACTGAACGCACGAAGACCGAGTCAAATTCGGCGACTTGTATCAGAACATCATTCTGGGCCAACCCCAGGCTGAGCGGCCAAACGACCGTCATTGGGCTGTCAGCGTCGAAACGACGAACCGCTAGCACCTGTCCGAGGAGCTCGCTGATGGGAGCAAACTGCGCCCCGGGCAGCGGAGTGGGCCAGCAGACTAGACCTTGGCGCGTACGAACAACCCGCCACCCATCGCGACGAGAAGGTAGGCTCGAAAATGCCCCAAAGGAACGCTCAATAACTCGCTCGAGCGCGATCGACTCCACCAGGAGAGTTCGCAGGCCGAGTTGCTATTGGGCTCTGTTCTTCGAACGGTCACCGTAACGGCGTTGGAACCGCTCGACACGTCCACCAGTGTCAACGAGCTTCTGACGACCCGTATAGAACGGGTGGCACTCATTGCACAGTTCAATATGCAGATCAGTCTTGGTGGAGCGTGTCACAAACGTGTTCCCACACGAACAGTGAACCGTAGCCGTCACGTAATCCGGATGAATATCGCTCTTCATTGCTTTGTTACGTCCTTATCTCTCAACTTGATCTCTCAACTTGTCAAACCCCACTGGGCTGACACAGCACTCCACTTGTCCCAATCAATGCTGGGGTCCCAGGACAAGCCTCGGAGCCGTTCTCAGCCCGCAAGGCTGCATTGAACCATAGCCACATCGCGATCGCCTGTGTCACCTTGCGACCATCGAGTATAGCCAATCCGAACCAAACCTTGTAGCGTCCGAACAACAGGGGCAGACCGAACGCATCGCGTAGTCGGCAAGATCTTCTCCAAAGATGAGACCCTCAGCCCCCCACTTGGCCACCAGCACTACATACCAGAGCTTCGTGCAATCTCTGAGAGGAACTCGCCATTGGAACGAGTGCTCCGAACCTTGTCGAGCAGCAGTTCAAGACCGGCAGCCGCCGTACCATCCTGTGTGATTGCGTTCAACACTCGGCGGAGCTTCCAGATCTGGTTCAGATGATCTCGAGAAAAGAGCAGCTCTTCATGGCGCGTCGACGAGCCATTCACGTCAACGGCCGGATAGAGGCGACGCTCAGATAGACGACGGTCAAGCTTGAGCTCCATGTTACCGGTGCCCTTGACCTCTTCGAAGATTACCTCGTCCATCTTGGATCCATTTTCCACCAGCGCGGTGGCTAGGATCGTCAGCGATCCACCCTCTTCGATATTGCGCGCCGCACCGAAGAATTTCTTCGGGGGATAGAGGGCTCCGGAGTCGATCCCGCCTGACATAATTCTCCCACTCGCGGGCTGTGCGAGGTTGTAAGCTCGCGCGAGACGCGTAATCCCGTCGAGAATAACCACGACATCGCGGCCGAGTTCAACCATCCTCTTGGCGCGTTCAATGGTCAGCTCCGCAACCTGGGTATGCTCTTCGGCCGGTCGATCAAACGTCGACGCAATCACCTCACCCTTGACAGAGCGCCGAAAATCGGTAACCTCCTCAGGGCGCTCGTCCACGAGGAGCACGATCAGCGCAACATCTGGGTTGTTGCGCTCGATGGCGTTCGCAATTTCCTTCATGACCGTAGTCTTTCCAGCCTTTGGTGGCGACACGATCAACCCTCGCTGTCCTTTACCAATGGGCGCGATCAGGTCAATGATCCGGGGCGTGATGTTCGTCGGGTCAGCGCCACTCTCGAGCGTAAGGCGTTCGTTTGGGAACAACGGAGTCAGGTCCTCAAATCGGCGCCGGGCACGGGCCGTCTCAACATCGAGCCCGGAAACCGTATCGACTCGGGAGAGTGCAGGGTACTTCTCGGTCGAACCGGCGGGTCGAGCACCACCAACTACGATGTCACCACGGCGCAGACTCATCCTACGTGCCAGCGCTGCCGGTACATAGACATCCTCTTTGGAGGACAGATATCCTTTGGTGCGGAGGAATCCATAGCCGTCATCACGAAGATCAAGTACACCTTGGACGGTAACGAGTTCAGCCGACGACTGAGCCTCGGATCCGTCGGCTCGGTCGGTTCGCTCCTTGCCTCGCCGATTACGTCGAGATCGCCGAGACCCACCCTCATCACCACGGGTACCCATACCGGGTTGCGAGTCGTCCCCTTGGGGAGTCCCATTTGCACGCTCCACCGGGTTCACGGTAATCGGCGGGATGAGAGTCGCTAGACCGCCACGTCGTGACTCTACAGACTTTGCCTGCGGGTGCTCGCCGGCATTGGGTGCGGAGCCAGGAGCATCGTTCGCCGCCCTGCCGTTACCGTTTGTCGCCGCTGCACTGCGCTGGTCAGTAGCAGGCTCCCGACGACCCCCGGAAGCGGCGTGCGTGGCCTCACTCGATTGCGCTACGGCGGAACGCTGGTCGTCGCCGCCCGTCTGGGCCAACGCTACTCCAGAGGAGCCCGCAGCCTCACTACCGGCAACCGAACCTTTGGCTTCGATCATCGATATCAGATCTGCCTTGCGCAG
Source organism: Actinomycetes bacterium (assembly GCA_021806545.1). GTDB lineage: Bacteria > Actinomycetota > Acidimicrobiia > Acidimicrobiales > Acidimicrobiaceae > Ferrimicrobium. The sequence continues at coordinate 16,955 of JAJZXI010000029.1, read as the reverse complement.
CCGCGCCGAGACCTTCAGATCAAGTTGACGAGCCAAGCCGATCAACGTCTCCTTATCGAGCGTCTCCAGCGTACCAGACGATGCGTCCATCAGTTATTTCCCTTCTTTGCCAAGGATCTTGACAGGTTCAGCGACAAGGCACTTGTCGGGGTTTGATCGTCCCATTTACAGACCAATAGCCTTTGCCACTTCTTTCATCGACGTGCCCACTACCTTCGGAACCTGTACCTGGGACACCGCAGTATCTGGATCCTTCAGACCATTCCCAGTCAACACACATACGACCGACGAGCCAGGAACGACCGGGGTTTTGAGAAGTCCAGCCACCGAGGCTGCTGAGGCTGGTTCACAGAATACTGCCTCGTCTCTGGCTAAAAGTATATACGCACTCAAGATCTCTTCGTCGGTCGCTGCCATAATTGCTCCGCCAGACTCATCTCGAGCACGAAGCGCGAGCGTCCAGCTCGCGGGATTTCCAATGCGGATCGCTGTGGCTACCGTCTCGGGCTCCGGGACTACCGCTCCCTTCACAATCGGTGCAGCCCCGGCAGCCTGCACCCCATACATCCTGGGTACGCGATCGATGATACCTACCTTGTGATACTCCTGGTATCCGAGCCAATAGGCGCTGATATTGCCGGCATTACCAACGGGTATGAACTGCGCATCGGGAGCAGAACCAAGCTCATCGACGATCTCAAAGGCCGCCGTCTTTTGTCCTTGCAATCGGTATGGGTTGATCGAATTTACGACCGTCAGTGGATGCGTCTCGGCCAACTCACGGACTAGACGCAGCCCCTCGTCAAAGTTGCCCTCGATCTGAATCACCTCGGCACCGTAAACAAGTGCTTGCGCAAGTTTTCCGAGCGCGATGTGCCCGGACGGAATTAGCACGACCGCCCGTATCCTGGCTGCTGCGGCATAGGCGGCTGCACTCGCCGAAGTATTCCCCGTCGATGCGCAGATGATGGTGACACTTCCCTCCTCGACTGCCTTGGATACCGCCATAGTCATGCCGCGATCTTTGAAGGATCCAGTAGGGTTCAACCCTTCAAGCTTGAGGTAGACGTTCGCCCCGACCCTTTCTGAAAGTCTTGGAGCAAACCGCAGCGGCGTGCCACCCTCCCCAAGCGTAACGACTGGCGTCGATCGGTCGATTGGCAACCATGAACGATACCGCTCGATTACCCCCGGCCACGTCACCTTCTGCATACATGAACTCCTTATTCCAGCACCCGCAAGACCTTGTGCAAACGTTGGATGACACTGAGCTCGCTCAGTTGAGCCATCGTTGCCCGAATCGACGAGAGTCGCGTTCGATGCGTCAGGAACACCAGATGCGCAAGCTCACTATCGAGTTCATCTTGCTCCATACGCGCGATAGAGACGAGGTTTCGCCCAAAGACCTCGCTGACTCGCGAGAGAACTCCTGGTGCGTCGATGACATCCACCGAGAGCGCAAAGACGCCTTCGATCGAGGAATCATCGACAAACCGAGTGCCCTGTGCCACTCGCATCGGTGCTCGAGTTGCATTTCGCAGGTTTCTGACCGCATCGATAATGTCAGCCAAAACGGCCGAGGCCGTCGGCAACCCACCGGCACCTGGGCCGGAGAACATGAGCTGGCCAACTGCCGAACCCTCGACAAAGACCGCGTTGAACGAGCCACGAACGCTCGCAAGCGGATGGTCAGACATAACAATGGCGGGGAATACCTCCACCCGAACCGGCGCGTCGGGACTATCAAGACTACGCTCCGCCTGAGCCAAGAGCTTGATCACCCCTCCGCTGCGCCTCGCAAAATCAAAGTCCGCTGGTGTCACCCCCCAGATACCGTCGACCTGCACATCCGCTACGTCCACATGGCTACCGAACGCGATGCTCGCGATGATCGCCAGCTTGGAGGCGGCATCTCGGCCGGACAGATCTCCATGAGGGTCGGCTTCAGCATAACCTAATCGCTGGGCATCACCAAGCGCGGTCTCAAGGGATACGTGCTCCTCTTGCATCTGGGTGAGGATATAGTTGGTCGTGCCGTTGACGATACCAACGATTCGCGTGAGTCGCTCCCCAAAAAGCGACACACGCAACGCTCTGATCAGTGGAATGCCGCCGGCCACTGCCGCTTCAAAGAAAATATCCCGATTGACCTTGGCTGCGGCCGACTCAAGTTCGCGAAAATGCGTACTGAGGATCTCCTTGTTTGCGGTGACAACCGACTTGTGGCTTGCCAGGGCGGACTCGATAGCGCTCAATGCAAACTCACCCGGCCCCAGTAGCTCCACGACGAGCTCGATCTCTGGGTCCTCGATCACTTCAGCAAGTTCGGTGGTCAAGAGCTTCATCGGGACCTCATGCGCCCTGACCTTGTGAAGATCACGCACGAGGATTCGTCCCAGCTCAAGGGGTTCTCCCAACAGGCTTCCCAGGCGGTCTCCATCGGCGTCGAGCAGCTGGACCAGAGCGCTGCCCACCGTCCCGCAACCCAGGAGTCCGATCTTCATACGTCTGCCTCCAGGCGGAACAGATCGTCGAGCGTCTCACGACGTACGATGATTCGAGCACGGCCATCACGAACCAAGATGACGGCGGGCCGCGGCAGCCGATTGTAGTTCGACCCCATCGAATAGCCATAGGCACCGGTCACTGGAGTCATCACCAACTCTCCAACACTAAGGTCCGACGGAAGTCGAGCTTCACGAACGAGGACGTCACCGGATTCGCAGTGCTTGCCCACGAGGGCAACCGTCGCGTCATGGGGAGCGAAGAGGCGCGTAGGAACGAATGCCTCATAACCACTTCCGTAGAGGACTGGCCGAGGGTTGTCACTCATGCCACCGTCCACGGCGACATACGTTCGAACCTCAGGAATCCTCTTGATGACGCCGACGGTGTATACCGTTACCGCACTGGCGGCTACGATCGCGCGCCCGGGCTCGACAAAGATCTGCTCCTCTTGTAAGCCATGGGCGCAGAGCGCCTCGCGGAGCCAGCCCGTCCACGCCCCCACAGAAGGAACGTGTTCATCACGTAGATACGCCACCCCAAAGCCTCCACCAACGCATAACTCATCGAGGCCACTCTCCAGTGTGAGCTCAGCCATAATGGCAACGGCGTCACGAAAAGAATCCAACGCAAACACCTGAGAGCCAATGTGACAATGTAGTCCGGTCAATGACAGTCGCGGGCTGGCCATGACCCTCGCAATGGCCCGATGAGCATCCCCGTTGGCCAGGTTGAACCCGAACTTTGAGTCCTGTTGGCCGGTACGTACATAGGCATGGGTGTGGGCCTCGACACCCGGCGTCACACGCAGCCAAACCCGGGTTGCGCGGCTCGTACCGAGCTGTTCTAGTCGGTCGATTTCGTCAAACGAGTCCACTACCAGGCGTCCGACCTGGGCCTCGATCGCTGCACTAAGCTCCTCCATCGACTTATTATTCCCATGGAGAACGATCTTGGCAGGCTCGATACCACCACGCAAGGCCGCATGGAGTTCACCGAGCGATGCAGCATCCCAGAATAGGCCCTCTTGTGCCACGATCCTCGCCATCGCGACAGCCGGGAACGCCTTGGAGGCGTAGATCACCTGACCCTGTCCAAAACCCTGTGCCGATGCTCGCATCTGAGCGCGCAAATGCTCTTCATCGTAGATAAAGAGTGGACTGCCGTAGAGTTCCACTAGGGCGGAAACACTCAGGCCACCGATCGTGAGTTCCCCGGTCGTATCCACCTGCGCAGTGCACGGAGCCAGATGTGCGGGTAGCACCCCCAGTTGATCCACCTACATCTCCTCGAGGGGTGCAACCCCCAGCAGATCGAGCGCCGTGGCAAGCGCCACCTGGGTCGCACGAGCCAATGTCAGCCTGGCGGTGCGCTCGGCGGGCGGCGCACTCAGCACCGGACAGTCATGGTAGAAGCCATGGAAATCAGAGGCGGCCCCCATCAGCCAGCCAACGATCTTATGGGGCGCTCGTTCTTCGGCAGCTCGCACGATCACCGGTCCCAGCCGCAGCAGGTTTTTCATCAGTGCGACCTCACGGGGGTGTCGACAGCTCGCGAGTGCCTCGATCGATGCCACCTCCATGTCAACGCCTTGGTGCACCGCGTTGCGCAGCAAGGCAGAGATTCTGGCATGAGCGTACTGTATGTAAAATACCGGATTCTCCATCGACTGCGCCTTCGCTTGGGCAAGATCGATCTGAGACGCTCGGTCGATCGAACTCGACAAGATGAGGAGGCGCGTCGCATCTCGTCCAAGCTCCTCGATGAGCCAATCAAGGGGGATAGCGGTGCCTGCTCGTTTCGAGAACTTTACCGCCTGGCCGTTGTCCAGCAATGACACCATCTGGCCAAGCTTGATCTCAAGACGGCCTTCATCGATACCCAGGGCACGGATGGCAGCCATCATCGATGCGACCTGGCCGTGGTGATCTGCACCAAAGACATCGATGACAAGGGAAAATCCCCGAACAACCAGCTTGTTGTAATGGTAAGCGATATCGCCGGCCAGATAGGTGAAGTCACCGTTCGACTTGCGCATCACACGATCGCGACTATCCCCAAAGGATTCAGATGCGAACCACAGCGCTCCTTCACGCTCATAGATCGCCCCACGTGACGCGAGTTCGCCCACCACGTCGGCGACGGCACCTGATTCCTCGATCGAGGCCTGTGAAAACCAACTGTCCATTTGGATCCCAAGATCATCCAGCGTGGTGCGAATCAGATCCAAAATGATAGGAACTGCCCAATTACCTGCCTCAACAACATCGTCAGAGCCCTCATACCGTGCCGCAAGCTCAGAAATATAGGCGCCTTGATATCCTCCCTCTGGAACTTGGGCCCCGGTGCGCACCGCAAGGATCGATGCCCCCAACTGACGAATCTGACCACCGGTATCGTTGACGTAATACTCCTTGGTGACCCGGTAGTTCACAAAGGCCATCAGCCGGCTCAGCGCATCGCCATATGTTGCCAACCACCCGTTACCGACATGGAGAGGGCCCGTCGGATTTGCCGAGACGAACTCGACCTGCAGCGTTGCTCCCCGACCCAAATCGGTGCGAAAATATTCCTCCCCATCGTTGAAAAGGGCAATCACTTCACGCGCCAAAGCCCAAGGAGCAATCCAAATGTTGAGAAAGCCTGGTCCTGCGACCTCAATAGCATCAACCAGTACGTCTTGGCGGAGGCGCTGGGCAAGGATTTCAGCGATGTGGCGCGGCGGCTGAGCCAACGTCTTGGCGAGTACCAAGGCGGCATTGGAGGCATAGTCGCCGTGCTGAGCAACCGCTGGCTCGTCAATACTCACCATGCTCAATGGCGCCGGATCGATGCGCAGTTGCTCGAAGAGCTCCTCAGCGGCGGAGGTCACTAACGCTAACAACCGGTCTGCGATCGCCACTGCCTGCTCCTTTAATTTGTGTTGAGTTCTCTGAATGGATACGAGTTCCGCGCATCGGCACGCCAAGAGGCGAGAAGCTTTGTGCAAAGCATATCAGCGTCACGGCTCCCAACCTTGCACTGGGCACTCTGTTGAGTGTGGGAGCGCTAGACTCCCCTTGACTCCCATGAGCCCCCGTAGCTCAGGGGATAGAGCACCGGCCTCCGGAGCCGGGTGCGTAGGTTCGAATCCTACCGGGGGCGCTCGTCGCTGTGACGCTTGCGCCACACTGTGGTCCTCCGCACCAATCCGAGCTCACCCGGCCCATGCAGCATCGCCAGTCTAGCCCAACGACCATCACCGAAAACGAAGGGGCTGCGACTTCTGCGGTAACCATGAGCGACAGCGGGATTATCGTTCCGCGGTTACGGCGTTGTAACGGCCAAGTGCAAGAGCAGCGACTAGCGTAGCAAACAGAAAATCTGTCATAGTCTGGTCCCGGCCATGGTCTGACAGTGAGTACATCCATGGGAGGTGTGATGCCAACAGCCATCGAGGTGCACAACCTGCGCAAGACCTTCAAGGGCGGGGTGAGGGCGCTTGAGGACGTCAGCTTTCAGGTGGAGGCAGGGACCGTCTTTGGCCTTCTCGGTCCTAACGGTGCCGGTAAAACTACCATCGTTCGCATCCTCACCACCATTCTCCCGCCTGACTCGGGGCTAGCTATGATCATGGGCATCGACGTTACCAAGTCGCCCCAGCTCGCTCGTGAACGACTCGGCCTTGCCGGGCAAGCTGCGGCGGTCGATGAGCGCCTCACCGGCGAGGAGAACCTCTTCATGATCGGGCGACTCAATCACCTCTCAAAGCAGGTTGCCCGAACGCGCAGCTCGGAGCTGTTACATGACTTTGGTCTTGAGCATGCCGCCAAGCGCATCCTTAGCACCTACTCAGGGGGTATGCGAAGGCGTTTGGACCTCGCAGCTGCGTTGGTCGCGCAACCCCCCATCCTCTTTCTCGATGAGCCAACGACGGGCCTCGATCCCAAGAGTCGCAACGACTTATGGGAAATCATCGAAAAGCTCCTGGCTGACGGGACAACAGTCCTGTTGACCACACAGTACCTCGAGGAGGCAGACCGCCTCGCCACCCGGATCGCAGTGGTTGACCACGGCCGAGTAATCGCCGAAGGCACGCCTGACGAACTCAAAGCAAGCTTCGGTGCGACGGTGCTGGAGTTGTCATTCCAGGACGAGGGGACGGCAGCCAAAGCGCAGCGCACGCTTGGTGCCCTGGCATCAGCACCGATCCAACAGCTCGAAAATCGCCTCGAACTACCGGTCGCCGACGGTGCTGCCACTACCGTGCTCGTGCTTGAGCGACTCCTGGATGAAAAGATCAACCCTACGAAAATCAATCTTCGCGAACCCAGCCTCGATGACGTCTTTTTAGCGCTCACCGATCAGCATCCATCCGACCAAGAGGAGAGCTAACCCAATGGCTACCACCACAGTCTCATCCGATCAGCACCGCTCCAAGTTTTTCTGGATGGCGACGGACGCGCTCACCATCACCAAGCGCAATCTCATCAACTACGTGCGTATACCTCAGTCATTGGTATTTTCGACTATTCAACCGGTCATGTTTGTCCTATTGTTTCGCTATGTATTTGGTGGGGCTATAGGGTCAGAGACCTCAAAGCTTGGACTGAGTTACGTCGACTACCTGATGCCAGGAATTTTTATTCAAACGATCGCTTTTGGCTCTGTGCAGACCGGCGTAGGGCTTGCAGAAGATCTGCAAAAAGGGATCATCGAGCGGTTTCACGCCCTTCCAATGACCAGATCTGCAGTGCTTGCCGGTCGCACAATCGCGGACCTTATCCGCAACCTGGTGGTCATCGTAATCATGATCATCGTCGGCTTTCTCGTCGGCTTCCGGATCGGCACGAACATCGGCGAGTTCCTGGCTGGGGTTGGTATCGCCTTGCTCTTTGCGTACGCACTGTCATGGTTCTTCGCACTCATAGGGCTAGCGGCACCCAATAGCGAAACCGCCCAGGTAATGGCGTTTCCACTGCTGTTCCCTTTGACCTTCGCATCGTCTGCCTTTGTGCCAGTCCAGACCATGCCATCGTGGCTCCGTGGTTTCGCTAACCATCAGCCACTGAGCGTCGCCGTCAACGCAGCACGGAGCCTCATGGACGGACCGGTGGCAGCGCACGCCGCAGGATCAACAACGGGTGACCTCGCAATCACAGCCATTATCTGGTGTGTAGTCCTGTTGATCATCATGATTCCGTTGTCGGTCAATATCTATCGTAGACGCGTCTAAATGCCGATCCTTGCGGCCACCGCAGAACGCGCCACCTCACGGTCATCGAGATAGACAACCTCAGATCCTACCCGCAGGCTCTGTTCGTGGCCCCGACCGACGATGAGCACCGTGTCGCCTCGACCAGCCTCATTGATGGCGAGCGTGATCGCTCGACGCCGATCAAGTTCCACTACCATCGGTGGGGTAGCGACATCCAAGGTACCAGCCAGTAGTTGAGCGACGATCTCCGCCGGCTCTTCGTCCCCTGGGTTATCCGCCGTCAAGATCGCGAGGTCACTCATTGCGGCGGCGCGACCCAACTCGGGACGCTTGAGTCGATCTCGACGTCCACGCGCACCTGCGACCAGAATCACTCGACCTCCCGGCGACTGGAGTCGTACAGTTTCGATGAGGGAGCGAATGGCGTCAGGTGTGTGTGCATAATCCACCACCACGCGAAACTCCTGCCCCAGAACGATCGACTCAAAACGACCCGCAACGGAGTGACAGTTTTCGATGCCAGCATAGATCTCCGTCGCATCCAGGCCCAGCAGGTGACCAACGGCGACGGCTGCCGCCGCATTATAGGCATTGTGTGCCCCCAAAATGGGAACCGTCAAACGTGTCGTATGACGCCCATGGCGCAGCTGGAACCGAGTTCCCTCAGGGACCAGCTCAATATCGCTCACTACGAAATCGTTCTCCGGATCAGGGCCGTACGTCACATGATCAATGGAGACCTGACTCGCGAGACGCCGCCCCCACTCGGTGTCGGTACCAATAACTGCAGCATTGCTGAGCCCCGGAACAAACAAGCGCGCCTTCGTGTAGTAGTACTGCTCCATCGTGCCGTGGTAATCGAGATGCTCCGGCGACAGATTAGTGAACACCGCAATTTCGAAGCGCATGGAATCTATCCGATGCTGATCGATTCCATGCGAAGAGACCTCCATCACCACCGACTGCGTGCCATCACGGAGCATATCAGCCAAAAGGCGGTGCAGGTCCGGTGCCTCAGGGGTCGTATAGATGCTCGGCCGATTGAGTCCTGCGAACCTGGACTCAATCGTGCCGATGAGCCCGACATTTCGGTCACTACGGTTGAGCACTGACTCAACCAGATACGAGGTGGTGGTCTTACCGTTGGTACCCGTGATCCCGATGACCTCGAGCGACCGCGACGGGTCGCCAAAGAAGTAGCTCGCCACCCTCCCAATAGCGTGGCGAACCGAGGGGACTACCAGTTGCGGGATCTGCACGCTGACCGGATGAGCGACCATCACCGCCGCCGCTCCCGAGGCCACTGCATCATCAATGAAGCTATGTCCATCGAATCGAGTCCCTCTGGTTGCACAAAACAACGACCCAGGTCGCACCTCGCGAGAATCGAGCGTCAGGTCCTCAAGGGCTACCGACTCGCCGATGAGCTGCGCAGATGGAAGCAGCTGCGCAAGTTCCCCTAGTCGCGGCAATTGGATCGTTCCGCCGAAAATCCATGACTCATGAGATGCTAGGCTAGCAGCCAAAATAGCCAAGAGAATCGTGAGTGCCCATGCAAATCTCAGTCGTCGTAACCTGCTACAACGCCCACTCAACTCTGTCCGATACGCTCGAAAGCGTGTTAGCCCAAACGCGTCCTCCGGAGAGTATCGTGGTCATCGATGATGGGTCAGACGATGACTCCGCAGCCATCGCGCGTCGCGTCGCGCCCCAAGCCACGATCATCACCCAAACCAATCAAGGGGTATCCGCCGCACGCAACCTCGGGATCAAACAGACGACAGGCGACGTGATCGCCTTTCTCGACGACGACGACGTCTGGCATCCGACCAAACTGGAGCGCCAGGCGAGGCTCCTCGAACGTTTTCCCAAGCTCGATCTCCTCGCCACCAGCTGGTCGCGCACCTATCCGACACCAAAGGGTACCGATACCCTCCGTTGGGTCAGTTATCGCGATCTCACGCTGATCAATCAATTTCAGACCTCGACCGTCATGCTCCGCACAGAGCTTGCCAAAAAGGTCGCCGCCTTCAACTCTCGTCTCGATGCGGTTGAGGACTGGGCATACTGGATCAACTGTGCCAAGGTTGGTACTCTTGCCGTGCTCGAAGACGACCTCGTGCTATACCGAGACTCCGAGGACGGGGTGTCCAAGAACCTGTATCGCTTCTGGAGCCGCATGGGCATCATGCTCAATGAGACGAACGCCATGGAGTTGCTCGAACCATCAGACCGGGAACGCATTCTGGCCTGGCACGCTCAGCGCATGGCAATAGCAGCCATCCTAGACAGGGATCTCGCATTGCTCGCACCGATCGCTCTGCGAGCTCTCCGCGCCCAACCCTCTGCTCACCTGCGTGCACTCCAGAGTATCACCGTACCATTCCTCAGACAACGCCTTCGCCGACGGACTTCCCACTGAGACCACCGCAAGAGCGAAGACTCCCTGCTGCTATTCCTCAGGCACCCGCCTGTGTCGACGCAGGGGAGGACCGAAATGGCGATAAAGTCCGACACCAAAGAACAGAACCACGACAGCCGCAAGGATCACCTCGCTGGTCGTACTTGCATCCTTCAGGACGGCCGCATAGTTAGCACCCGCGACGTAGCCGAGTGCGGTATAGATACCGGCCCAGCAGATTCCACCGAGGGCATTGAAGAACAAGAATCGGCGGTAGCGCATGTGCGCTATGCCTGCTGCGCCTGGTATCAACACTCTCAAGACCGTGGTGAAGCGCCCTATGAAGACCCCAAGCCCGCCACGCCGGCGCAACAGATCGATAGCCTTGTCAAGCGCCTCGGGCTTGACCAGACGCGGCGGAATCTTCTTCATGAGCCAAGGGCCATACCTTGCCCCAACCCAATAACCCACAGAATCCCCGAGAATTGCCCCCAGAGCTGCCACACCTCCGACGAGCCAAACCGGGAAGCGCCCCTGCGAGGCTAACACGCCACCCAGAACAACCGCGGTCTCTCCCGGAAAGATAAATCCAAGGAAGATCGACGCCTCGAGCGCCGGGAGCGCAAAAACCAAAACCAACGCTAGTAACGAAGGAACAGATAATAGTCGGGAGACGAGAAAGTTCACTTTCTCCACCCTCTCGTGCTAAATTAGTGGACAAGTACCGAAGGAGTACCATGTTACTAGCAGATATCTTTAGCCCTACCGACCTCATCGTCGTGGTCGTCGTGCTCCTCCTCATCTTTGGAGGCAAGCGTTTGCCAGGGCTCGCGCGGTCAATCGGATCCGCGACCTCCGAGTTCAAGAAGGGCGTCGATGAGGGCGCTCGCTCTGAACCCGCCAAACCAGAGGATCCCACAGCACAGAACTGATATCAGATGCCGTTCGCGGCCTGAGTGTGCGATGGGTTCCGAGGCCGGGCAAGGAGCACATCCCGACCGGGTTCAGTGCCGCCAACACCCGACTTGCTGAGACCTGACCCCGGAGCGTTCGCTTCCTGCGGCGAACTGGCTTGGCAAAGACCCCAGAGGTGGCGTGATCTGCTCACCCATTGCTCCAAGGGTCCAGCACTCCCATCTACACGGTAACGATGCTCCGTGCCAGCGCTGGTGATGTCGCGAGCCTATCGAGCGACCCACCGACTTGCCGACCAAAAGCCTGGCTGCGTACACGCGCAGCGCATCATCCAACTAGCGCGCGATCAAAGGTGCCACCACAGAGGACACCACCAAACCCAAAGACCCCTATCCCTATACCGTGTGCTAAACGCGATTCTCCCGCTCAGATAGCGATGCTCGCTTAGACTCGAGCGTAGCGCCGATCGCAGCACCAAAGACAAATCCAAGCCCGATGATCGCAAACCATAGGCCGAAAACAAACGCAAGACCGACCAACCAAGCCCCGACGCCCAACGTAAAGGGAAAGATAGTATTTTCAGGAAACTGCCCAACCACCCCCGTGATGTCTCTAGGAGCAACCTCATCGACATCCTCGGGCCGCTGCTGCATCCTCCTAGACCACCAGCCAATATAGAGTCCCGGCAAGAGTCCCAACCCAGCGCTCGCCAGCAGTAGCACCGAACCGGTCGATTCGCGGCTCCAGACGAAATAGATAACCAAAATAAGGACAAAGAAGCTACCGATGCCTAGATAGACTCTCGACTCATTGCGCACTCTCGTCACCTCCCGTCACCGCAGGCACGGCATCCGCATGCTCAGGATGGTTCATGTCCCATGTCGGACGCGCCGACCTGATCGCGGGCAGCGAATGAAAGTTATGCGCCGGAGGCGGCGATGACGTCGCCCACTCAAGGGTGAACCCGTCCCACGGATTATCCCCTGCCGGCCTTGGGCGGCGCCATGAGATGATGAAGTTCAACAGGAACAAGAACATACCAATACCCATCATGTACGAGCCCACGGTAGACATACGATTCAAGAACGTAAACCCGTCAGTAGGCGAGTAGATCGCGATGCGCCTCGGCATCCCACGCAGACCCAAAAGGTACTGCGGCATGAAGGTGATCCAGAAGCCAATAAAGGTAACCCAGAAGTTCCACTTCCCAAGTCCCTCGTGTAGGAAACGCCCGGTGAGCTTTGGATACCAATAGTAGATGCCAGCGAAACCTGCGAAAATGGTGGTTCCAATGAGCACCTGGTGGAAGTGAGCAACAACGAAATACGTGTCATGGGTGTAAAAGTCGATCGGCGGAGACGCCAACATGACGCCCGTGATGCCTCCCATGACAAAAGCGAAGATGAATCCGACCGCGAACAGCATAGAGGTATTGAACCTGATCTGTCCACCCCACATGGTGGCGATCCATGTGAACACCTTGATCCCCGTCGGCACCGCAATCAATAGCGACAGCGCAGAGAAGAAGGGCAACAATACCGTGCCCGTCGTGAACATGTGATGCGCCCACACACCCGTCGACAAGCCCGCAATGGCGAGGGTAGCAAAGACCATACCCTTGTAGCCAAAGATCGGCTTTCGCGAAAACACGGGAATGAGTTCGCTGATGATCCCAAAGAATGGCAATGCGAGGATATAAACCTCAGGATGACCGAAGAACCAGAACAGGTTCTGCCACATCACCGGCACACCACCGCCTGCAACGCTGAAGAAGTGTGCACCATAGTGTCGATCCGCATAAAGCAACACCAATGCCGCGGTGAGAACTGGAAACGCGATCAAGATCAAAATACCAGTCACGAGCATACTCCATGAGAACAACGGCATGCGAAACATCGTCATCCCGGGTGCCCGCAGGTAAAAGATCGTCGTTACCAGGTTCACTGCCGTAAAGATTCCCGAGAACCCGACCAACGCAATCGAGACGATCCATAGATCTGGACCCGGCCCCGGCGAGTACGGAGCCGACGAGAGCGGTGCATACGCAACCCATCCGAATGCCGCCGCTCCCGAGGCGGTGAAGAAGCCAAACAGCATGGTGACTCCACCCAGCAAATACAACCAGTACGAGAGGTTGTTCAATCGCGGAAAGGCCATATCCGGAGCGCCAATCTGTAGCGGAATAATGAAGTTGGCAAAACCGCCAAATGCGAACGGTCCAGCAAATAGGTACAGCATCATCGAGCCATGGATCGTAAACAGTTCGTTGTAGGTCTGCAGCGAAACGACGTGCCCATCTGGGTTGAACAGCTGGGTACGGATCAACAAAGCCATCGCCCCGGCGATAAACATAAAGGTCAACGCCGTGTACATGTAGTTCTTGCCGATCACCTTGTGGTCGACCGAGGTGATCCACTTGTAAAATCCGCCCGGGGCCTTACGTTCGTGCTCGACGACCCCCGCTGTCTGGACCAACGGCTCTTGAAGTGTTGTCATGATCTCACCCTAACCCTTGTAAGAAAGCTACGGACAATTGTCTCCAAGTCATACCCTCACGATCCTTGATGGGCATGAATCCAGGACTGGAACTGGCTCGGCGATACCACGTGGACATAAAACAGCATGTCGGCATGGTACAAGCCACAAAACTGGGAGCATCGACCGAGAAAGTTCGCCGTATGTTGCGGAGTGAAATCAAAGTAATTCGTCACTCCAGGCAATGCATATCGGGAAAAATCGAACTCCGGCATGTAAAAGCCGTGTACAACATCATTGGACACCAGTCGAAACGTTGCCGTCTCACCAACGGGTAGCTCCAGCGTCGGATAGAGATCAACCCCTTTGGTAATCGTCGTCACACCGTACTTTGGATAATAGAACTTCCAACCCCATTGAAAGCCAGTCACATCCACTCTAAGGTTTGGATTCCGCGCAACGGTGTCAACCTTGTTCTCCACTCGGACGGTGAAGAAGTACAGAACCGCCACGATCAATACCGGCACTACGGTGTAGAACACCTCAAGCTTCGTATTGCCGTGAATCTGCTTCGGGATGATCGACTCACCCTTACGGCGGAAGCGGATGATCGCGAGCGCCAGGAGGGCAAAGGTGATGCCACCGACGAAAATCGACGCCACAAAGAACCCTTGCCACAGATGAAAGGTGCTATTGCCCTGCACCGTATTCCCTTTGAACGCTCCAAAGGTCGGAATATTGCACGCGGACAGCACAACACCGGCAACGCCGATACCGCCAATTGGCCCGAGGACACGCGCTACCCGTCGAACGCCCCTGGACTGCTCGAACCCTGTGCCTACGAACCTACCCACGAACCACCTCAATCTCTCGGAACCTCGAACACCCCATGCTCCTCACTGACATCGTCAGAATTGCCCTGATGAGTCGCGTGATGCAGTTGCCCACCGCCGTTGGAGCCAACAAGGGAGCGATACGCGACCTCCTCTGGCAACTCGAGAATCTCCTCATCCGTCTCGTGAATACTCAGCTCAGCGAAGGCAAACGACCCATCAACATCTCGACGGATCTCGACCGGAACCTTTGGCTCACCAATCGTTGGAATCTGTGCGATCTCTCGCAACAACAGATAGGTCACCAACCCAGCAACGAGAGGCAGGACAAAGAGCATAATCCTGAGCGTCCACAGAACCAGATTCAGCGACGTCTCAAAGGTGTTGGCCAGCACATCGGTTGCGCTCGCCAAGAACAGCACGATATAGAACATCAGAACACCGACGCCGACCGAGGTCCGCACAGGATGCTCGCGAGGACGATCACAGATATTGTGCTCCTGGTTATCCTTGGTGAAGCGCCTCTCGATCCAAGGCCACGCAAAAATAAGACCAAAGGTGATCCCTGGCAACAGCACCGCCGGGAAGAACACATTGGGGATCATATGACCGCCATACGTGGGACCAAATACCGCTTCCCAACTTGGCATCAGGCGAAGAGCACCATCCAGCCAACCCATGTACCAGTCCGGCTGCACTGCGTAGGAGACCTTGTAAGGGATGTAGGGACCATAGAGCCAAATCGGATTGATCTGCACGAAGCCACCGAGCGCCGCGATCACCGCGGAGGTAATGAAGAAGAAGCCTCCCGCCTGGAGCGCATACGCCGGCCAGAAAGGAATCCCCACAACATTGCGGTTCGTGCGTCCACGCCCCGGATACTGGGTGTGCTTCTGGTGCCACATGATCGCCAGATGCGCCCCGATCAGTCCTGCGATGATTGCTGGAAGAATCAATACGTGAAGGATAAAAAAGCGGGGAATGATCGAAGTACCGGGAAAGTTAGAGCCAAAGATGAAGAAGGCGAGGTAGCTCCCAATGACCGGTATTGACAGAATGATCGAGAACGCAATTCTGATGCCGGTGCCCGAGATCAGGTCATCAGGCAACGAATAACCGATGAAGCCATTCACAATTGACAGGATCAGCAGCGAACTCCCGATGATCCAGTTCAGCTCTCGCGGCTTTCGATAAGCTCCGGTAAAGAAGATCCGCAGCAAGTGCACGACAATCGCCGCGATGAAGACGTCAGCCGCCCAGTGGTGGATTTGTCGCATGACCAAGCCTGCTCGTACATTGAACGAGATGTTCAGCGTCGAAGCATAAGCCTCCGACACCTTCTGGCCACGTAACGGTGCATACGAGCCGTGATAGGTGATGAGATGCGACGACGGCACGTAGAAGAACGTGAGGAATACACCGGTGAAAATAAGGATGACGAACGAATACATCGCAATCTCACCCAACATGAACGACCAGTGGTCTGGGAAGATCTTATTGAATGAGTTGCGTGCAAACTTCGCCACCCCAAGGCGCTCATCCGCAAAATCTGCAGCCTCTACTGCTCTTTCTTCTAGCGTACTCAAGCTCCACGCTCCCAAAACCCAGGGCCAATTGGCTCGTTAAATCCGGACTGTGACCGAAGCACACCATTGGAGTCAATGTACAGCGGTAGCTGCGGCAGCGGCCGTGGGGCAGGGCCAAATACGTTGGTAGCACCAGTCAGCACGTCAAAGAGGCTCTGGTGACAGGGACAGAGAAGCTGCTGGGTCAACTCCTGGTAGAGTCCAACCGGACATCCCGCATGCGTGCAGACCTTGGAGAAGGCTAGGTAGCCCTCGGGACCCCAGGTTTCGCGACCCGGACGTGTTACCAGGTTGTAATCAGCGGGTCGCACGAGGATCACCTGGTCAATCGCGTTGGTAGGCTCGCCTTCATAACCCTTCGGGAAGACGGTCATCACTCCGCCTACCTCAAGATCGCTCGCGAGAACGACGCGACCATCCGCGGTGACCAGCTCCGATCCATGCTTCCAGTTGGTCACGAACAGTGACTTGCCTGGGACGGGTCCGAGCGATCGCAAGAAGGGGAACAGGTTGATGATACCAAAGACGCCAACCGCGCCCCCCAGCAGCCGCAGCAAGAACTTACGCCTACCCATCTGTCCGAGACCCCGGGAGAGCGACGCATGCATCGCCTCGATGTCCTCCGGAGCGCTCTTCATCTCATGGCGCTCTTGGACGTAGGGTCCCTGGGGAACCAGATACTTGCCCCAAGCGACGATCCCCACACCAAGGCCACCGAGTGCAAGGAACAGGAATCCGCCTTCCACCTGAGGCTGACCGCCGACCCAGTACGTCACTCCGAGCCCAATGGTTCCAATCACCGACACTATGAAGCAAATCGCCACGACCTTCTCCATCAAAGGTCGGTGAATCTCCTGGTGCTCTGCCTCTTCCGAGAGCTGGGCCTCGCTCATTGAGCCCTTCCTCCGATCCAATACCCTGCGACCATCAACGAACCCAATCCGATCAAAATTGCAACAAAACCCTCGGCCACCGGGCCAACTCCGCCAAGAGCAAGCCCTCCACGATCCTCAGGATGTTGGATGTAGGTGACATAACGCACG
>JAJZXI010000028.1 GCA_021806545.1 Actinomycetes bacterium | reverse complement strand
TCGTTGAAGGTGGTTCGCTTGTTCCACTTAGTACCCTCTATGACCGGAGCTGGAGTCTCGTCGATGAGGAGTAGCTGGCGAGCGAGTTCACGCTCTGCATCACGCTTTGACCCGATAAAGGTGGAGTAACGATGCTTTACCTTGCCACTTGCATCTCTTCCAAGGTAGACCCGTAGCTCCCAGACGTTGGGCTGCTTCCTGAGACGAATCGATCCTGCCATAACCACCCCCTGTGACAAATGTTGGGTTTTGTGTTGGGTTAATGGGGATCATAGCAGAGATGAGTTTGAGATTAGGCCTCTGAACTGGTAGAATGTGGCTGGCGGGCCAGGGCTCGAACCTGGAACCTCCTGATCCAAAGTCAGGCGTTCTGCCGATTGAACTACCCGCCACTGCAACCTGTTACCCTACCATGGCAAAGAATCACCGCCGACCAATGCGCCAGGAGAGGCCAAAAGCGACTAGCATCTCTCACTCATGGGATCACTGATTAAGAAGCGCCGCAAGCGGATGCGCAAGAAGAAGCACAAGAAAATGTTGAAGAAGACGCGCTGGCAGCGACGTGCTGGTCGTTAGCTGATCGTTTAACAACCAAAAGTATCGACCACCCTTTGGCTGGAAGGTCAAGGGGTGGCTCCGTTTTACTGCCGACCATCGCCTGACACAGACCGCGGTATCGAGTGACATTCAATCACCACGACAGGACCAACGGTACTCTCCAAAGTCCCGACAGCGATGTGACCGTCAAGGTGTTGTGGCTCCACGTCGAGATCCTCTAGGGTTGCCTCCACAAAGAGGGTTGACCCTGAGCCCGCCAACCTCATGGGATATCCGAATCGACGTGTGAGTTCACCAGCAAGGCCACTAAGCCTGGGTTCAACACTGCAGGCAGCTTGGTAGAGATCGTTCTCCCCTCCGTCACTACCGAGATGGTCAAAGGCCTGATACACTGCAGCGGTCGAAATGGAAAAGTTAGGGACAAAGAGAACGTAAGTACCGGCATGTTCCACGAGAGGTGTGACCAAATCCCCGATACCACCAACCCGCACGTGGCCACCGACAAGTGAAGCAGGAACGTCAGCACCGAGCGCAATAGCAGCGCTCGGGTCGCCACAGTAGCCAAACGCACGCAACAGCGCCGCTGCATCACTGGATCCACCACCCAGGCCGGCACCAAAAGGGATGCGTTTTCGCACCTCGACGTCGGCATCCACTCCGAGGAAGTCCAGGGCCCTGACAACGGAGTTTGATGAGTCGACAGGAACGCAGTACCGTGTGGCCTCTCCAACGGGTGGATCGCCGAACATCTGCACCCTGGTACCGCTGTCGGTACGTCCGATCTCTACCGTATCGGTCAATGAAAGCGCGACTATATCGGCTTCAATCAGATGGTAACCGTCGTAACGCCGACCAACAACCTTCAGTCGTAACGTTAATTTCGCCGGAGCGTCAACTCGGTGCGCCAAGTCCTGCCTCCTCAAGACGACGCGCCATGGCGATCCACTCGTCCATCAACAAAGACTCCGGTCGGCGGGTAACCTCGATTCCCATTGACTTCACTACGGCGCTCTGTTCAGAGGTCAACACATGGCGCAACATCTGGCGACGGTGTCCAAAAGTTGTGCGGATCAGCCACAGCAGGGTGGTATAGAGCTTAGGATCGACGATCGACAGAGGATCGCGCACACGATCAAGTCTGACAACCTTCGAGCCAACCTTAGGAGAAGGCACGAAGACCGAAGGAGGTACAGTCAAAACTGCCTTTGTGGTCGCCAGCAGGCCCACATGAACGCCGAAGGCCGATGCATTGCGGTTCCCGGCTGCTGACAGCAATCGATCTGCCATCTCGGCCTGGACCATGACCACCAGCGACTCGATGTACCACGCTTGCTCGAGTAGGCGAAGGATGATCTGCGAAGCGATATTGTAGGGTAGGTTGCCCACAGCTACCGTTGGCAAGAGGTCGACACCCGCATCGAGAAAATTAAAGCGCATAACGTCGTCATGAACCACCTCTACATTGTCGATGTCACGCTCGACCAACAACGCTCGCAGCTCTATTGCAAGACGGCGGTCAGCTTCAATGGCCAGGACACGTTCGAACAACTCTGCCAGAAACATCGTCAGCGAACCTGCACCAGGGCCGATCTCGATCGCACGAACGCGCTGTCCTGACGATGCCTCAACTGCAATCTTTCGAGCAATGTTAGCGTCGACAAGAAAGTTCTGACCGAGCGCTCTCGAGGGCTCGAAGCCCTTGGAGAACAGCCTGCGATTCAGCTCAGATTTTGATACTCCGGTCGCCAATCACTGCCAGTGTAGCACTGCGCTCATGAGCCCCTGACCAAGGGGTGCAAGGTTGGCGAAGGTAGCCGGCGAAAGATCGAGGATCCTGCCGCCAACATAGGGCCCTCGGTCATTGACAACGCACTGGGCCGAAGCGCCAGTGTAGGTATTCGTGACCGTCACCACTGTTCCGAAAGCCAACCCCGGTGATGCGCAGGTCCCGGCTGGTGATGCGTACCAAGACACAACACCCGTCTGCGAATACTCCGGTGGAGCTGGAGGTGGAGGTGGAGGTGGGGGCGGAGGTGGAGCCAGCGGAATCGGCAAAGAATCCGTAGTCGGCTTGGGAGGGGCAATGAGCGGCGTCACCCCCGCAGTAGCGTCAGCCATGGGGCCCAAGCCGGCAACAACCGCAAGGCCATTTTCACTCAAGAGTGTGACCTGCGATGTCGATGAGAACATAACCGGGAGCTCTCCACTGGTGACAGCGGATTGCGGACGCCCTGCGGCACTGTAGCTCACCAGGGTGGCGTTCCCTGGTCCTGCTGTGGCCGCCCAACTGGTAACGACAAAAGAGACGAGGCCAATGCCAACGGGCACCGTCTTGCTCATGCCCACCAACTTCTTGCGAAGTCTCAGAGCGAAGTCCTTTCACTCGACAATAGGACATCAGATTCGCCTAAGCGGATCTGCAATGGCGTAAAAGCCTTGGCCAACCTAGCCTGGCCAAGTTACCACTCCGTCACTTTTGCCAAGATTTTATAAAGTTTTTGGTGCTAACTGAAATGCATCTATGGTATTTTGCCACGTATGGCGAGCAAAATCGAGGCGGTTCAAGCCGCTCAACTCCGCAAGAAACGAGCCCGTGACTGCCACGTTTCCAATCGAATTTGGGCGCCCGCGAAGGGGCACAGGGGCCAAATACGGAGCATCCGTCTCGACAAGGATCCGATCCAACGGTGTCGCGAGAAAGGCTTGCCGGACATTTTCGGCGTTCTTGAACGTCACGATCCCCGAAAACGAAAGATAGGCTCCCATCGCAATTGATCGCTGTGCCTCATCCGGTCCACCGACGAAGCAGTGCATGATCGTGCGATCCGGCACACCCTCCTCTTCGAAGATTCGGAAGGTGTCCTCCCATGCATCACGCGTATGCACCACCAACGTCCGGTCAAAGCGCTTCGCAAGGGCGATTTGTGAACGGAACACCTCTTCTTGAACCTCCCGACTGGAGTACTCGTAGAACAGGTCAAGGCCACACTCCCCAACACCTCGCACAAGTACTGGATCATCCTCTATAATCCGCGACAACGTCTCCAAGTCTTCGTTGGTGGCCGAACCAGCATCATGGGGGTGGATACCGACCACCGCCCCGACGGTCAACTCCGGGAAACTTTCGTGCACCGATCCCACCAGATCCACGACCGCTTCTGACGAACTAACCGAAGTGCCAACCGCGATGAACCCTTCAACCCCTGCCGCCCGCATCGCAAGGATCTCGTCACCAATCCCCGCTTGAGTTGGATGAGCGTGGGAGTCGAACCAGCTCAAGACCTGTCCCTAGCCAGCCGCGGAAACAGGGGTTCGGATCGGTGCAGCAGTTGACCCCGATGACCTGCATGCCACTCGAGTTCACCCATATTTTCAAAACCCAGACGATGAAGAATGCCACCTGTCGCCTGAGGAATCGCCGGGCTCAGCAGAGCACTCGCGAGGCGTATCCCCTCGGTAACTGCTCCCAAGCACCAAGCAGTGTCAGCGTCTCCTGACGGACGTCGCCACGGCTCGGTCTGTTCGAGTAGTGAATTAGAAAACCGAACCATCTCCATGGCAGCCGACAGCGCAGCATTCGGGCGAAACTCGCTCCAGGCCTGAGTCCCTTGTGCCATCAGGTCAGCCAAGGACTGTACTCTATCGTCAAGCTCAGGGACAGAAGGAGCTTCTCCACCGAGCTTCTGCACAATTAAGGCCACAGTTCTCGATACAAGATTTCCAAGATCATTGGCCAAATCCGCGTTATAGGTCGCACGCAAGCGATCCAAAGAGACGTCACCATCCGAACCGAAGCTCGTAGAAGACAGCAGATAATATCTCAACGCATCCGACGACAGTTCACGAGCCACCGCGAGTGGATCTATCTGATTTGAGCTTGACTTTGACATTTTTGCGCCATCAACAAGCAGCCATCCAGTCACCAGCAGCTCCGAGGGAGGGTCAATGCCAGCCGCAAGACACATGGCAGGCCACCAAATAGCGTGGAAACGGATGATATCCTTGCCGAGCAGGTGGTGGACCGCTGGCCACCACCTGAGGAATCGTTCCTGGTCATCCCCATAACCGATGGCAGTGAGGTAGTTTATCAAGGCGTCGTACCACACGTAGAAGACGTGATTCGCGTCCCAGGGTACTTGAACGCCCCACGAAATCGATGTACGCGTGATAGATATATCCTTGAGACCCTGGCGTAGGAATCCTAGAACCTCGTTTGCGCGGAATTCTGGGGTGACCCTGATCGCACCAGACTCATACAGATCGATCAACCGATCCGTGAAAGCAGAGAGTCTGAAAAAATAGTTCTCCTCGCTCATTTCTGTTACCGGACGTTCATGGACCGGGCAACGACCACCGTCGAGCAGTTCACTCTCCTCGTAATATGCCTCGCATGCGACACAGTATAGCCCAACATAGTGCCCCTTTTCAATGAAGCCATTGTCGTAAATAGCCGTCAAAAACTGCTGAACTGTTCGGTGATGTCGTTCCTGGGTGGTGCGAATAAAATCATCGAAAGAAATTTCAAGCTCCCGCCAGGCACCAAGGAAATGGGCCGACGTCTGGTCGACCCAGGCCTGTGGCGAAACACCATGTTCGTCCGCAGACTGCTGAATTTTAAGGCCATGCTCGTCGGTGCCGGTGACAAACAAAACCTGGTCACCACGGAGCCGATGCCACCGGGCAAAGGCGTCCGCATTGATCGCAGCGTATGCGGTACCCAGATGTGGATCCCCGTTCACATAAAAAATCGGTGTCGTAATGTAGAAGCGATTCATTCCGGCAGGCCCCATCCCTCGTTCTAATAAAAGGCTAGTTTAACTTGACTCCTGGCCATCGGTCCGACGTGAGAGCATCAGACGATAAGCCTCGCGGCTCCCGAGGTCGTGCACCTCCGCAAATATACCCGCTGCCTCCTTGGTGCCAAGACTCGAGCGGGCCAATGCAACGAGAAGTCGCTCGCCATCTTGCTGAGGCGGAGCCGCGGTTGATGCTTGATCAACCACCACCGCCCACTCGCCCTTGAGCTCTACGGTCGTCAGCCACGAATGCGCCTCACTCAGTGTCATCCAATGGACTGATTCATGGAGTTTCGTCAACTCCCCGAGAAGCAGCGTTCGTCGAGAGCCATCGATCGCCGCAAGGTCTGCGCAGGTATCGCGCAGGCGTCTTGGTGATTCGAGTAACACACTGATGGTCGGCGCAGCCATGAGACGCCTGAGCAACTCAATGCGTTCTTGCCCCCGCCGAGGAAGAAACCCGTAGAAACAAGCACCAGTAAAACTCAGTGGCCATAGTGCAAGAGCTGCCGTCAATACCGATGGACCAGGAATGGGAGACACCTTGGCGCCTCGGGCTAGTGCGAGCGCTACAAATGCCGCCCCGGGATCTGAGATGCCAGGCATGCCGGCATCGGAGACGAGCGCAATATCACCGGTTGCCAAAACATCGACGAACTCGCTCTCGGTGATGCGCTGCCTCCCTTGATAGCCACGGATCGCACGAGGTTTGATATCCAACAGATGGCACAGACGTCCCACCACTCGGGTGTCCTCTGCAATCACAAGATCCACCGACTCGAGACATGCTCGGGCTCTAGGGCCAAGATCGCCAAGGTTGCCAATGGGCGTACCGACCACAAAAAGCGTCATGGTCATGCGTGGATGGCGAGGCGTTCGCCTACAACCGGTGCCTTCGTTGCCACAACGTGACGCGGCAACACGATTACTCGTTGGGATGAGACCATCAACCACGGTCGTAGCGAACGCAATTCACGTACCTGACGGACTATCAAATCATCATCGAGAACCAACGCGACTCCTCGAGTCGCCTGCCCAAAACCGGGCCAGACAATGAGTCCGGTACCCAAGTCCATCGCCATGTCGATAACCTTGCGCATCGACCACCCGATCGAGCCTGCCAACATCAACGACGCCAGCACCTGCCCTCGAGAGTCGACCAACCATGCCATCACCGTTAGACGTTGAAGCGGATCTCAAGCACATCACCGTCCGCGACAAGATAATCCTTGCCTTCGAGCCGAAGTTTCCCTGCGGCCTTTGCCTTCGACCATGAACCGACCTCGAGCAGGTCTTTCCAAAAGATCACCTCCGCACGTATGAAACCTCGTGCCAGATCCGAATGTATCACCCCGGCACACACAACCGCGTTTGATCCAGCCCGGAATGTCCAGGCATGTGACTCTTTGTCGCCCGTGGTAAAAAAGGTTCGGCGATCAAGCGCTCGATAAGCCGCCTCGGCGATTCTGTCGAGTGCCGGACGCTCGATATCAAGGGCTTCGAGCATCTCACCACGCTCGTCAGGGTTCAACCGGGCGAGCTCTGACTCGAGTTTGAGGCTGGCAGAAAGAACCACGCTATCGGCCCCCAAATATGATGCGACCTTCGCCTCGAGCCCAGGGTCACCGTGAGGATTCACCTCGTCGGTGTTGATAACTGCCAAAACGCGTTTGTTCGTCAAGAGGAACGAGTTGTGCAGAACTGCAAGGACATCAGCTCCAAGATGGGAACGGTAGATTGGCGTGCCCTCGGCGAGAACGTCACGTGCCAACTCGAGCGCCTCGATTTCGGCCGTCAGCGACTTGTCAGCCCGCGCAGCTCGCCGCCGCCGGTCAAGCGTCCCCTCGATGCTACCAAGATCGGCCAGCGTGAGTTCAAGCTCCAGGGTCTCCAGGTTCGAAAGCGGGTCACTATCACCGACAATCTGCTCATCAGCGAAGGCGCGCAATACATAGACAATGCCGTCCACTTCACGGATCTGCCCAAGAAAACGATTCCCGAGTCCCGCCCCAGTGGAACTCCCAGACACCAGGCCAGCGATGTCAGCGACCTGGATATGTGCGTAGACAAGCTTCTTGGACTCGTGAAGCTCAGCGAGTTGATCAAGCCGCTCGTCTGGGACGATAGCCTCGCCAACTACGCTTTCAGTCGTGGCAAACGGATGTGTCGCCACCAGTGTATTCGAACCAGTGAGCGCGTTGTAGAGTGTCGATTTGCCAGCATTTGCGAGACCAACTAGGCCGAGTCGTTCCATAGCTCAGAGCCTACCGTGATTCAGGCGAGGGCAACGTGAGACACGCCGAGCGACTAGCCTGTCCCCCTATGTCAAAGCGAACTGTCAAACGAAAGCTCCGTGCCAAGAAGAAAGCCAACCATGGGAAGAAGCCAAACTGCGGCCGCGGCTAGCGTGGTAGGTCTGGGCTGCGACATTGTGCACCATCGATGCCAGCCCCTACGCGGTTGCTTCGGTCGCCCTTCAGTTGTCGCTCTTATAGGTGGCTCTTTGAATCCATGAATCGCCTGCTACTGCGGTGAGCGAGACCGCTCAGTCGCCGCGACGACGGCCAGCGTATCGCAGCGACGATGTTCTAGCTATTGATGTCCTGTTCACGTGCGACGTCTGCGCGCGAAGGAGAGAAAACCCGAATGACCATACTGCGGGGAGCTTCAGGGTTTCCCGCAGCAAGCGCCCTTCACTACGGCTTGAACAGCATCAAGTAGAAGGCAACCAGGTAGAGGATCACCACAAGCTGTTGCGTGCGAAGAACAGTGATGCCAAGGCGGTGGATTTCAGCATCTCCGCCCGATCCCAGCGCCGTGCCAAGCTTGCGTTGTGCGGGCCAGCCTCGAGCCGTCAAGATCCCTAGTTCGATAATCCAGATTGCTACCGCGACCAGGAACCAGGGTTGTTCGACATCGCTAGCATCGCGAACGACGAGCAGACTCACTCCAAAGACTGGCACCAAAACCACGCACCATTGGGCAAGTGATATCTTTCCATCAAAGAAGCGCTGGACCATATCGGTCGAGCCGTTCGCGGCGACATCACGAGCAGTCCAACCAGCAATCGCATTCGAACCGAAGCCGATGAGCCCTATGCCGACGTGAAGGATGAGTAAGAGAACGTAAATCGGGTTATTGATGCCCAACTTCATGAGCACGAACCTGACCGCTGACTGGCGCGATCTCGCTTTAGCCACATGAGAGCCCTCGATTCGAGCGCAGCTTGGCAACCTCCTCACCAACAACTCTGATGACGTCGTCTATGTCAGAGGCGCCGAGTGCAGCCGAATACGAGAATCGCACCTGGGACAGGGCGTCATGACGGCCATATCCCTGAGCGAGCAGGACGTGCGACGGCTGCATGGCGCCCGAAGCGCAGGCGGCGCCAGCCGATGCTCGAACCCCCCGCTCGTCGAGGAGGAAGAGCAGATCCTCTGCCCGAATGCCTGGGAAAATGGCACTGGTGATAGCCACACGCTCTCGATCGCGACCGACAATCTCCACCCCTATGTCGAGCGCCTCAAGACCGAGCTCGAGGCGGCGCTGTAGGATTCGGCAGTGCTGGCGATACTCGCCACGCACTCTATCAGCATCAGCAAGCGCTACAACGCCCGAGGAGATCAATGGCAACGAAACGGTCCCGGCTCGCTGATCATATTCTTGAGCTCCCCCTAAAAGGAATGGAGCCATCTTCACACCACGGCGGCGCAGCACCACGCCCACGCCCACCGGTCCACCAACCTTATGCGGACTGAGTACACCGAGATCAACCCATTCGATAGTCTCGCCGATGCTACCCCATGCCGCCAGCGCCACGAGATCTGATAGCACGAGTGCACCCCCGTTGAGTCGCTTGACCAACGACGCGAGTTGTCGTACTGGCTGGATCACCCCGGTTTCGTTGTTCGCGCCCATGACGATTAGGCCCGCAATTTGAGAGGCATGCGCTTTTAACTGTTCAGCGGCGGCCTCGAAGTCTATGTCGCCACCGGAGTTGACGGGCAGCCACGCTACCCGGTCCCCAAGCCGTCTGAGCGGTTCAATAGCGCAGCTGTGCTCAATCGGTGCCGCAAAAATGAGTCCCGATTGTTCTGCGATAGTTTGGATCGCCCAGTTCATGGATTCGGTCGCACCAGAGGTAAACAGAACCTCGTCGGCCGCCATACCATACAGGCCGGCTAGCTTCGCTCGTGCAAGCTCCAACTGATGCTTCGCCGCCGATCCCCAAGCGTGTTGAGAGGAGGGGTTGCCCGGGGTCCCTCGAGCTGCTGCGAGGTAGGCCGCAATCGCATTTTCGGTCATTGGAGAGGTTGCAGCATGGTCGAGGTAAATTTCCACGTTCCATGAGTCTACGAAGAGGACCGTTAGACCGAGGCCCAGTCTCAGTTCCTACTCAGGACTCCACCGCCTTGGCGAGTGCCATGATTCCCTCATAGACCTGAGCAAAGCTCGTGTATAACGGCGAGGGGGCAAATCTGACACGGTTTGGTGCTCGGTAGTCAACCAGCACCCTGTGATCCCTCAGGAGAATGCTCGTCAGTTCCTGTGCGTGGGGATGCTCAAAACTCACATGGCCCCCTCTCTCCGGGCCAAGACGAGGAGACGCGAGCCGGAACCCGTGCGGCGCAAGGACCTGCTCGAAGAGCTCAATGGCAAGCTCCGTCTGGCGCAACGACTTCGCTCGGAGGCGCTCGATGCCTGCCTCACAGACCACCGTCAGCGCGCCCTCGAGTGCACGAAGTTGCAGGACTGGAGGCGTCCCAACAAGAAAGCGTCCAATACCGGCGACCGGCTCGTAGCCAGGGGCCATCGTGAACTGGTCCCTTGCGGAGAACCAACCCCAGATCGGCTGGGTCAACTCCGCCTGCAAACGTCGACGCGCATAGAGAAACGCTGGCGACCCTGGCCCACCATTGAGGTACTTATAGGTGCACCCCACCGCGAAGTCAATATCATCATCATCGAGCGCGATAGGCACCGCTCCAACGGAATGGGAGAGGTCACCGACCAGCATTGCGCCTACCGAGTGGACCGTATAGGCGATCTGCGCAAGATCGTTGAGTGCGCCCGAGCGGTAGTTCACCTGACTGAGCACCACGACGGCAACATCATCGTCGAGATAGGGGGCAAAATCATCGGCCACGACTGGCTCGTCCATCGCGGTGGCGATAAAGCGAAGCTCCATGCGATTTGCCTTCGCAATACCCTCGAGAATATAGCGATCAGTTGGAAAGTCATTCAGGTCTGCCAGAAGGACACGGCGATCGGGCACAAGAGAGTGTGCCGCCATGATTACCTTATAGAGATTCACCGAAGTCGAGTCCGCCACCACCACCTGTCCTGAGGCAGCGCCGAGTAACTCAGCGGCTAATGTGTCGCCGATTGCAAAGCTCAGCTCACCCCAATGTTCCCAGCCCCGGATCAGTTCAACCCCCCACTCTTGATCAATTGCGGTCATGATCGAGTCGCGAGCAGCACGACTCAACCGACCAAGTGAGTTCCCGTCTAAGTAATTGACACCAGAACGATCATCGACAAAACAGGCCCGAAAGTCCTTGAGTTCATCCTCGTCATCGAGCTCGAGCATCTTCGAACCCATCCCCGACATAACCACACGCCTCCCTCCTCAGTCACCACCTTACCGGCAACTGACCCTACTGGATCGGTGACGTCGTCTCCGCCCCGAACGATGGGCCACTCTCGTGATCGTGACTGGTTGACGCTTCGTCGATGCGCCACGTTCAACCTTCTCAGGCTGAGCGCCCGCGATAGGTATGGCACTGCAAAGGTCACTTAGGTCAGGAACAACCAGGAAAACTCTCGGTTATACCTTTCTGAACAACCTACGACACTCGAAGTGGGACCTGCTAGTTTGAGGGGATGAAGGAGAGCCTGTGGACACACATCAGTTAAGACTGGACCCTCTCACGGGCCGGTGGGTCGTGGTAGCCGAAGGCCGACGCTATCGCCCAGCGGCTATCTCTCTCTCGTCAGAGGCTGCCGCGCAGGACCCTAGCAGACCATGCCCGTTCTGCCCCGGCAACGAAGAGGCCACGCCTCCTGCACTCGAAACGTATGGACCGACCGGATCCTGGCAGGTACGGGTCGTTCCTAACCTCTACCCCGCTTTTCACGGTGATGCACCGATGGTCAGTGTCAGCCACGGCCCGGTATTCACGCAAGCTCCAGCGACTGGGATCCATGAGGTTCTTATACTTTCGCCGGACCATAACGCCAAGTGGAGCGACTTCGACGCTGAACAA
This sequence comes from Actinomycetes bacterium, assembly GCA_021806545.1. Lineage (GTDB taxonomy): Bacteria > Actinomycetota > Acidimicrobiia > Acidimicrobiales > Acidimicrobiaceae > Ferrimicrobium. The sequence goes on along the minus strand of JAJZXI010000028.1, from coordinate 11,395 downwards.
TCACGGATCGTCATGTCCGCAATCCGCGACCGGACTGAGGCCCATGCGCACTCCGCGACCATCCGTTACTCGCAAGTAATCGTCAATCAAGGTCGTGACGCTGGTGCGTCCATGGCGCATCCACATGCCCAGCTGCTCGGCATGTCGTTTGTCCCTCGTGAGTTGGCCGACGAACAGGCCGGCTTCTCGCGATTTGTGGGGGGATGTCTCCTCTGCACGACGATTGCACTCGAAGAGTCCATCGACTCCAGGATGTTATTTGCCAACGATCACCTTGCGGTCATGGCCCCTTACTGGTCATCGATCCCGTTTGAACTCCTCATCGTCCCTCGAGAGCACGGACCATACCTCCATTTGGCAAACTCAGACGCCCTTTTTGCCGTGGGAGAAGCAATCAGCACCTCGCTCGCGACTCTTCGTCAAAAGGTTGGGCCAGTCGCCTACAACCTGGTGTTCCACTCGTCACCGTATCGGGCCTTTGGCAGCTTCCACTGGCACGCACACGTCTATCCAAAGCTCTCCACTTTGGCGGGCTTCGAGATGGGCACCGGAGTGCAGATCAACATCGTGTCGCCAGAACTCGCGATCGAGGTACTCACCGACGGACCACGACATCTCGCCGTTGGATAACTGAGTACCTTGGCATCTGGAATGAGGAGCCTCGCTCAGTAGCTTGCGTGCGTATTTCGCTCGAAGAGCGTTGCGCGCTCACCGCGCAACCTCAGGCAAAGGACAACCGTCGTGGCCTGCTCTGCCATCGACATCAGCACCCGGTCGTCATCGGCACAGAAACAGCCTTGGCGCGTCCCGCTGCTGGTGTCATACCCATCGAGCCAACAAATAAGCTCCGCTGAACAGGCCGATCAACCGTTGCCGCATCCTCGGCGGGCGACAGGGCTCCCTGCTGATCCTTAGGTCGTTGCGAGCGCCGCCTCGACAAAGGCCGCCCCTCGCAGTCCAGCATCATCTCCCAGTTGGGCAGGGGAGAGGCGAAGTCCAGCCAGGTATTTCGGGACACTGCGGTCAAAGACCTGTTGGGTGAGTTCCATCACGACCGGGTCAGAGAGTCCAAGGCCGCCGCCGACCACAATCTTGTCCGGAGCCAACAACCAAGCGAGATTGGAGAGCAAGATGCCGAGGGCCTCGGTGACTCTGCTGAGAACTTCTCGCTCGATGCCTGCATTTGCCGCAGCCGACTTCACCAAGGTAGGGTTGTCGGTAACCAGGCCGGCCTCTTTTGCCATACGGGCCAGTGCCGTGCCGGAGGCGAGCGACTCGGCCTCATCCATGGCCTCAAGTCCTAGACGAGTGTGACCGACCTCCATGGTTGAAAAATGACCTCGCAACAGACGCCCCGCATGGATCACGCCCGCACCAACCCCTGTCGAACAGGTCACGAACACCACCGTCACCCCACCCCTGCCTGCCCCCAGCTCTGACTCCCCAAGTGCTGCCATATCCGCGTCATTGACGAGTATCACCTTCTTGTTGAGCTCTGCCTGAAGAGCAGAGACACTGAGCTCGGAGAGAAACTCCTGATCCAGATTCGGGGCGTAGACCACGTGTCCCTTGGTGTAGTCGACGACGCCAGGAGCACCGAAGACCAGGGTCGGCACTTCGGTGCCATCAACGAGGGAGACAAGTCGCTCAAGTCCCTCGCCCACTGAGGTAGCCTCCTTGGTGCTCAGGACCGCACGTTTTAGGATCTCACCCTCACTGGAGACCCGAGCCATCCGAAAATTCGTCCCCCCAAGATCGACAGCCAGTACTTCGCCCATCTAACACCAACCTCCAAAATCACTGACTAGACCGTCTGCCTCCCTTGGGCCACCGGTGCCTGCGCCGTAGAGGAGAGAAGCTGGCTGATCAAGTAGTGGTGATACTACCCGCCAGGCGGCCTCTACCGACTCCTCTGACGCGAACCTCGACTGGTCATTACGGGTTACATCGTCGATGAGCTGAGCATAAGGCTCTTCACCCTTGACCGGACCACCGGCGCGCCCAACTTCGAGCGAAACAGGCGCCGAACGAAGGTTAGGGCCAGGTACCTTTGCCTGCATACGCAAATCGATCAAATCATCAGGTTTGAACTCAAAAATCAGGCGATTGGGCTCGGGTTGGTGGTGGGCATCGTTGGAGTCAAAAATCAACGTTGGCGGCGACCGAAATTCGATAATCGCATTCGTTCGTGTCTCGCTGACCGCCTTGCCCGCACGGATGAATACTGGCACGCCCGCCCACCGCCATGAATTGAGCCGTACGCGCACCGCGACAAACGTCGGTGTCGACGAACCGGGCGTCACGCCGGGCTCATTCATATAGCCTCGGTACTGCCCGAGAACCGACTCAGCAAGTGAGAGAGGCTCCATCGAAGCGAGCACCTTGACGCGCTCAAGGGCCACACTCTCGCTATTCATCGACAGAGGTGGCTCCATGAGGAGTAGACAGAGCAACTGCAAGAGGTGATTTTGAACGACGTCACGCAGCACCCCGACGCTGTCATAGAACGCCCCACGGCCCTCGACTCCAAAATCTTCGAGCATGTTGAGCTCTATCCTCGATACGTAGTTCCTGTTCCAAAGCGGCTCAAGTATAGAGTTCGCAAACCGGAACACGAGGAGATTCTGAACCGCCTCCTTGCCGAGGAAATGATCAATGCGATAGATCTGGGACTCGCGGAAGGCTCTCGTAAGCACCTCAGAGAGATGCCGTGCATCCGCCAGGTCGCGACCAAAGGGTTTTTCGACCATCACTCGCCCACATTCGGCAAAGCCCACGGCCTCAAGACGGTCGACTACCACCTCGAAGAACCGCGGGGGGATCGCCAGGTAGAAGATCGGCTCCCCGTCGGCGTCAACAACCTTGGACAACTCCTCGTAGAGGGGATCTGACCCATAGTCTCCTCGCACATAGTGAACATCACGAACAAACGCCTCGATCTGTTTCTGCTCAAAATGCCCCGAATCTACCAGCACCTGCGCCACGTAGTCACGAAAACCATCGACGCTGTAATCAGTGTCAGCGACGCCAACCACCTTGAGCCGGTACGTCTCATGATCTCGAAAGATCGTCATAAGAGCGGGTAATAGCATTTTTTTCGCAAGATCCCCTGTGGCTCCAAACAGAACGAACGGTATCTCTCTCATCCCGGCTCCTTCCCCGATATCGGTCTCACCCGCTGTGTTGACTTCGCGAACCTCGCTGGCATGATTCTCACCGGCCACTCCAGCGTCTCACCAGTGGATTGACGTTGCATCTCGACCAACTCCCCGCCACGCCAATCAGGGCCAACTCCCTGGCCGGCCGACAATAGATACCCAATTCGATCAGGCATCATGGCGCTTCGCATGAGCAATGCGCTGCGCAGCGTTCACCAATCCGACATGCGTAAGCGCCTGAGCGAAGTTGCCCAACATCACTCGTTCGCTCGGATCATACTCCTCAGAGTAGATACCAAGGCCGTTTGCAACCCCGACCAGTCTGTCAAGCATCGCCTCGGCCTCATCGAGCCGACCCTGCATGGCAAGGTTCTCGACCAACCAAAACGAGCACGGCAAAAATACCCCTTCGGGTTCGTCGATGCCATCAACTCCCGCGTCGGGCTGGTAACGAAGGATAAAGCCGTCTAGCGAGAGATCCTGTTGGATCCTCTCCACCGTCGAAACCATACGAGGATCCTTCGCGTCGATAAACCCCATGGCAGGAGCCACCAGAACGGAGGCATCAAGCCGCTCCGAGCCGAACGCCTGGACGAATGATCCAAGCTTTTCGCTGTAGCCCTCCTTGAAGATGCGCTCCTCCAGGCGAGAACGCTCTTGATCCCACAGCTCCCTCGGGCCATCATAGCCAAGCATATCGATCGTTCGGATTCCTCGATCGATGGCGACCCAGGCCATGATCTTTGAATACGTAAAGTGCTGACGCTCTCCTCGGATCTCCCAAATACCATCGTCGGGCTGCTCCCACACAGAGACGACATGGTCAGTGAGATAACGTTGGATCTCCCAGACGTTGCGGTCCGGCTTGAGGCCATGAACCAACATCTGATACAGCAGATCGGCCACCTCTCCATACACATCGAGCTGGAACTGCTCTGAGGCGGCATTGCCTATTCGAACAGGGCGCGAATTTCGATACCCCTTCAACCAACCGAGTTCGAGTTCAGGGATCCGTCGCTCGCCAGCTACTCCATACATGATTTGGAGCTGCTCGGCGCTGCCGGCAATGGCTCGTAGGAGCCACGCCCGCCATGACCGCGCCTCGACTAAATGACCGCGCTGCAAAAACCCATACAGTGCAAAGGTGGCATCACGCAGCCAACAGTAGCGATAATCCCAGTTGCGACTACCGCCAATCTGCTCAGGCAAGGCCGTGGTCAATGCCGCCACCATCCCACCAGTTGGTGCATAAGTCAAAGCCTTCAAGGTGATCAAGGAGCGGCGAACAACGTCCTCATAGCGGCCACAGTCGTCCTTTGCCTCAGCCACCCAACCGCGCCAGAAGGCCCGAACGCGCGCCAACTCCTCACGAGCACGAACTGCCCTCGGTATGGATTCGGTCGAGCTGTAAAAAACGAGGACGAACTCGACCTCCTCCCCTGCGCGAACGCGAAAGCGCCCGACCGAGACCATGTCCTCACCCTCGAGTTGGATCTCTGACTCCAAGAGTGCCGCGTTGGGACCAAGGACGAACGAGAGTCCCCGGTCGATATGTCTGGCCCATGGAATCGACACTCCATAGTCGAAACGCAACGAAAGCGTTGCCTTCATGTCAACATATCCGCTCAGTCCCTCAACAATCCGCACAATCCGGGCATGTTCTTCGCGAATCGGCATGAAGTCCAGCAGACGAACCGAACCAGTCTCTGTATAAAACGTCGTGGCTAGCACCAGCGTATCCTTCTCGTAGCTCTGCTCGTGACGAAATGAACTCGCCTCGGGAGCTATTTGGAAGAATCCATTGCTGTCGTCGCCAAGTAAGCGCGCAAAGCAGGCATCCGAGTCAAATCTCGGAACGCAAAGCCACTCAACCGCCCCCTCATCAGAGACGACGGCCCCGGTATGAAGATCCCCTATCAGACCACACTGCTCCAAACCGAGTGACATCCACCACGTCCTTTAGGAACCGGCCGCCCCTTGCAAGCGACATAAACTCATTGAAACCTCGCAGGCACAACGTAGGCTCACTACCAACCTAGCCCAACTCGATACAGAAAGACAAACGATCCAAAGATATCAAGATGAAGCACGTCACTGATCGATCGGTCTACCTTCGCTGGCTCATACCTGCCAGCAGTTTTCGCCTGCCTGTCGCGCTCTTGCCGCTCGCAATCGAGTACGTCATTGGGTCGGCAGCCGGCTTTCGATTTGCATCGCTCGTGGTCGGCGCGGTCGCAGTGGGTGAAATCTCGGTGGTCGGAATTCTGGCTACCCGTCGTGGTCAGCGCGCCGCCTCCCTGGGCGCCCAATCAACCCTGACAATCCTGGCGTTGCTCGACATCGCGCTACTGCTTGCCAGCCTGATCCACCCGCTACTCGCATTCAGCCTGCCCGTCGCCCTGCTCTCAGGAGCCACGACCGCGTTGGCCAGTGGCAAGCTTCGCCAGGTACTCACCGCCCAACTCAGCCCCCAGTCACTGCAGCGGTACCTCTCCTGGGATGCGGTTGCGCTTGAGATTGCCTATCTCGTCGCGCCAGCGCTCATCGCAGTGCAGGTCATGCTGGCAGGCGCGCGCCTTCTATTGGTAATCCCCGCGGTACTCGCGGCGCTCAGTCCCGTCCTACTCAGACGCCACTCAACACCAACGTTGCCGACAGCTGCCATCCCACACATCACGCTCCGCTCCTGGCTCTGGGTGTTGAGCGCTGGGGAAGGTTTGGGAGAGGGGATGGTCGTAGTGACCATTGTCCCCATCGCCACCGAGCTACTCCACAACGCACCGTTCGGTGCGTTGGCAATGGCGCTGCTCTCACTTGGCTCGATCCTTGGCGGCTCACTCTACGCCCACTTCGGCACCGGATCGGCCGCGGTATTCCCGCAGCGGCGCATCGCAATCCTTCTCATAGGTCTCTCGATCTGCCTGGTAGCCGAGGCGGCAGGAATTCAGAATGAACTGATGGTGGGGGTCACGCTGTTATGTTTTGGCGGGTTCATTGCACCCTCGAACGGCCTGCGTACCTTCGCGGCGACACACCACTTCGATCGTCGTCTTCACAGCAGTGCCTTCTCGATGATTTACTCGAGCTACTCCATTGGAAGTGTGACGGCTGCCGTGGCCTTCGCGGTGCTCGATCAGACCCTCGCACTAAGCGCGATTCTGATACTCGCCGCGCTCGGCACCGCCACCGTATCCGTGGCATATCTCTCCACCTACCGCACACGGCCCGACTCCGCGACCGGCGGTGTCAAGGGCTAGAGCGACGTTATTTAGGTGTTGGCCAAGTCGGATTCATGCTCAGCGAGCCAGGTGCCTAGATCACTGCGCGGGCGCGCTCCGGGGTGTGCAATAATTTCTGCGGCGAGTGACTGCCCTAATCGCAGGGTATCATGCGGAGTGAGCCCGTGCACCAAACCGGCAATGAACCCCGCAGCGAAAAGATCCCCAGCCCCGGTAGTATCCAAGGGCTCGGCGTAACTCGGTACCTCAAGGTATTCATAGTTACCATCGCCGAAATAAAGTGCACCTCGCTCGCCCAGTGTAACCGCCCCTGCGAAGCGCATACTTGTCAGTGCCTCGACGATCTGGTCAAGATCGCTACGCCGGGTAAAGGCACTCGCCTCTTCGCCGTTGGCCAGAAGATAATCGATGCTGTCCGGAAGCGCCCGATGCAACGCGGGGAGATGCCGCTCAACCAGCCCTGCATCCGATAGACTAAAGATCACCTTGGTTCCGTAGCGTCGCGCCGTACGAGCCAAGGCAAAGAGACGCTCGCCAAGGCCAGGCACATCCAGAAGGTATCCCTCGATGAACAGGAACGGGGTCCCAGTCGTCAACTTAAAAGGGAATAGCTCGACCGCCAACTCCTGGGATGCCCCAAGGTAGGTCAGCATGGTGCGTTGACCATCATCGGTTACCAGAACGATGCAGCGGCCGGTGCCACTGTGATATTCCTGCTCCGAGAGCACGACTTCGACGCCCACATCGGCAAGGTCTTGAGCGAATAAGGCTCCATCGCTGTCCGCACCAACAGCGGTATAGATGGCGGTGTCGACACCAAGGAGAGCAAGGCCCACGAGTGAGTTGGCGATCGATCCACCGCCATGGCGCTCCCAGTCTCCGGAGATCGCATCCAGGATGCGCTGCTGCTCCTCCCACGAGACGAGCTGCATCGACCCCTTGGTCAAGCCAAGTTCACGCAGTTTGGCATCATTTACAGAGATTGACGCATCAACGATTGCCGATCCAAATCCCAAGACCGTAATTGGTTTCACGGGGTGACAGCCTAGGAGGCCCGGAGAACGCTTGAAGCGCCAAGCCAAAAGCGCTGCGCCACCGCAATGAATGTGAGCGTCTCGTCCCCTTGACGCAGCTACCCAGAGACCGTGAATTCACCAGCTCAGCGCGGATTCGCCTGCCCTGGCCCGGCCCCGAGGACGATCTCGGCTATGGTAGTTGGAGTGAGAGATGACAATCCATTCCGCCTCAGTCGGTTCGTAGAGCCGAGCCACTACGACCTGTTCCTCCATATCCATCCAGATCAGGATGAGTTTTTCGGGCGGGAGACCATCACGGTAAGGGTGAACCAGGCCACAACGCTGGTCGAACTCAACTCAGTCGATCTCACCGTCACAAACGCTCGTGTCGGCGCCGAGGCAGCCTCGGTCACGACAGATGCCGAGCATCAGATCATTCGATTGGAGTTCACGACACCGCTCAACGTCGGCACTAACGCCGACATCTATCTCGAGTTCTCTGCCCGGCTGCGCTCGGACCTGTCGGGTCTGTATCGATCCGTGTACAACGACGAACACGGCGTGAGTCACGCCATGGCAACGACGCAGTTCGAGGCGACCGGAGCGCGCCAAGCCTTCCCGTGCTTCGATGAACCGGACATGAAGGCAACATTTGCCATCACCATCGAGGCTCCAGACTCTCTCGAGGCAATCACCAACTACCCCGAACAATCCAGCGAATCAGCCAGCGAACCGGGGTTCACGGTTCACCACTACCTCACCACCATGGTGATGTCGACCTACATTCTGGCGTTCATCGTGGGCGACCTGCGCTCTACCCCGCCGGTACACGCTCGAGGCGTGCCGATACGGGTCTGCCACGCACCCGGCAAGGACGCGCTCACCGGTTTTGCCTTGCGTGTGGCGCAACACGCCATCAGCTTCTTCGAGGACTGGTTTCAGATCCCGTATCCGGCACCCAAACTCGACCTCATCGCGATCCCAGATTTCGCCTTTGGTGCCATGGAAAATCTCGGCGCGGTTACCTTCAGGGAGACCGCGCTCCTGGTCGACGAAGCGAGGGCCGCACAGTCAGAACTCGAGCGTATCTGTGATGTCGTCTGCCATGAGATCGCTCACATGTGGTTTGGCGACCTCGTCACCATGAAATGGTGGAACGGTATCTGGCTCAACGAAGCCTTCGCGACGTTCATGGAGACGACGGCGTCGGATGCGTTTAACCCGGAATGGCATAAATGGGAGTCCTTTGGGATTGCCCGCCTTAGCGCGCTCAATGTCGATGGACTTCCTTCGACTCGGCCTATCGAATACCCCGTGATCGCGCCAGCTGATGCTGACGACATGTTTGATCTTCTCACCTATGAGAAGGGCTGCTCGGTGATCAAGATGATGGAACAGTACCTCGGCGAGGACATCTTCAAGGCCGGCGTTCGCAACTACCTCAACTCCCACCTTCACGGCAATGCTGAGACTGAGGACCTCTGGCTCGCTCTTCAAGAGGCGAGTGGCGAACCAGTCGCCGACGTCATGAACACCTGGATTCTCCAGGGCGGCCATCCACTCGTCAGCGTGGATGCCCTCCCCGACGGAGTGCGTCTCTCACAAGACCCGTTCCGCTTTTTAGGTGAAGAGACCGACCCCATTGGCGAGATTGGTGCAAACTGGATGGTCCCCATCGTTACTCGCGAGCTCGATGGACAGCAGCAGCGAGTCCTTCTAGGACAGCAATACCAAGTGGTCACCGCGACGGCCGAGCCCGTCATAGTCAATGCTGGCGGTATTGGTCCTTATCGGACTCGCTACTCTCAGCAGCTGCTGCCCAAAGTCTGCGAATACTTTCAAGAGCTCACTACGTTGGAGCGATTTAACCTCATCGCGGACACCTGGTCACTTGTGTTGGCGAACCAATCGCCACTCAGCGACGCCATCGAGCTGTTCAACCGCTGCTCTAGCGAAACAGATCCAAATGTACTACAGACCGTATCAGCCGCGCTCAGCCTCTTACTCCGAATTAGCCTGCCCGAGGAGCGCCCAGCGGTCGCCAAGCTCACGCAGAGCATCTTTGGTCCTGTCCTCGACACCCTCGGCATGGAGCCGACCGTGTCAGACACGCCACGCGCCAAGGTTGCACGATCAGTAGCATTTGCAGCACTCGGTACGATCGCCGATGACGACGAAGTCAGCGCACAGGCTCTGCAGTGGTTCCGCGAGGAGATGAGCGGTGTCGGTGGTCCCAGTGGCGATCTCGCTAGCGCCGTGCTCGCCATCGTCGCCAAACATGGAGACGATTCTGAGTTTGCCTTCATACTTGACCGCTATCGGAATCCGGTTGACCCACTCGACGAACGCAGGCACCTCCTCGCGCTCGCCGACTTCCGTCAGCCCACACTCATCAACCGAGTACTGCCGATGATCCTTACCTCCATCAGGTCTCAAGATGGTGCCTTTGTGCTCAACAGAGTCATCGCCAACGAAAGTGTTGGGGTTCTCGGGCTCGACTTTGCTATGTCGCACTTTGACGAACTCTTGGCCCGACTGCCCGTGAATAGCTACGACTTGGCCTTCGGATCGCTGTCGAGCTTGGTAACGTCGGACTCCTATCTCAGGGCCAACGATGTCTTCGCGTTCTTCGAAACCCACCATCTGCCCGCCGGAGGTCGTCTCTTGGCCCAGACGCTCGAGCGTTACCGCGTGAATCTGCGTTTCCGTGACCGTTACGCTGGACGCCTGCGTTCCTATCTGCCCTAACGGGCCTCCAACACAGAATCTTGCTGACTCGAACTGGTCGCCGCTGTCGAGCTTGGGCCCTGCTCCGGTGGTTGACCGAGCCGCAAGGTGGGACACCATGACCGGCTATCTCAGCCATTGTGGGAGAATCCTACGCCATACCAGGGCTGTCTACCGGTGACGAGAGACATCTCGCTCGACCAACTCGTCGAGTTCGCAACTACGGTACCCGGCTACTTTGCGCCCTCTCAACTCCTCGGACTCGCGCGGCTCACAGTAGCGGCGATGGCAAACGCACCTGGAGGGTTACTGGAGATCGGCAGTTACTGTGGACGGTCAACCGTCGTACTTGGCACCCTCAGTGTGCACCATGGACGACATCTCATCACGGTAGATCGCCACCTCGGCTCCGTCGAGATGCTACCGCCGTTCCCGTACTTCGACCCCGCAGTGATCGATCGCGTCCATCATCGACTGGACTCGTTGCCGCTGCTCATGGATACCCTCGAGCTTGCCGGCCTCAGGGACCAGATCACCGTGCTCGTAACGCGGAGCAACATGCTAACAACCCTGCTCAGACCAGGCTTCGCGATGATTATGATCGACGGTGGCCATGATCCACTGTCGACCTGGACTGACTACCTGACGGCTCGACAGCTGCTCGCGCACGATGGCACCTTGATCATCGACGATGTGTTCGAGGACCCGGCCGACGGCGGTCGACCTCCATACGAGGTGATGGTCGCTGCGCTGCATTCCGGTTTTCAGATAGTCGATCGCGAAGGACCGCTGGTCGCACTGCGACAAGACTAACGACCCCACCACCCCACATCGCCATTTGCGAACCTAATCCGAGCTAATCACGAGACCAGGTCCAAAGGGGTGTTATTGCACGGTCTGTATCTATCGCTACCGAGAAACCGCCACTTCAGATGCGCATCGCGGTGACACCCTCCCCGCCCTCACAGAGGTGTCTCCTTGGCACTCACGCGACCTCGGCTGGTTGACGCTTCACTGGGGCTGTATCGATGAGGCTCAGCGGGTGTGCGATATCCCTTGACCCCATGGACCCTGCAGCGGTTGAGCTTATCTTCCTCGCTGATTCACGTCGTTGGTATTCGTGTGAGTACACGCTTGGCGACCAAGGACTGCTCGGCTCTTCGTGTCGGTGTGAGCACACTTTGAACAACGCAGACTCGCGTAGGCGAGGTCAACGAAGATGAGTTCGACTGGACTCGTGGTGTTGGTAGCTTTG
>JAJZXI010000027.1 GCA_021806545.1 Actinomycetes bacterium | reverse complement strand
AGATGCCACCGCGCAGTTCGCCGTCGGTAGACCTTGAGCTGTGACGCGCTGACGGTGACCAAGGTGACTAACACAGATGGCGCGCACATCCGGACCTTGGCGGAGCCCATTACCAGCTCACTGCGGACCCATCATCACGTTGAAGATGCTCTCAGCGCTCAACTCGTGAGACATTACCAGCGAGACGGAGCTAGCCGATGCCTTCTTGCACCCTGTTCACGAACCGGGAGCACACCGGCACGGATATCGTTGGTGGGCGCTCTTGGGTGCGAAGCGATCACGAGCTACCCGATTGCCCGCCTGGCTCGTCTACGCTCGATCATCGGGGAGGGTGCCGATGACGGTCATGCTAGGAGATCTGACGCGACTCGAATTTGAGGCATCTATTCGTGACCGGCTTCTCGTCATCCCCATCGGCTCCGTTGAACAGCACGGGCCACACCTGCCGATTGGTACCGACTCCTTCATCACTGCGGCCCTCGTCGACGAACTCGTTCGCCTTCGCGGTGACCGCATCATCCTTGCACCGCCGATACCGGTATCAGCATCGGATGAGCATGCGTCATTCCAGGGAACGCTCTCGCTCGGGACCGATCTCCTTTCAACCCTCATCAAAACGATGGTCGGTCGAGATCAACAACGCACTCGCACCCTCCTGGTAAGTGCGCATGGGGGCAACCTCACTGCCTTCCTCGAGGCGAGCCAACCCTTTTGGATACCAAGAACGCACGTACTCGTCGAGGCAGCAGCCAATTGGGAGCTTCCAGCAGATGCGCTTGGGCTCTGGGAACCCGATGCGCACGCTGGTCGCACCGAAACGTCGATCATGCTCGCCCTTCGCCCCGACCTGGTACGTCTCAGCCGAGCAACCTCCGGTTACCGGGGGCCCCTGTCGCAGGTGGGCGACCTGCTCATGAGCAGCGGGATCCAGGGAGTGAGCGAGAGCGGCGTGCTTGGGGACCCTGCAGGTGCCAATCCACAAGAGGGTCTCGCCATTCTCGCGGCGTTAGCAGCTGACCTCATTCGGACCTTCGACCAGGTCAGCGCGTGAGTAACAACGCGCGCCCACTCGCTGTCGTCACTGGAGCCGCGAGAGGAATAGGACTTGCAACGACACGACAGCTGGCCCTCCGGGGATATCATGTGCTCGCAATCGATGCACCTGTCGGCTCTACTATGCCCTACGCGCTCTCAAGTGCATCGGAGTTGGAGGGCATCCGTGAGGACCACATCGTGCCACGACGCTGTGACGTCCGAGACGCCGATCTCCTTACAGCTATCGTTCAAGAGATGACTGCGGACTTTGGTGCGCTAGAAGTAGCCGTTGCTTGTGCGGGAGTTCTTGCTGGCTCGGAGTCATCCCTCGAACTCGATCCTCGCCAAGCACATGAGATCTTCGACGTCGACTACTGGGGCGTCGTCCACCTCGCGACAGTCACGGTTCCCCTCCTTCGTCGCTCACACGGAGTCCTGATCGCCGTCTCTTCTGCTGCCGGTACACGCGGCCTCCCTCGGCTCGGTCACTACTGTGCTGCGAAGCACGCGATTCACGGCTTCTTGTCTGCGTTAGCGCGAGAGGAGGTCCCCAAGGGGGTACGAATCAACATCGTCGCCCCCGGGTCTACCGACACAGCGCTCTTGGCCGCTACCGCCGATGTCTACGAACTATCGTTACCGACGGCCTTTCTCGCACAGCAACTCGACCCCCATCTCAACACGCCCGACGACGTTGCCAACGTGATCTGTTTCCTCGCAAGCAACGAAGCCAGCGGCATCAATGCCACCGTCGTCCCCGTCGACCGCGGCTTTATGGGTTAGCAAACTAACCGGCAGTCGCCTCCCACTCACGAAGCGACTCGACGACGATCTGGCCCAGCTCCTCGAGCTGGGTGGGCTCGACAATGAGCGGCGGAGAGAACGCTAGCCCCTGGCTGAGCACGCGAGTGATCAACCCATTGCGTCGGACGGTCCCGGCCAGCCGGTCAACCGCCCCAGGGTCCTTCGCTCGTAGGTCCGGTGCGACCTCGACGGCCGCTAGTAGCCCGACTCCTCCACGGACCTCCGATACCGACTCGAACTTCTCCGCAGGCTTCAGGCTCGCTAGCAGCTCTCCCTCCAGCAGAGCGCCCCGCTCAAGAATTCCCTCATCCTCGAGAATATGACAGTTTGCGAGACCGGCAGCCATGCACGTTGGATGACCCCCATAGGTGGGTCCATGACGAAAGATAGGTGAATCCTCGCGTGCAAAAGGGGCTGCCACATGTTCAGCTATAGCGACACCACCCAGTGGCAGATATCCGCTCGTTACCCCTTTGGCAAAGGTAACCAAGTCGGGGGATATCTCAAAACGCTCCACCCCAAACCAGCTTCCCAGCCTCCCAAAACCGCAGATCACGGAGTCCGCGATCAAGAGCACCCCGTGTCGGTCACAGATTTCGCGCAATGCCCCAAAATAGCCTGGCGGAGGTGGATAGACACCACCGGCACCAATGACCGGCTCGGCGATCACCGCAGCGACACGCTCGTCGCCAAGCCTCACGATCTCCGCCTCCACCGCCTCGACATCATCGTAGGGCACCCGATAGGTGTCAGGAACTAGGTCACCGAATCCCTGACGGTTCGCATCGATTCCTCCAACGGAGGTGCCGAATCCCCAGGTACCGTGGTAGCCGTTTACTCTTGAAATAATCGCGGTTCGCTCAGGCTGGCCAAGCTCAAAATGGTAGCGACGCGCCAGTTTGGTCGCCGTTTCCACCGCATCACCACCGCCTTGCACAAAAAAGATCTGTGCATGTGCCATCGGAGCCCGCTCGGAGAGAAAACCTGCCAGCTCCTCTGCGGGACGGTTCGTGAAGTTACCGAAGGTCGAGTAGCCTGCAAGCTTCCTCGCCTGCGCCGCGATTGCCTCGGCGATCTCCGTGCGGCCGTGACCCACGTTGGCATACCAGAGGGCGGCCGTGCCATCGAGATATCGTCGCCCGTCCTCGTCATAGACGTAGACTCCTTCCCCTCGATCGAAGACAACAGCCGAGTGGCTCGCCTGATAGAGCTGTCCGAACGGATGCCAAAAGTTGCTCACGGTTACTCCTTCGACTCCACGACCACCTCGGGCGTGGCCTAATATCTAGGAGTCTAGAACGCCACCAAGCTGGACTCTGTTTCGCCCTCGAGCCTTGGCATCGTAGAGGGCCGAGTCGGCAAGTCGAAGCAACTCCTCGACGAGTCCGCGCGGTGTGAATCTTCTGACCGCAGGGGAGGCCACCGCAATGCCGATTGATGCGGTGATCGAACCAGCAACCTCGGGCACCGCGACCGACGCGAGTACCATCCGCAACGACTCCGCGAGACTGAGCGCCTGAACCTGATCAACGCCGGTCAAAAACACAACGAACTCCTCGCCACCAAAACGCGCAACCACGTCCTGGGTGCGAAGGCGATTTTGAATATTGGCTGCGGCCTCCTTGATGACCAGATCGCCGGCAGAGTGACCAAACTGATCATTGACGCCTTTGAAGTGATCGAGATCAATGAACATTGCAGCCATCTGGTAACCAGCACCACGAGCACTGACGACAAGGCGCTCGGCCAAGGACCAAAAACTCCTCCGATTCATCAGGCCGGTGAGCGGATCCGTCTCGGCAAGTTCGCGCAGGAGATCATATTGCATCATCTGCGATACAGCGATGCCCGCCTGATCGGCGAAGAACTCCAACGCCTGCACCTGCTCAAGATCCGGATAGCGACCATCGACCGGCTCGTCGACAGATATGACCCCGAGTAAACGTCCAGACTCGATTATTGGAATCGTCAGCGAATCCTGAGGATCCCAAAATCCCGATCCAACCGGCGATGTACGATCGGGAATCGATAGCTGCCGACCGAGCTCGTCGGGCAGCGGGTATTTGCGTGTTTCGAACAGATACGAGCGCGACAATCGCATCTGGGGTTGCATGATCTCGGCGAAACGACTCAGTTCGATCGGACCGTTCTCGCGCAGGCGCAAGGACTCGTTGTGTTCGATGCCTGAGGTGACTCGCAACTCGAGCTTGTCATCAGCGCGAAGGTAGATCGCAGCACGACGAAAGCCGCCCGCTGAGGTGACTGCATCGGCGGTGGTCTGAAGAATCTCCTCGAGCTGGCCAGCACGTTGCACATCATTACTCGCTCGAAACAGCTCACTGAGACGTTCGCGCTGTGCAGTCAGGATACGCAGCTGAGCATCGGCGTAACTGCGGTTCTCATGGAGTTGAATAGCGAGCGAGGCAAAATGTGCCAGGGTAGCGATGAGCATCGCACGCTCAATCGTGGGCACCTCTCCGTCGAGGGGATCATCCGGAAATACAAGACCAAAGATCTCAGCCGGAGGTCGATAGAGCGGTGCGATCAGCAACGATCGCGGTAGCCAGTGAGCCGACTCCACCGAGGGGGCCGTCGCCACCACGGTACCTCGTTGCTCCATCTCCTCCAAAAGCGCCTCGGATCCATCGACCCAGTAGATATCTCCTATCGGACTAGCAACGTCAAGTAACCGTTCGAACTCGGCAAAGGGCATCGAGTAATCCCTGAAGTCCTCCATCGTGAGGTCGCCTCGGATACTGGTCATCGCCTTGATACGAAAGCGACCATCACCATCGAGAATAGCAATCGAGGTCATGCCAAAACCAAGCACCTCGCAACAGGTCTGTGTGATCGCACGCAGAAGTTCATTGCGATCGGTGATCACGCTGAGATCGCGAGCAACACCAAGCACACGCTGCAACCTCGCCTCGTGATCTGGGAGTTCGCTCTCTAGTGCATACATTCTGATCAAGTCCCTCGGGTTAGGATCGGGCGAATACTCACTTCGCTTGAGTTGAACCTCACCACGGCCTAGGCCGAGGATCCGACAGGCGGCGCGGGTAGGTCGCTAGCTCCTGGTACCACCAAGACAGGGCCTCGTGGGCTCTTGCTTGATCGTTGCACCACGCTTGTCATGCCGGCCAAACGCATGCCTTGAGTGATCGGATACCCGGACAGGGGCTGAAACCGACACCCTGTTACTGGTGGTAGTCATCACACAGGAAGGATCTGCACCGTCAAGAGGACGTCCAGTAAAGAACTTAGCCGCCAAACACCCACCATGGCAGCGAGAATATGCTGAACAGCTCTGACAGCCGTTGGCAGGCGCCTCAGCGCGCAGGTCCATAAACAGTTTCGATTCTCGCCAGATCGTCATAAAACTGTCACTCTTGACGGATCCCGCAAGAAAGTCAGGGTGTATAGTGAACGGACAGGCATAGACATCACCCACCGGATCAATGAGGCAAACCACTCGCCCGGCACCGCAGAAGTTCAAACCAGGCAATGGCTCACCAAGACCATTGAGATGAAAGAACGAATCAGCTGTCTGGATCTCTGGGTGAGCGCGCAGATAGTCATAGAGATAGCGTTGTTGCTCATCGTCAAGTGCCAGCTCTTCATAACACTCTTGTGCTCGCCCAGATGGACGCAGTCGTGTCAGCCGTAGCCGCGCGCCATAGCGACCTGCGAGTGCGCGCAGCTCATCGAGGTGATCGATTGAACGGTTCGTGACGACTACGGACACCTTGGTGCCACGAACATGAGCGTCAGCAAGGTTTTCTAGCGCAATGATCGCCCGCCGAAAACTTCCGGCACCCCTGATCGCATCGTTGGCCGCCGGATCGGAGCCGTCGAGGGAGACCTGCACGTTGCAGTATGACAACGCAGCAATACGTCGAGCCGCTGCACGATTCAATCTTGTACCATTCGTCGAGAATTTTACCCCGATGCCAAGGCTATCCGCGTACTCGACAATCTCAAAAAAGGAGGGGTGCATCATAGGCTCACCCCCGCCGATATTGAGATAGAACACCTGCATCCGGCGCAGATCGTCGAGCAACCGGCGACACTGCGCGAGGTTCAACTCATGCTCGTCGCGGATCCCGGACGCAGACAAACAATGGCGACACGACAGGTTACACGCCCATGTCAGCTCCCAGGTCAAACACAGCGGCGACGAAAGGCCCTCGATGAGTTGATCACGAATGTTCGTCATCTAGAGACCCCCCTGTCATCGAAAGAGACCAAACTCGTCGACGCTCGACCAGCACAACAAGACCTCCACGCATTAATTCGACCAGCAAGCGTTCGAGCTGAACCGGCCCGAGCTTCAGCGGCTCAAGCTCCCGGGCGGCATCGTCCACACCTCGGAGTAGTTCAGCAACGAGCACAACCTCTTGATTGTTTATCAACATG
Source organism: Actinomycetes bacterium (assembly GCA_021806545.1). Lineage (GTDB taxonomy): Bacteria > Actinomycetota > Acidimicrobiia > Acidimicrobiales > Acidimicrobiaceae > Ferrimicrobium. The sequence continues at coordinate 16,811 of JAJZXI010000027.1, read as the reverse complement.
AGGCGCTGCGAACACTTGTCGTAGGCGATCGCGCCGAAGTGCTCCCGGCGAATTTGGACATGGGGCGACCACCGTAGTCGCATCAACGCCCACCCACCATCACCTCGCGGTTGCATAGGCGCTCGGGCTAGACCTCGTCCCCTCACCGTCGCCAGTTCCGGCACTGTTGGCACTGGCGTGACCGCAATGCCCGTGGATTACCACGACTGAAGCCCACGTATGAACACCTCGAATCACGCTCAGTAGACGCCACAGATACCATCGATGTCGATAACCTCGACGACCAGCTCTGGCTCGGCTAGCTCGGGCTCGGCGTCGGCACCCGGGCGCACCTGCTCAGACCTCTCCACCACCAACACCTCCTCGCCGAGCTAGCCACACTCTCCATGCGGCATCACTAACCAGTATCGCTATCATCTCATCTCACCAGCGACCGCACGTAGAGAGCTCAACGCACTGACATCCGCCTGAATCGCAGTGCGCTGCAGGTAAAACCGAAGTGCACGCAGCCCTCCTAGCTCTTCGCCTCCGCCGGCACGTCCCGGGCCCCCATGCACCGCCTGTGGCATGACAACACCGTGACCAGGATTCTCGCCGACCGTACGGCTGTTGAGCTGCGCAAGTCGCCCGTGGAGTGAACCCAAAGCCAACGCAGCCTCGACAAAGGCGCTCGAGTCATCACTCACCACTGTTGCAACAAGTGACCCTCGCCCGCGTCGCGCCAACTCGATCCCATCGGCTACCTCTCGGTAGCCCATCACGGCGACACAGGGACCGAAAACCTCCAACTCATGCACGAGTCGTGCAGACGATGGATCACCGATTTCGATCAGCGTCGGCGGCACCACAGCCGCCACTTTAGGATCGACGTCGACGAACTCCACCGCATTCGCTCCCCCCAGGAGGCTCTTTCCCTCCTGGGCCAACAGCGCCGCGCCAGCAATAACTGACTCCTGTTGAGCCCGAGAGACCAGTGGTCCCATATCGACCTGCGGATTCCGTGGATCACCGACCTTGAGAGCACTGAGTCTGGCCGCCAACGCCTCACTCACCTGATCAAGCAGCCTTTCAGGGACGATCACCCGGCGAATTGCCGTACACTTTTGGCCCGCTTTGATGGTCATCTCGGTCACGATCGCATCGATCAGGCACGCAAGGGAGGGTGAATTTGCATCGACATCAGGGAGCGCGATAATTGCATTGAGAGAGTCGGCCTCCGCATTGAAGCGAGCGCCGCGGGCAATGAGGTGCCGATTGGATCGTAGCTGAGCCGCGGTGTCTGCTGATCCGGTGAAAGCGAGCGTGTCCTCCTCTTCCACCAGATCTGCCAGTTCGCGCCCACCCGCGGTGAGCAGCGAAAGAACTCCTTCCGGGATCAGGTGCGCCTCGTGGAGATCACGTACCATCAGGTACGCCACGAGAGCTGTCTGGGTCGCAGGCTTGGCTAGCGACGGCATACCTGCGAGCGTTGCCGTCGCCACCTTTTCAAACATACCCCAAGCAGGAAAGTTGAAAGCATTGATACCGATAGCAAGACCGTGACGCGACGTAAGGAGGTGTCCTACCCGAAAGTCCACCGAGCGCGTCATCTGGGCGATCTCCGACTCCAGGAGAAAGCGAGCATCACCTAGGTCCCTTCCAAGCCCCCCGTAGTACCGAAGCACAGCGATCGCTCCGTCAACATCAAAAACCGCGTCACGCTTGTTCGCCCCCATGTTGGTGAGCACCGCATCGTAGTAGGCCTGACGCCCCTCCTTGAGTTTGTCAGCAAAGCTCAACAGCAGCTCCCCGCGTTGGGCGAACGTCATTGAGCGCAGCTGCGACCCTCCGACCCGTCTGGCCCAGGCCATCGCGTCTGCCAATGCAACTCCATCGGCGGAACTCGTCGCGATCGGTGAGCCAGTCGTCGGGTCACGCAGAACGGTACCCTCACCTTCGCCATCAACCCATCTCCCGCCCAAGAGGTGTCCTAGTCTCATCATCGTGTGAACCTCCTTATGGACCCCAACAGCCAACGTCTAGGCTAGCGCTCAACCGGTCGTTTGCCCAAGTCCCGTCAGCATAGGGAAAGCATCGTAGATCCGTGCGGCCAACGCAAGCAGTTGGGACTCCCGGCGGTCGACAGCCACCAACTGCAAAGAGAAGGGGACGACACCACCCACTCCCCTGCCCTGCAAACCGGGGGGAGCGACGTCAACGGGTAGGGCCAGTGCGGGAAAGCCCAAATAGTTAAAGGGCAAAGTCAATCGGTTCAACGAGGAGAAGTCCAGCGAAGACAGAGCTGGAACTGGCTGTGCGACGGTCGGCAGCGCCACGATACCCTCACCCATCTCGAGCAGTTCCATCGCACGTTGGTGCGCGATCCGTTGGCGCGTATGTGCCTCACGGTACGCCACTTCACCGACCTCGCGTCCCGACTGTAACCGAGCTACTCCACGAGGGTCCAGTCGGTGTGCCTCGGCGAGATAGCCCCGGAGCTGTGCATAAGCCTCGGCAACAAGTACCGTCGTCCCATCTCGCCAGAGCGGGTCGATCTCGAACTCCAAAATCATCCTCACCGGTAGGTCGATACGAGAAAGAATCTGCGCCACCACCGCATCGAACTCAGCGTTTCCTGAAAGGACCTGTCCAACCCAGCTCGCCTGGCCACCCTCAATGGTGCCACCGATACCCTCGAACCCTGCCGTGAGCTCCGCCAGATTACGGGCGAGTACACCGATCGTGTCCAAACTTGGCGCCAGTGGTGCGCACCCCAGGTCGTCGATCAAGCCGTGCGTAGGCTTGAGCCCGAGAACCCCGCAACAGGCCGCTGGGATGCGCACCGAACCTCCAGTATCGGTTCCAATCCCCACCTCCACCTCGCCAAGCGCTACCGCAACTGCTGAACCCGACGATGAACCACCCGGGATGAGGTCGGGTGAACGAGGGTTTACTGGCGTGCCAAACCAGGGGTTGAAGCCGTGAGTACCGAAGGCGAACTCGACCAGGTTAGCCTTGCCACGAACGTGCGCCCCACTCGCACGCAATCTCGCGACCGCCGAGCTATCACACCGTGCCGGTTTAGCGCTCCTAGATACCAGCCTCGATCCACGCGTGGTGGGGAGCCCCTCAACGTCGAGTAGATCCTTGACGATCACGTTCAGCACACCCGGTTGGTACGCCAGTACCTCCCCAATCATCCATGGGTTGGTCACGAGAGGTCAGCCTGCTCGCTCGAGACACCCGCGACGTCTCCAACCGAAGCAAGGTGGGTTGCCGCTACCGGTGCCCCCCCCAGATAGGTCGCCAAAAAAGCCAGTGAAGTTCGCAGCACCGACGCCTCGTAGGCATTCGTCTGCGTATAGGCCTCGAGATGATCGGCCCCAAGAAGCTGCAACAACACCTTCGGACTCGGCGCTTGGGCATAAATCTCCGCCGAAAGTTGTGGAGGATTGACCGTGTCTGCCGTGCCCTGGGCGACCATCAAGGGAACCGGCGGCGATGGAAAGTACTGCCCGTGGAATGGAGGAAACTCTGCACCCGAGAGGACGATCGCGGCCTTTACGGCACTATCTCGACAACATGTGTTGTCAGCAAATGCAAGGGTAGTATCGCCGCCATCGCTCTGCCCAGCTGCGGCGATCTCGTTCATGTTCACAAGCCCAGAGACTGGGATCGCGGGATTGCTATTGAGCAACCCGACCTCAGTGATCGCAGCGCGCATATCCCCAGGCTGGTTCAGCATGTCGGACTCGAACTCATCCGAGAGCTGCGTGTTCGACAGATTTACGCCGTAATGTGCAATTGCCCAGGCAGAGGAGAGCGGAAAACGAGGCGCCGCCACGACATAGCCACTCCGCACCCAACCGTTGATCAGCGGTAGATAATTAGAGGGGTCTACATCGAAACCGGCGGCAAATACGATCAGCGGGTACGGCGAGCCACCAGTGGCCGGGGCCGAGTTGATCGAGGGCATCACCTCCGTTCGCGTGGTCGACGGATAGTAGACATGGAGGAGATAACTCCTGGTGCTGCAGGATCCAGTCGAGGGAACGCACAGAATACGGCCCGTCTCGGTCACCGTAGTCGAGTACTCGCCAACACCTCGGATGCGGGAACTATGATGGCCTTGAGATTGCCTCGGTGGTGGTGGTGCAACGGTCTCCTGCGCCCCACCTGGAACCGTGGTGGCGGTAGGCACGGTGAGACGCGATGGCGCTACGGTACTCCGGTTCGCGACCAGCAACGCCGCCACCAGCACCACCACGGCTCCAACGCTGCCGACAATCACAGTAATACGAGAGGGTTTACGTAGCTGCATCTCGAATGAACGACACTCCCTCTTCTACCTGTCCAATCTGAGCGACCCTGCGTGCATGCCGACCGCCTTCAAAGTTAGCCGAGAAAAATGCGTCGACAACTGCAAAGGCCATCTCATCCTCGAGGAACCGAGCTCCAAGTGCAAGGACGTTTGCGTCATTGTGACTCCGGGCCAGCTCGGCGATGGGCCGATTGTAACACAAAGCGGCTCGGACTCCCGGAACCTTGTTCGCTACGATTTGCTCTCCTTGCCCGGATCCGCCTATCACCACCCCAAACGTCGCGGCGCCTCGCGCCACTGCTTGGGCCACCGGTTCACAGTACATCGGGTAGTCGACCGAAAGATCGGAGTCGGTGCCAAAATCGAGCACTATCGCACCCCGATCAGTCAGGTACTCGCCCACCTTCACCTTGAGTTGAAACCCCACATGGTCACTCCCGATTGCAATCAGCGTCGCGTCGAGCGAGCAGGTCATAGATAGTTCCCAGGCTGCTGGGTCGTCTGAGGTAGTCCCCGACTCCTCAGCTCTTGGAGCTGCGTGCGTGAATCCATCTGCTGAGCCATGAGCGTCGCCTGAATGCCATGGAACAGACCCTCAAGCCATCCAACCAACTGAGCCTGCGCGATACGCAGCTCCGACTCCGATGGAACCTCTCCTCCTCGAAAAGCCGGAGCGAATGCTCTCAGCTCCTCGGTCAGATCCTCCGACATGACTCCACCCAACTCGGCCACCGAGGCATCGTAGATCTCAGCTAGGCGGGTGCGAGAGTCGACATCGAGCGGTGCAGACTTGACCTCCTCGAGCAGCGCTCTGATCATCGAACCAATCCTGAGCACCTTTGCCGGAGACATCACGAGTTCGGAGTTTGTCTCCTTGGCCGCCTCATCTTCAGAAAGCCCTTTTGGCTCCTGTGGTACTTGTGACATCTGTCTCCTCCGATCCCGGGCGCTGTGCGCGACACTCCTCTAGAAGCCTACCTGACAAAAGTGAGGATCGGAATGATCATCTCAGCGGCGGTTAAACCGCCATGTCGACTCAGGAGCTGGAGTGCGCCGGTATCGTCAGGATCGTAAAAGCTCACTGGCGCCGTCGGGACCAGTGCAACATCGCCCACCCGGGCAAGTGCCCCGTCGGTCGGAATACCGCCAAAAATGCCAAGATCGAGCACCTCATCACGAGTCATGACGCGCGCAACCTCCCCGTAGTATCCCGACGCAATCTCGGCCACTCGCTCGGTCGCGCCGTGATGACAGTGCAACCATCGAAATCGGCCCTCGCCTGAGAGCAGCTTCACCAGGGCCGTCACGTCCGTATCGAGCTTGACTGGTGGCGATGGCACCTCCACCTGACCATGATCAGCAGTAACGACGAGAGCCGTTCTGTTGGGCAACACGTCGAGCAGCATTCCTACGAGATCGTCCACCATCACCAATTCACGCTCGTACGCGGCTCCAAGTCCAAACTCGTGTGCGACCGTATCGATCCCGTCGTAGTAGGCGAAGACCAGACGCTCTCCGTCGGTAAGGGCGGCTAGTACTTTTGAGACGATGCTCGACATCGTGTGCCAATAGCGAAGGCGCCCCCCTCGTAGGTGAACCTGGGTAAAACCGGTCTTCGCGAACAGATATTTGGTTACAACCGCCGGAGTCTCTCCACAGAATGGTGGGACAGGCTGGAAGTCCATCGGAAGGGGTGGACCGACCTCCTGCGTCGATGAACTCCACCGGAGGGTATTCAGTATGGCGTGGCCCCCGAGGCGCACTCGATAGCCTAGGACCCCGTGCTCTGCGGGTGTGGCACCAGTTGTCAGGGAGGTCAGCGCCGTCGCCGTCGTGGTCGGAGCGACCGAATAGCCCCGACGCAACACGCCACGGCCCAAGTTCGTCAGCAAACCAAGACGAGGCTCGAGCTGGAAGAAACCCAATCCGTCAAGTGCAAGGACGACAACCTGGTCCACCTCAGCAAGCGAGGTCCTGAGAAACTCCTCAGCTGCCTCTGTCCTCCCTCGAACGATGTCGACCATGGTGGGCATCAGCGTGGTGAGGCCAGGCGAGGCATAATCGGGTAACACAAACGAATCCCTCGGCATGATCTCATCCAGTGTTGTGCCCATCGACCCTCTCTCACGCACAAGGCTAGCTCACTCTAGCACGAGGAGTGCCAAGCTATAGATTCTCGGAACCGGCTACGCTGACAGGCGTGAAGGTGTCAACTCGTGGAGACTACGCATCGCGAGCATTGCTCTCGCTTGCCCTGCACCAAGGATCGGATCGACCGACATCGGTCACCGAGCTGTCTCGAAGAACCGGGCTACCACAGCCCTACCTGGAGCAGATCCTCTTGACACTCAAAGGAGCCGGTATCGTCACCTCGCGTCGAGGTGCAACCGGTGGCTACGTACTCTCACGCGACCCATCACAGATCACGTTGGCACAGATCATCTCTGCAGTCGACGGACCATTGACGCTCGGTGATTTTGGAGCACCACACGAGAACGGTGCCTGCGAGCATGAGGGTCAATGTGTCCTGCGTGACGTCTGGGCCCAAGTCGGCAGCCACATGCGGGAGCATCTGCGTACCTACACCTTGGCCGACATGGTTGACCGCGCACGGGGCATGGCGCCAGGCGCATCGCAGGCCGCAGGGCACTGATGCCAGCGGACCAATACCCTGTCAACTGGGAGTCGGATACGATTCTCTCCGACGGACGCACGGTCCATCTACGGCCAATTGCACCCACCGATGCCGACGGTATACGAGAACTCCATGCTCGCCTCTCGCCAGCCACGGTATATTACCGCTTCTTCACTCCTATGCCCGAACTCAGCGAGGCGATGCTTCAGCGATTCGTCAACGTCGACTACCAAGATCGGATGGCCTTCGTGGCAGAGTACCGCGGACATCTGATCGCCGTCGCGCGCTACGACCGGATTCCTGGCAATCCGGTAGCCGAGGTCGCATTCCTCGTCGACGATGCGCACCAGGGGCGTGGGCTCGGATCGCTGATGCTCGAGCAGCTCGCTGCCTTCGCCAAGACCAACGGCATCACACGCTTTATCGCAGATACTTTAGCCGACAACACCCGCATGCTCAAGGTGTTCCGCGACGCAGGATACCAACTACTGCGACATACTCAAGAGGGGGTCGTCCAGGTCCGCTTCGACCTCACTCCCACACAGCAATCACGTGGCGCAATGGCGGCCCGCGAACATCGCGCCACCGCTCGATCCATTGAGGCGATCCTCAGGCCCTCGTCGCTGGCTGTCGTTGGCGCGAGTCGCGTCGTCGGCAGCGTCGGTGATCTGATCTTTGCAAACCTCCTCGGAGGCAACTTTGCAGGAACGATTTATCCGGTCAACTCCGAAGCCACATCGATCCGTGGGGTCCGATCGTACCCCACCCTCGGATCCTTGCCCGAACAGGTAGACCTCGTCATCGTCGCAGTCAACGCCTCCGAGGTTCCTTCGATCATCGAGCAGGCAATCGCCGCCGGTGCCAAGGGAGTAGTGATCATTTCCGCTGGGTTTTCAGACACCTCGCGCCAGGGAGCCGAAGCAGAGCGCAGCCTCGTCGCGCTCGCCAGACGCAACGGCATCCGCGTCGTAGGCCCCAACTCGATGGGTCTGGCAACACCTGGCCTTGGACTTCAAGCGACACTTGCACCTATCAGCATCCGTCAAGGAGGGGCTGGCGTGCATGCGCAATCAGGCCCCCTCTCGCTGGCGATACTGGCCGAGCTTCAGCGTGCGCAAATCGGAGTATCGGGCTTCGTCAGCTCAGGAAACAAGGCAGATATCTCCGGTAACGATCTCCTTGCCTACTGGGAGGACGATCCGAGCACCAACGTCGTTTTGTTATATATGGAGGGGTTTGGCAATCCACGCAGCTTTGCGCGCATCGCGCGAAGGGTCTCCCTCAATAAGCCGGTCCTTGCGGTCAAATCGCGTCGTCGACGAGAGGTGCACGCACCCATGAGCTTCGGAAAGCTCGATGACGACGCCGCCGTCGAGGCGCTGATGCGTCAGACCGGTGTCATTCGTCTTGATACGCTCGAACAACTCATTCAATTGGCCCGAGCGTTCCTAGACCAACCGCTGCCAGCAGGCAACCGCGTGGCCATCTTGACGAACACCGGAGGAACCGGACCCCTAGTCGCCGATGCCCTCAGTCCAGCGGGGCTCGAACTCGCAACGCTGAGTACCTCTGCAACCATCGTCGGCGCACACAATCCTGTCGAACTCCTGCCTTCGGCATCACCGGCCCAGTGGGGAGATTTTCTATCCGCCGTACTCGACGACCCCACCGTCGATGCAGCTATCGTGTGCTACATTCCAACGGTGGTCGGAAGCACAGAGGATCCACGAACCCTGGCGCCGCCAACCGCACGAGGGCTCAGCGGCAATCCAGATCCGGCGATCGACTCCGCAGCGCAGGTCGCGGGTGCCATCGCCGGCGCCGCGGCTACTCAACGGACAAAGCCGGTGCTGGCCAACTTCCTCGCTCTCCCGGGCGTCCCCGACGCACTCTCCGGTCACGGACCCACCATCCCCTCCTACTCCTTCCCAGAAAGCGCTGCCATGGCCCTGGGCCGGATGGCTGACTACGCCAGATGGAGGGATCGCCCGACCGGAAAACCCATCGATCTCGAGCCGCTGTCGATTCCAGAAAGCCTTGTCGAGAAGGCAGATGCTGGAGTGCTACTGATCGAAGGAGGCGAAGCAGAGGCCATGATCGCGGCCCTGGGTCTGCCGACAAAGCCTCCATCGGGCGTTCGCCGTGAAGAGATCGAGGGCCGTACCGCGCTGTTGCGTATCGAGCTGATTCACGACCGCCGGTTTGGCCCGTTCCTTCGAGGCAGCCTTTCAGGCGTCGCCTTCGACCTCTTTGGAGCAACGGTGCTCCATGCGCTACCCCAGACCGAAGAGGATATCGAGGACTTCATCAACGCGATTCCCGGTATCACCATCACCACCGGTTACGCCAAGCTCCCGCCCATGGACCGACAACCGTTAGTCACCCTGGTACACACGCTGGTGGCGGTCGCGGAACAGATCTACGCCATTCACACGCTCCTGCTCGACCCGATCTCGCTGACCACTCGAGGTATGTACGTCCGTGGATCTCGCCTTCTTCTACGTCACTCCCCACTGGACCCACAGATGGTGACTCGAAGTCTACGAGCACCAGGAACGCTGCTCTAAACCCATCTCAGACCAGACGGCTACTCGCGCACCTCCCCCGCAGACGAAGAACAGGATTTAGTTGACAAGTAGGCGCTCGATCGCGCCCACCACTGCAGGATCCTCCGGCGTAACCGGAGGTCGAAAGCGCATGATCGTCTCACCGTCGCGAGAGACAAGGAACTTCTCGAAGTTCCACTGAACGTCGCCGTCGACCCCCTCACTATCGACAACACTGGTCAAACGCTCATAGAGCGGATGTCGACCTGCGCCGTTAACCTCGATCTTCTCGAACATCGGGAAGTCAACGCCATAGTTGGTCGAGCAGAAGGTCGCGATCTCCTCCGACGTCCCCGGCTCCTGTTCACCAAATTGGTTGCACGGGAAACCCAAAACGCTGAACCCTTGACTCTGATACTGGTGATGCAGCGTCACCAACCCGTCATACTGCGGCGTGAGCCCACACTGCGAGGCTACGTTGACGACCAACAAGACATCACCTCGATATCCACTCAGCGCCTCAGAGGTGCCATCGAGACGACCAATAACAAGCTCATAGGGAAACACGAGTACCTCCACGCTCTGCTAAGGCAGACAACAGTGCGAGGCCCCGTAATAGTCCCTCGGCTCCTCTATCAGTCGAAACCTCGCTAAGGGATATCCATCTGAGCCGACCCAGCGCCGGCGGGACCCAAGCTGTAGTGGCCCGACTCTGCCGATGACGCAAGATGCTGTGGTCAGTCGGGTCAGATGGATATCCCATACCTCGCTATCAAGGTGAAAGCGGATCGTCCATACACACCAGGGTTATTCGCCAACTGCCTCTCAAACCCTATGCAAAACTGCACACTGGGTTTTAGAGTTATTCCGCACACGGTTGACAAGCGCCGAAGCCTCTTGCAACTCGTGCCTGTGACGCTCAGTTGCGCCGGTAGAACGTGAGAGCAGGATTCGACGAACCTCCTTGTATGGAGTGTAGAGAGTAATCTCGTGATCGTCAAGTCTGTGTCTCACATTCCGAGCAGCATTGAAGTCAGCCTGGAGCACATCCCCGTTGGCACGGTAAAACTTATCTCCCACTCTTTTGCCCTCCAACAGATGAGTGTTAGAGTCCATTTGCGATGTATAGGCTGCATTCACGAGAACTAGGTTCGCGTTACGCTGCTTGGCTGTAGATTCGAGAGCCTCGGCAAGCACGCCTTTGGCCCATGATGTCATCTTTCGGTTGTATTTCTTCCAAGGGTGCGTTTTCGGTATTGGTCCGGTGAGATCCTCTGCGGCAACGACTTCTGCCTTGTCAACGATGGAGTGCGCTGCCTTGAACGCGATGTCTCGTAGTCTCTGGTGGGCTCTTTCTTTGCGGCCGTTGATCTCCTTGTTGCCGAGATTATTGTTCTTAATACGGTCTGCCTTGGAGATGCGACCAGCTTGTCTATGCTTTTTCTCTAAGGCATAGAGCTTGTTGCGCGACTGACCAGTTTGGTGAGTTTTGTCGCGGTACTCGCTCATAACCTTACCAAACCCCTTACCGTGAGCTTGGCCGTCTGAATCCACGAATGCCTCGGTATACCCCTTGTCGATACCAATGACCGCCTGGCCGCACGGCCTGTTCTTGGTTTTATCGAACGAGTAGTGGATCTCTGTCTGGTTGTTCCTTACGATGATGCGCAGGTTCTTGCCGATCAAGTGGACGTTCTTGCCACTGGTCGTTGTGGTCAGTCGTATTGGCTTGCCGTATTTGGAGGCTACATGAATCACCACCACGAGCTTGTCGTCAACCATCTCGACGCGGAACTTGTCTGACCTTACCACGAACTGGTTGTCTACCTGGGACTTTCCATGTTCGAAGTGCTTGCGCATCTGGTGATGGAGGAACGGCTCTGTGGTCCAATCGCCGTATCTTAGGAGCGCATAGAGCCGCTTGAGCTCGTCTTGGTCACCCTTCGCCTTTGCGAAAATAGCCTTTCGTACCTTCTGCTGCGCGGCTGCACGATAGAGAAAGACATCGTGAATGCTATCTTTGGTGGTCTCACCGCGGATAGTGCCATCTATCGGAAGGCTGTCGTACAGCCTGAGTTCGGTGATTTCCTTGCGGGGGTCGTTGGCGCTTTTCCCAGCCGTTTTCAACCCGCCATATCGCCGCCAGATATCAGCTCGGATATAGCCCGCTGTTCGGCAGATAGGCAGCAATTCTTCTGGAACATCCGCGTGCTAGTTGTCATCGAGCACCCTCACCCTATATCCCGGAAAATCGGCCCTGAGTTCGTCTTTGTACTTTCTCATGTTGTACAGTCGGCAGCTAAATGTGTGTACGATGGCGAGCATGTCTTCAACCATCTCCTGTTCTGGAGACAACGATGGTTGATTTGCTACGATGATCTCGCATCCAGCTTCTTCGGCTACATGGGATATCAGATCGAATCCAAAGCGCACCAGTCTGTCTTTGTGGGCGACGACTAGCCGGTTGATCTCTCCGTGCTGTATTCGATCCATCAGTGAGAGAAACCTCTTCCGCTTGAAGTTCATACCTCCGCCGATTTCCTCAATCCATTCGTCAACCGCAATACCGGCATGAAGGCAATACGTTTCCATTGCTTTGACTTGTGAAGCTAGGTCGTCCTTCTGACCAGCTCCACTGACGCGGCAATATACGACCGTGCTGCGCTTTACAGGTTGACCTCCAAGTATGTTGCGCACGTCTGACTCATCGAAGTATCGATGCCCGCTTGGTAGGCGTTTTGGGGTGATTTTGCCTTCTTGCTCCCAACGTCGGATAGTACCAGGGCTGCGCCCCAACCTCTTTGCGAATTCACCTATGCTGTAGATATTGCCCATTACGATAATGTGTAGCATTTACCGAACAGAAACGTGTCAACTGTTTCATGCTCCGAGGAGCCAGGGTTCAGCTCAGATTCAACGCCGCATACTTGACATCGAGATACTCATCAATCCCTTCGAAACCACCCTCTCGGCCGAACCCTGAGTGCTTGACACCGCCAAAGGGAGCCGCTGCATTCGACACAAGCCCTTGGTTGACGCCAACCATCCCGGACTGCAAGGCGTCGATCGCCTGATGGACGCGCCGGAACGACTCCGTGAAAATATACGAAACCAGCCCATAGTTCGTATCGTTGGCGGCTGCGTAGGCTTCGTCATCATCATCAAAGGTGTAGATCGGTGCGACCGGACCGAAGATCTCCTCGCGAAAGATACGCGCACTCCGTGGCACCCCAGCAATCACCGTCGGAGCGTAGAAGTAACCGTGATCGCCTACGCGACTGCCACCGGTGAGAACCTTTGCTCCAGCGGCGGTCGCATCCGCTAAGAGGCCCGAGACCTTGGACAATGCATCCTGATCGATCAGGGGGCCGACTTGCGCGCCCGGGGTGGTGCCGCGCGCCACCTTCATGTTGGCCAGCTCCTCTGCCAGGCGCTCGGAGAAGACATCAGCGAGTTCTCTATGCACGAGAATTCGATTTGCACTGGTGCAGGCCTCACCACCGTTACGCATTTTGGCAAAGATGGCTCCAGGGATGGCCTTATCAAGGTCGGCATCCGAGAACACGATCAACGGCGCGTTGCCCCCCAGCTCCATCGAAAGGCGGAGCAAATTTGTCGAGGACTTGTGCATCAACAGCTTGCCAACCTCAGTTGACCCGGTAAACGAAAGCTTGCGTAACCGGGAGTCCTCGATCAACCGATCCGTCACCTCGCCCGGCTGCGAGGTGGTGACGATATTGAGCACGCCCGCGGGCAGCCCCGCCTCTGCCAGGATCGACCCCAATGCAAGCGAACACAGCGGCGTCTGCTCTGCAGGCTTCAGGATGACCGTACAGCCCGCCGCCAACGCCGGTCCTATCTTGCGCGTACCCATAGCGAGGGGAAAATTCCATGGCGTGATGAGATAGCTCGGACCAACTGGAGACCTCGACGTGAGCACCTTGGTGAGCCCGTCAGGAGACCGGTAATACTCCCCCTTGATTCGCACCGCCTCCTCGGCGAACCACCTGAAGAACTCAGCCGCATAAGCGACCTCTCCTTTAGACTCCGCCACTGGTTTACCCATCTCGAGCGTCATCAACAACGCGAGATCATCCTGCTGAGCCATGATCTTTTCGAACGCACTGCGAAGAATTTCAGCACGATAGCGCGGAGCAGTCGCAGCCCAGCTCGCCTGCGCATGAGCGGCAGCGTCCAGCGCGTCGATGGCATCTTCAGGACCAGCGTCCGCTACCGAGGCAATGACCTCTCCTGTTGCCGGATCCTCGACCTCAAACTCCTTGCCAGTGCGCGCATGACGCCACTCTCCGCCGATCCAGAGCCCGGTGGGGACTCCTGCAATAACCCGTGCTTCCTCCGCATTGATCGTCATCTTCGCTCCTTTTACCTGGTTCAACCCACCAGGACTCACGAACCACCACCTGGTCACCAACCGACACAGGCGATATGCTGAACCTGCCCTGTACCTTACCCTAGTAGACCCGAGGTCACGCCAACCGATCGGTACCGGGGCTCGCGTCGCACCCGACCAAGTCGAGAGTGCCGACTCACCCCTCTGACGCAAGACTGGTCATCAACACACGCACCCACCACGGCTGGTCAGCGAACACCGGCTCTCCGCATCATCACGCGAGCGCATTCACCAGCAGATGCCGAGCAAAGGAGGCCTTCAACCCGTACCAAAGTGCTAAACCGGCCTAAGCCGCGGCATCTCTACTGTGCCTGTTGCGACCACGGCGCACCAGGCCGATGACCACGGCGAGGACGATCACCACAATGACGATGGTCGAAATGATCGAGATCAACTTGAGAACAAAGGAGATCAATGCAAAAGCGATGATCACCCCTAGGATCCCTAGGACTACTTTGATGATGCTGCTCATGGCAACCTCCTCTCGCCTACCATCCTAGTCCATGAGGCCTCTGGATCCCAAGGCCACCCATCCCGGTCTACCACGATCCTCTCAGCCTCAATGAAGATGGATCGAACTCTACGTTAGGCGGTGATGTCCCGCTGAGAGAAGTTGAACACCGCCAAGAGATAGAAAACCGCCATCCAACCCAGCTGTTCGAGTAGATCCTTATAGATCGGTCCAGTCAACACCGGAGACCGGAAGATGTTGATGAAGGCACTCCAGTAGTTCGAGAGAAGAATCGGGCGGATCTTCTCGAGTTGAGGTATGGCATCAAGAACCTCAGAGGCGATCGCCACCGTCACTGCAATCGAAGTGGCAGCCAACGAAGAGGACGTGAAGGTAGAGACCGCAATACCGACCATAGTCACCGAAAAGATCGATGCACCCACGACGAGCGCTGCGAGCAGGGCCTCAATCACACCGTGAACGAACGATATCGACAAACCTGAGAGCGTTACCACTTGGTGGTGAGGGAAAAGGATCGAGCCTGCCCCAAGTCCGACGGCCGCAATCACCAAACTCAACGCCAAGGTATAGACGAGGGCGGCCACGATCTTCGCATGAATGATCCTTGACCGAGAGACGCGGCGAACAAGCAGGTAACGCAGCGATCCGTTCGCCGCATCACCAGCCACCGAATCTCCGGCGATAATGGAGGCGGCCAGCGGCAGGATGAGCGTCTCCATCGATGCAAGCGCGGCCAATGGAAGAAAGATCGCGTTCTGGGTGATCTCGGCGAAGAAAGCAGGCCCACCACCTCTAGGCCCACCATGGCTCGCAAACCGCACGACAACCCCGAGCAAAATCGGAACGAGCGCAATCAGTCCTAGAATGATCAGGTTTCGAGGCCGACGAAAGATACGCTTGAGCTCCTCAACGAACATCAAAGCCCTCCCCAACCTCAGCAATGAAGATGTCCTCAAGGCTCGGGGTTATCCATGAAAACTCGCTCACCTCGATACCGTCGGCGAGCAGCGATTTGAGCAGCTGGGGACCGTCCTTGGGATCACAATCCACCAACACACTGGAGCCTTCGCTCCTGGCCGAAGGACCCATCAGCGCGCGTAGTCGCCCAATCGGGCTACCCACGACTCGTAGCCGCTGAGGGTAGCCGCTACGGAGTTCACCAAGTTCGCCCGTCTTGATGAGGCGGCCCTGGGACATGAAGGCCACATGAGAACAGATCTGTTCAGCCTCAGACAATAGGTGTGTCGAGATGAACACGGTCTTACCCAGAGATGCAAGTTCGCCGATGAGACGGCGAACCTCCCTCATACCACTTGGATCAAGGCCGTTCGTGGGCTCGTCCAGGATATAGAGATCCCGATCCCCCAACAACGCCTGGGCAAGCCCAAGACGCTGGCGCATCCCGAGTGAGTACCTACCCACGGGTTTATCCATAACCATCTCGAGTCCTACCGCTTCAAGCGCATTGGCTATCAATGGAGCCCTACCACGACGATGAACCCCTTCCGCTGCCAGGAAACGGTCGAGGTTCTGGCGTGCGCTGAGGTACGGGACATACCCGGGGCCCTCGATGAAGGATCCCACCCGCGGTAGGACACGGTGGAGCCGCGAACTCTTGTGTTCACCAAGCAGGGAAAAACTCCCCGCATCCGGGTAGATGAGACCAACAATGATGCGAATCGTCGTAGTCTTTCCCGCACCATTGGGACCCAAAAACCCAAAAACCGAACCCTGGCTGACCGAAAACGATACCCCATCCACCGCTCGCTGAGCGCCCAAACGCTTGGTCAGGCCATCCACCTCGATGACGCTAGTCACTGAGCGCGTTTCATCGGGATTGCGTGCGGCCTCGCCTAGAGCCCAAGCGCATTAGCATCGCTCTCCAAGACGGATGCCCGTACCGCTCCAGCCAGGGTCGAACCATTCGGTAGGACCAGTAGGTTGACCAGCTCGGTATGGATCAAGCTCGCAGTCTCGCCGTTTGCCAGCGCCACCGGTGTCTCGAGATTCCTGACGATCCCCTTGGACCCTAGCGCGGAATCGAGTCTTGCGAGTACACCTTTGGGCAACTCAAACACCGTCTGCCAACCTGCACCCAAGACAGCTGGCCTCGGTGCGCTAGCGCCCATCGGGTCAAACAACGTCTGCAGCTGGGTGGCCGTAACCAACTTGACCGTCGCATTGGCAGGCGGCGCAAAATTGAAGTTCGTGACTGATGGGTCGGTGAAGCTGATGGACTGGTAGCCCATGGAGAGCACCGGACTCGAGGAGTACACGGAATACACCGAAACACTCAGAACGTGATAGTTCTTGGCGTCTACCAAGATCCTCACCGAGGAAATGGAAGAGCCAGACTGACGAGGAGCCAACACCAGGGTATACGCAGCATGACCTGCAACATAGGTATTCGACCCAACCGTCACTCTCGAAGTGGGTGCGAGGTGTCC
>JAJZXI010000026.1 GCA_021806545.1 Actinomycetes bacterium | reverse complement strand
GCGACGAGTTGGCACGGACATCTTGCCTGTCCTATGTCGTCTGCGGGTGTATATGTTGAGACAGCGCCAACTCACCTAAGGTCACGGAGTCTCTCATGGTACATGCGTGCGTCGACTACTGTAACCCGCGCAGATTACTCAGCGAGAGGCTTGTCGTTTGCGTGACGCAAGCAGCACAGTCACGGGCGGGTTAGCGCAGTTCCTGTTCTAGCTTGGCCAGGACATCGGGATCCTCAAGACCGGTAATGTCTCCACTGGCTTGACCGTCAATAATAAGCTCCTTTAGCAGCCGGCGGACGATCTTGCCCGAGCGCGTCCGCGGCATGGTCGAGAGTAGGTAGACGCTCTTTGGTCGCGCGATCGCTCCAATTTCATCGGTGATTTTCTGTTTGAGCAGGTCTTCGGTGATGTCCACGGCGGAGGCGCCAAGCGATACGAAGGCGACGGGCACTTGACCCTTAGTCTCGTCATCCACACCAACGACTGCGGCTTCTGCCACTCCTGGCACGCTCAAGAGTGCGCTCTCCATCTCCATGGTAGAGAGACGGTGGCCCGCGACGTTGATGACGCCGTCAACGCGTCCAACGACCCAGATGTGACCGTCACTGTCTACGAGAGCAGCGTCGGCGGTATCGTATCGCTCTGGACCGAAGCGGGTAAAATACTGCGCCCGATAGCGCTCTGGATCGTTCCAGATGGTGCGGAACATCGTGGGGAAGGGCTGGGTAATCACCAGGTATCCGACTCTCCCGACGCCGGCAGGCGCTCCTGATTCGTCGAGAATCGACCACGCATGCCCGGGCAGGGCGAGACCACAGGAGCCAGGCTTGGAGCGTGTGACGCCGACTGCCGATGAAGTCCATGCACTTCCAGTTTCGGACTGGCCATAGGTATTGTTGATCTCAACGGTACCATCGCCGACATTGTTGCGAACCCAGTTCCATGTCTTCGCGTCAAGCGGCTCCCCAACGAGACCGATCAATCGGAGGGTAGAGAGGTCGTGCGATTTGGCGAGATCATCGCCGTTGCGAGCTAACATTCGTAGGAAAGTTGGAGCTGTAAAGATCTTGGTGATTTTGAGCCTCTCGATGAGTTCGTAGGCCCGATCAGGCGTGGGATAGTCGAGTGCCCCTTCGTAGACCACCATTGTCGCCCCGTGGGCAAGCCCGCCAACGAGTTCAAAGATCGGGAAAGTCAGCCACCCAGTGTCGGCGGTACACCAATAGACGTCCTCTGGGCCCAGGTCAAGTGACCACAAGACATCGTGGTACGTTCCGATGAGGAACCCTACGCCGCTGTGGACGAGTCCTTTGGGCTTGGCCGTCGTTCCGCTTGTGTAGATGATGAAGGCTGGCTCGTTCGCTTCGATCGCGACTGGATCGGCACGGTCGAGCGTTGTCGCAATGAGCTCGTCGAAGTAGTGATCTCGGTCGGCTTGCATCGCGACATTTGCTCCGGTTCGACGAACGACAACGACGTGTTTGACGCTTGGCAACCGATCGAGCACACTGTCAAGCGTTGCTTTGAGGGCTACCGGTCGGCCACGCCGCATTGACCCATCGGCCGTGATGACCACCTTGGCCGAGGTGTCGACGATCCTGTCGGCTAGAGCATTGGCTGAAAAACCCGAGAAGATGATGTTGTAAATCGCTCCGATACGGAAGCAGGCGTGAACAGCGGCGAATGTCTCCAGCAAGTTCGGGAGAAAGATCGCTACTCGGTCACCTTTTGTCACGCCAAGATTGGACAGGGCCTTGGCAAAACGAGCCGTAGTGTCAAGGAGTTGCTCGTAGGTCCAGGCGCGCTCAGTCCCGTCCTCACCGACCCAATGTAGGGCAACCCTGTCAGGATCGCTGCGAGCGTGGCGATCGATGCAGTTGACGCTGACGTTCATTGTGGCACCGTCAAAAAATCGATAGCCGTCGGCAAAGCTGCCACCCAAAGTGACTGAAGCTGGCCAACCATCGATCCACTCGAAAGTGCCTGCTACCCCCTGCCAGTAGGCTCCAAGGTCAGCCAAGGAGCGCTGATACAACTCGAAGAACTCGGCCTCATTACGCACAGGCAGACGCGAGGACGGCGGTAGTGTGGGCTCCATAGGACGACTGTCGCGGACCATCGGCGGCAGATCAGGTAGATTTTCGATAGTGGTCATGACTCCCCCTTTTTGCGGCATGATGCCGCTAGGAGCCAATTTATCGCGTATTCAACGGAAAACCAAGTGTGAGACTACGGAACCATAGTGCAGAGGGGAGTCGCCAGTGTTGGACTTGCGACTAGGCGGATTGCTGGTCGCTGTCCTCGGTGGCCACCCGGTTGCCCCGTTCGATCCATGCCATGGTCCCACCGGAAACGGAGACGGACTCATAGCCAGCGTTTCGCAGCGCTTCGGCGGCTCGAAGACTCCTTGCACCAGAGGCACAGATGATATAGTGGCGCGTCTTTGGGATCGAATCGAGATTGTCAGCGAGCGTTGAAAGAGGGACGTTAACCGCGCCCGGGACATGACCGGCGACATACTCCCACTCCTCCCGTACATCGATGAGTTCGACCTCCTCGTTGTGGATGGCTTCGAACTCGTGGATTGGAATTTCGAGATCCAAAGGATTCCTCCCTGTTTTGTTTGCAGCTTGTTTTATACCTTATGGGGTATAGCCATACTACTCGGGGCGCGATTCTTGTCGGTTGTAACTGGTAGGGGTTGCGCTCCGCAGCGATTCACGAATGCCTGTTCAGGAGGCGTTTGATGGGGCAAGGCAGTCAGCGGTCGTTGGCAACCCAGCAGATACTACTGCTTGGATATCAGATATAGGGGGATGATACGCTCAGTGGCAGCTTGCCTTCCGATACACACGTGCCCTGTTTGGGTGATGACGCATGCTGGGCTACGTGGCCAACATGCCACCTTTGAGTGTGTGACTCGCGCTCTATCACCAGTCCCGAACTCGAACAGCGAAACTCGCTAGCAAGGCGAAGCCAATGGACCATCTGGCCAAGCAGAGGGGCCGATGTCTGGACCAAGCGCGTGAGGTGACATCTGCTCATCGACTCGAACACCAAAGACCGAGATCCTCGATGTTGGGTGAACCTGGCCAATCCAGCATCTCCGGTGAACTCCATAGGTCTACCGGTTAGCCCTCTGGGCCACGCAAAGGCGTACAGCCACACGTGACGATTGTTAACGGTGAAGGCTCGCCAGAATAGACCACCGGCTCCATTCGAGCTGAGAACCAGATACGGGTATCCAACGGTGACCTGATCGTCTCAGAGGATCTCACGATCAGGTGCCAAGCTCACACCGCGTTATCGTCGCCAAGGGCTGAGACGGTCATGATCAACGGCTGGGCGACAATATATCGAAGCGCCGGTTGCCGCGGAGGGGTCCGCTATCCTAAGGCAGCTCCTATGAGGTAAGGGAGAATACAGCAGCAGGATCTGATGGAGATGCTCAACTATTTTCGGACACAATGGATGCTCCCTTGGTGCGACCGTAAGCAGGCTGGCTGCACAGGAATGCGTTCGGGTGTTTGAGTAGTTGGGCCGGGTAAGGAAGGCTTACCAGCGAGTGACAGGTCCCGAGGTCGAACATTGGCTCAGACACCTCTTGAGGTGCAGCGACCATGGTATCGCGGCGTGTTGCAGATTGGGACTGACTTCGGTCTGCGTCGGAATAGCTGATCTCATCCGTTTCACAGCACGAGGAGTTCGTTCGAGCCCCTGTGATGGACTGGACGGGGTGACGTCGGTAGACAGCTGTCGCAGACTCGGTGGGCGAGCCGGCTCTAACTGAGTGCTGCCGGAGAGGTCAGCCGCGCTATAGATCGATTGTGAGCTCCTGGCACGTAACCGACGCCGATTTCCTGGTCAAAGGATACTATTCCAAGGCTCACTCTTCGTAAGGTACCAGGGTCTTCTACTCCGCAAGGGGTTCAATCTCGTAGCGCTTCGTGGAGCAATAGAAGAGCGCCGATAGTTAACACACAGTTTCCATCGGGTAAACTTCCGTCTCATCCTGGTCCTTATCCACGACTGGAGCGGAGAAATGCCTGAAATTGTAACCCTGAACCGCAAACTCTACCTCGATGTCAACCACTTTGCCGTTTCGACACCATGGGCCCATGCGTTCATGGCTGGATACTCTCACCTGATTGGAATCGGACTCTTGGCGCTGTTGCTTCTGGTGGCATGGTTTCGTGCCCGCTCACGACCTGACCCGCAACGCCGTGTCGCCAAAGTGCTTTGGGCGGCCGGCGGTACGACGCTTGCTGAAGGAATATCGCACTACGTTTTGAAGCCGCTAATTGCCGAGCGACGACCCTATCTCACCTTGGCCCACGTCGAGGTGTTACTCACTCGGACTAATGGCTACAGCTTTCCAAGCGGCCATGCCACCATTGCTGGTGCGACTATTGTTGGACTCTGGCTGAGCCGCGACAAGCTTTTGACTGTTCTCGCGTTCATTGTCGGAATCATGCTCGCATTCGGGCGGGTGTATGTTGGCATGCACTACCCAGGGGACGTGGTCGCAGGACTGATCTTTGGGGGGCTTTTTGTATTGGTGCTGAGCCCGCCCGCCGTTCGCCTCCTTACGCGGTTTACAGAGTGGTTGAGCGCATTGGGAACCTTTGGCTGGCTGGTGGCAAGCCACCGTGCCAACGCCGCCCACCGTGTGTCAAAGGCCTAGTGCCTTTTGACCAAACGGGAGCGCAACCCCAGTCGGTAAGGGTGGGGGTCAAGCTGCCTCGATTGCATTTTGAAGTCAATGCTGTCCTACACTCAGCCCGTAATTGAGAGCATGAGAATTCGTGAGCGTCTTGATCCACGCGAACGTGATCTACCTCTTCTCGCGCGCCACTGTGAGGACGCACGCTATGTTTGGAACCTAGGACTTGAACAACGCGACTTGTTCTGGCAGCGCGGACGCTCACAGAAAATCCCCTGTAAAAACCAGATGATCGGCTTGGCTCAAGCACGCAAAGAAACCCGGGGATATTCACACCGTTGAATGTATGGGAGGTGGGCAGGTCGTGAGTACGTCATCGGCGTTATCTCATCCAATGGTTGGCCTTGCGCAACTGCAATGCACATCTCCGCTATCCGTGGTGCAGCGAAGCTCGTCTGCGAGTTGGGCATCTATTACCTCCAAGAGGTCGCCGATGGCCGAGTGAGGGCGATCGTGTTCGCGTCAGCCCTAGCCATCAGAGAGTGGTGTGCAAGTTGAGCGTCCACCTGTGGCCGATGAGTCTTGCTGCAGTTCACTCTTAGGTGAGGTCGTGGGGGCTGATCTATGTTATCGCACACGTTTAGATGATTCCGCAAGTCAACGGGCACCGTAGAGGCCGTCCAAGTTCACCGCAACGTCAGATGCTCTCCATGTGAAAGAGACCTCGCCGCGCCGGAGTCGTGGTGAGACTGTAGTGCCTGGATCCTGACGGTCGTTACCCCCCCTTGGTTGGCTTAGATGTACGAAGGAGAAGCCACCGCGAGGGCACCAAAGATCGTGAAGACATCAGCTCCAGCTCAATCTACTTGGTCGAGATCGAGCGAATCGCGCCATCGGTCGAACTCAGCTGCAATAATCCGCTGATCATGGATGCCGCGCGCCGCCTCAGATGCAAGGAAGACCACTGGAGGCCCCATGATCTCAGGAGACAGGGCATTGCTGCGCAGCTCCTCAGGCGCATCTTCGGGGACCATACCGGTGGCGGTTACCCCGCCCGGCAGGACGATATTTACGGTGACTCCAGTTCCGGCTAGGTCCTTGGCCATGATTCTGGCGAGCGCTTCTGAGCCCGCGCGAGACGGTCCGTATGGCACGAATCCTTGACGTTTCATTGTCTCGTGGTTCATCGACACCATGATGATCGTTCCGGAACCCCGAGCGACCATGCGATGGGCGACTGCACGCGCCACAAGGAAGTACCCGGTGAGATTGGTGGCGATTACCTGTCGAAAACTATCCGGGTCTACCCTCCAGAATGGTAGCGGCTCTTCGAAGAATCGGGGGTTGACAGTTCGCATTCCGATACCAGCATTGTTCACGAGCACATCGAGGTGCCCAAAGTTCTCGTAGACCAGGTCTACGGCGTGGTTTACGTCGTTCTCGTTGCGCACGTCCATTCCAACCGGGAGAACGTCCAAGCCAGACGCCATGAATTGGTCGGCGATGCTTGCAAGGCGCGGGCCTCTCCTTGCACAGACCGCAACTCGAGCGCCCTGAACAAGAAGTGCGGATGCCACGGCGGCTCCGATCCCACTCGATGCGCCCGTTACCATCGCTGTTCGTCCTTTGAGAGTTGCCACATGGCCCATGTTAGCCGTGGCGAGGAGTGCTTCCGAGGCCCGACGTCGGGGGCGTTGTAGACGAGCACAGCGCTCTGATGCGGGGCTGGGCGTCTTGGGTAAGGCCTACGAGTCGCCATCCTCGGTCGATGAAGCCGGTCGCTTCGGCGACCCTCGCCGATGCGAGGTTTTTAGGGGCATGGAGATACGTGGGAATCATCCCGGCACTTAGCACCTGCTCGGCTGCCTGTGCGACGAGCGCCTTGGCGAGCCCCCGGCCTCGCGTCGCAGGTTCGGTGACGACGGCAAGCTCCCTCGCGTATCGATCATGGCGCTTGAGGCCTACGCCAGCTATGACTCTGCCGCCTTTGTCGTAGGCGACGAGGACTTTGCCACCAAAGGGATGCAGCCACGCTGGGATATCAGGGGTGTCTGAGGGCACCCAGGTGCCAGGTCGACCCAGGTCAGGGACGTTGAATGCGAATCGGAACAACGCGGTGAAGCAATGATCAGCTTCAATTTCGAGCTGATCATGTATGAAGTCGATGAGCATCTCAGGGGTCGCGGTATTCGTCTGGTTGTCGTGGGGGACAGGAGGGACACTGGGACCACCTTTGTCAACTGAGACGCTGGTGTTGATCTTTGGCTTTGGATCACTGAAGTAATGAGCGAGTGCTGGGTCTATTGAGAGAAGTGCGCCGTCATCTGGTGAGATAAGTCCAACGATCTGGCGGACCGATCCGTCCCATCCTGGTCGACGGCGACGTGGGGACGGATGCACCTGGAGCCAGCCCGATGGTGGCCATAACCCCAAGAACTGTTGGAGGTGCTGCTCGAGTAGTTGCCACCTTTCAAGAGGGTGTGTGGAACTCGTGTTGATCATGTTCGTGACCATCCCTTGAGTCTACGTGCACAGGCTGGCAGTCGAACGGAGGTCCGTCCTCGGATTGGGACGAGTGTCGGACGGCTATGACGACTACATTGATGGGTATGTCTGTCGTACACTGCGTTTCGTGGTAGGGAGATCGAGGACATGGACCAAGGATCGACGTCGTCAGTTCCGTACTGGCGGCGTTCGGGCGAGGAGCGTTTCGAGCGGCGTCAAGCCAACCGTGGCAAGTGGGTCAAGCGTGGCATGCTCGCCTTTGGTGCAGTGCTCGTCCTTTCCATACCAATTGAGCTTCATCAGTTCGATACCTCGGAGGCGTTGGCTGCCAAAGAGGTTATCTTGCGGGCGAACGAACTTCAGCTTGGCAACCAGCCGTTTGTGGACTATGGTCCAAACGGTAGGGCCGCCGGTCGCCAGTTCGGCACCGGATCCTGGATCACTCCTGCGGCCAAGCGCCTCTGCAACACCGTTCAGACTTGGACTGGTAGCGTGGCGCACATCAAGGTCGGCTTCTTGGAGGCGCGAGGGGGTGCAACCGGTATCCTGGCCGCCTCGTGTGATACGACTGGTGGCTATCCTCGCTTGGTGATTGGTCGCTACGGCCCGCCAGGGGCACTTGTCAAAATCGTCCTTTCAGCGAGTCAAAATGTGACGCTCGCAACGGTGGTGGCGACACCGTCAACCCTCTATCTCAAGGACCCGGTCTATGGCGATGCAAGTGTTCCTGCCAAGGTATCCAAAGTTGTGATCGAAAAGCTCTAGGCGGGCCAGGGTAGAGAGGATACAGCTCCGGTCGTGTCGATATCGAGCAATCGAGCGGGTCTTGACCAATGAGTACCTCCAGGGTGATGTTGGTGTGTGTCGGGTCGGAGTACGCTGCATGATTCTCAGCTCAGACTGGAATGACTTCTTGGCTAACGAAGTCGCGATGCAATTGAGGTCAAGGTTTGTGGGTTTTCGTTGATCCAGACGCGGCCAGTGCGCACAGAATGAGGGCAGGGGGGTTCGCTGGCGGAGCTTCGACGTACGAGATGGACGGGAGATGTCGTGTCGAGTGGCGATGACATTCGGGGACACCGTCCTGGTTGCTTGCCGAGCGATCGCGTGTGGCGTATAGCTAGTAACCAGCAGCAGCGATGATCGGGCCGTCCGGCGGATCGACCCCGCGTTGAGTTTACGGCTGCTTGAAGGTTCTCGCAGATCAAACGCGAGCACAAACTCGTCTGTCAGGCAAGGTCGATCGAGCTCCTCTTGCGTCCGATCCTTGACCAATAGTGCAAGCACGAGCACGCGAGCCCCTTGCTCTCGTATGCTCACGAGGTCGGGAATCGGCACTCGAACAACGCAACCTATGGATGCGATCACACGTATAAGAATCACCACCAAGCCCACATCCGCTAGAACACCTGACTCGGTGAAGGATCATCTAGGACCTACCCGTCAAGAGGCTCAGCCGCAAGTGGAGGGGAGGTCCAAGCACAAGTGAGACTCCACGTCACCGTAATGCCCAACCAAGCCCACATCATCTGCCAGAGTCACTCGTCGACGGTTCGCGAGCTTTACCCATCGATCCCCCAACCGGTGAGATCGTCGGTTTGGATCGGGAGTTGCTCATAGGCGAACGTTGTCCACCGACTCTTCCTCGACATGGCAAAGCCGCCCTCCAAACCCGCGCTCGCCAAGCTCACAACCAAGGAGTCAGATAAGCCCAAGGACCGGATCGCCGAGGTGCTACGCAACTACGCCGTGATTGTCCTAAAAGATCTCCCTATGAAGATCCTCTGTAAGCATGGGGGGAACGTCACTCAACTGGGTTTGGAATGGCCACTGACAGTCGCTATGGTTGATCGGTACAAGTGTGCCGACGTATTATCGAGGATGCCTCGCACAGTGAAACTTTGTGAGTGGTGGAGAAGCTGGGGCTTATGGCACGAGATGGCGTAGTTTCGCTGTGACTTCATTGAGGAATTGGGTAGCTCACTCGGCGCCGCCGTCTTTGGGGCTTGGAGGCACTGGGACGACGTGATGAGGTAGCCACCCGAGTTCGATGAGCTCTGATCGTGTAAGGTGCAGTGCGAGTGCACGCTTGCCGGTACCGGCTGAACTGAGCGTACTTGAAGGAGTTGATCGTGGGCCAGCGTTCCTCTTGGCGGACTAAGACGGTGTGGGCGATAGCAGGCTCGGCATTCTTTGCCGATTTGGGATATCAGTCAGTACTGGCAGCATTTCCTCTATTCCTCGTCATAGCGCTCCACCAGCCGGTCTGGGAGTATGGCCTGGCGGTCTCGCTGAGTTATGGAGGTGGAGCGCTTTTCTCGTGGTACGGGGCAAAGTTGGGCGATCGCATTGGGCATCGAAGGGTGGCGATCCTCGGCAACTCTTTGATACCGCTGCTTTCTCTGTCGGCGATGGTCGCGAGCCCGATCTGGGCGGTCGGTCTCCTCACGGGCGGTTGGTGGGCACGTAATCTCCGGTCTCCATCTCGTAGGGTGCTTCTCGTTGCCGCTGTACCAAACCAAGATCAGCGTGCGAGGGCATTTGGTTTTCTGCACGCCTTGGATGTGGGTGGAGGAGCGCTTGCAGGCGTGGCGGTATTACTCGCGATTCTTTCTCATACGGATTACCGTTGGCTGTTCCTGGCCACGACGGTACCTCTGGTCATCTCCACACTCCTGCTGACCGCGACCCCGTCGTCGCGCCCGCCTGTGCCCGATGAGGCGACAACTCGGACGCTCGACGCTTCCCATCATCCATTGCCGCCCGCCACAGCCACCCGATCACTGCTGATCGCCGCAGCGCTCTATGGGTTCACCTTCTACAGTGCGGGATTTCCAGTTCTCACCCTGGCACAGCGTGGCAGCGGGATTGCGTTAGGCGTGGTCGCATTCTTGCTTATCCAACTCACGTCTGCACTGACCGGTTATATTCTCCCGCACTATGTCGACAATGTTCTTTGGAAGCGAGCTCGAAGCCTGGGATGGTCTGGATATCTGGCAATGGGGATTGGTAGTGGTTGTATCGGGTTTGGCTACAGCCTTCATCGGAATATTGCACTACTCCTCGTTGGCGTTATCGTAACCGGATTCTCGCTGGGAGTGGTCGAGACACTCGAGCCCACCGTAATGTCAGTCCTGCGCTCTGGGAGTCAGACCGGGCGCGGGTTTGGGGCGTTATCTGCGGCGAGGAGCACGGGTACCTTTGCTGCTAACTTGGTGATGGGATTGCTCTACGGGGTGGCGGTTGGTTATGCATATGGCTACGCAATGCTGGTTGCAGTCGCTGCCGCTCTGGTGATGTTAGCAGCGGTTCCAGCGCTGCGGCAATGGCAGATGTCCGGTGACTAACGACGCTGTCAATTCACCCGCCATTTGGTCTCGGATCAGCGCGTGGTTGTCGGGTCGCGATGTTCTCGCACAGGTCCTAACCTGCTCGGTGTTCGAGCACGATCCGACCTCAGGAGCATTGATTGTGTGATTGTTCTGGTGTACTCTTGCGCACAGCACGACGATGTTTACCGGTCACCTTGTTGAGCGAGCGGTGATCTGGTTGTGCTCGTATGAGATAGCGTGGGCTTCGCTATTGTCGCGCACGCTCTTTATTTCGAGAAGATGAGTCGTCGTTTTGAGGTGGCTGGTGCCAAGGGAATTGTGTACTGTCGCGCACTGTTTCAGTCGGCCGCCGTGGTGGTACGGTGCCCTCCAAGAGGCGTGGTCCGACGAAGATGGATGGGCGCCTAGTTGAGTTGATGGATCCGTCGACGCCGGACGATAGAGCGTCCCACAAAGGGCATCGTCCCACCTGCAAGCACGATCGCCACCAGCCCCACGTTGCGCAACGTCCGAACAAGATAGGGCCGAGATACCTTTGTCGTCTCCTTGAACTCGAGAATTTCCCAACCACGGTCTCGAGCGACCTTGGTGAGTACCCTGTCGGGATTCACTGCGATGGGATGTCCCACCATCTCCAACATTGGAATGTCGGTATAGGAGTCAGAGTATGCATATGAGTTGGCCAAGTCGATAGCTTCGGTCTCAGCAAGGGTCGCGATCGCCTCGACCTTGTAGGGACCATACGCGTAAAAAACTAACTCACCGGTGTATTTGCCCTCGTCATCGACACGAGAACGTGACCCGATAAACCCGTCGACTCCCAGGAACGAGGCCATCGGCCCCACGACCTCCTCTGGCGATGCCGAGACGAGAAATACCTTACGCCCAGCGAGATGGTGGAGGTCGATCAGCTCCATCGCCTCTCGGTAGATTAAGGGCGTGATGATCTCTCCGAGGGCCTCGCTGACCACACGAAGCACCATCGACTGCTCCCAGCCCTGCGTGAGGGATAGAACAGCATTTTCGAGTCGCTTGAGGCGGCGTTCGTTGGCGCCGAGATACTTGTAGACGGTCTGAGCGTAGAGACTACGCACGACTGTACGCCGCGTGATCAGACCCTCTTGAAAGAAGCGTGTTCCAAGGGCCAACATCGAGGCCCGTGCGATCACCGTCTTGTCGAGATCAAAGAATACGCCCTCCATCGTGAACTATTAGTCCCCGACTGCGCTCAACGTTGGATCGATCAGGGCCCTGCGCAGTGCGTCGTCAGTCTCATCCGTGGTCAAACAGATCACCTCATCCGATTCGCGCAGCAGGGTATCGCCCCTCGGTACTGCAAGGTCATTATCACGGACCACGGCGACCACTGAGGCTGAGCGAGGAAGCGCGAGTTCTTCGATCGTCCGATCGATCGCTGGTGACCCTGGAGCCAGTGTTACCTCGACGAGACGGGCCCCTGAACGAGAGAACTGGAGCAGACGGACGATCGACCCGACCGAGACCGCCTCCTCCACGAGTGACGAGATGAGGTGCGGGGTCGACACGGCCACATCCACCCCCCATGCCGGAGTAAAGAGCCAGTGGTTCTTGGGATGATTCACCCGGGCAATGACCCGAGGAATTGCATACTCCTGCTTAGCCAGGAGCGCCGTGACAAGGTTGTCCTCGTCGTCGCCTGTGGATGCGACGAGGACATCGCACTCCGTGAGTCCACAGGTGGCAAGGGTGGAGAGTTCGCAGCCGTCGCCGACCAGCCAACGGCAGGCGATCTCATGCGAGAGGTGTGCCACTAACACCTCGTCGCGTTCGATTACGAGCACGTTGTGGCCAGCTTCGTGGAGATCCATGGCGAGAAACGTGCCCACCTTGCCTGCACCGACGATCGTAACATTCATCGCTGGCCTCCTTTGAGAATCTCATGCAGTCGCTCAGCGCCGGATTGTGTGACCAAGACGACGGCTCGATCGCCCTCTTGGGCGATCAGCTCATGCTCGATGAGCCTTGGCGAACCCCCGCGCAGGATGGCGGCGAACTTAACCGAGTTGTCAACGTTGAGTGTAGCAAGCTGGATGCCAGCGAGCGAGGTGGGAAGTGACACCTCCATCACCGACACCGCGCCGCCGGTATCGGTCCAGTCGGCAGATGTCCGTTCGGGGAAAAGCCGCCGGATAGCCTGTTCGGTCGTCCAAGTCACCGTCGCCACCGTGGCGATGCCAAGCCGTTGGTAGACGACCGCGCGACGTGGGTCGTAGATTCGAGCGACGACGTTGGGAACATGAAACACCTCGCGGGCAATACGTGCGCTCAAAATATTGGTATTGTCACCTGAGGTGACCGCAGCGAGACCATAGGCCCCTTCAATCTGCGCCTGCTTGAGGATCTCGGGATCAAAGCCCATCCCCTCGAGCTTGATGATGTTCGGGTGGTCGGCAAGTCTTCGGAACGCACGAGCGTTGCGGTCGATGATCGTTACCTGCAGCCCTTGAGTTGCCAGCCGGTGAGCGAGCTCCGCGCCAACGCGTCCACAGCCCACGACCAACATTCGATCGGATGTCACCTTGCCTCCATGATGCCGAAAAGGACCAGATTACCGTAGCCTTATCCCGCCGGTGAAGTCCAGCATAGGCTGTACTATCGTCGTTCATAGGCAAGCGTTGAGGAGAGTTGCGATGCCAGAAGAAGATTCCGGCTCGGCGCATGGCCGATTCCAACGAGGTTTCGAGGTGCGCTCTCCTCGGGCGTTGCCTCGATTGGAGTCGTTCAACGTTCCCGAGAAGCTGAGTTATCGGATCAAGAATCGGCTCCTTGGCCCGCCTCTGGTGACAGAGGATCTCGATGATCAGCGGATTGGTAAGCCTACTGCGCTGGCCATCCTCTCCTCTGACGTCATGTCATCCTCGGCCTACGCGACTGAGGCGATGCTCGGTGTGCTCGTACCGGCGGTTGGGCTTGCAGCGTTCTCACTGGTGGTTCCGGTCTCGTTATTGGTCCTCGTTGTCCTGATCTTCGTCACCGCCTCGTACCTCGAAGTTATCAAGGCCTATCCAAAGGCGGGTGGAGCCTACGTGGTCGCTCGCGACACTTTTGGATCGGGCCTTGCGCGGGTAGCTGCCGCGTCGCTGTTCGTCGACTACATCCTTACCGTCGCGGTCTCCATCTCCGCCGGGGCCGATGCGCTCGCCTCGGCCGTTCCGGCGCTGACGCCGTATGTCACCATGATCACCGTTGTGTTTGTCCTGGGCATCGCCTACGGGAACCTGCGGGGAATCCGGGAAGCTGGAAAGACCTTCGCAGTACCTACCTATCTATTCATCGGATCTATGTTCTTGATGATTGGGGTGGGGGTCGCGCGGGGGATCTTTGGCCATCTCCCGGTGTACACGCACTTCGGTACCGGCGTGTACCCTGCTGGTACCGCAGGGGTCGGGCTGCTGCTCGGTGCCTCGGTCTTCATCTTTTTGAAGGCCTTCGCGAGTGGCGGGACGGCGTTGACCGGTACCGAGGCGATCTCGAACGGAGTGTCGGTCTTTCAGAATCCACAGC
Source organism: Actinomycetes bacterium (assembly GCA_021806545.1). GTDB lineage: Bacteria > Actinomycetota > Acidimicrobiia > Acidimicrobiales > Acidimicrobiaceae > Ferrimicrobium. The sequence continues at coordinate 9,035 of JAJZXI010000026.1, read as the reverse complement.
CGCGTAATGCACGCATCACCCTTGTCGTGATGAGCATTATTCTTGGTACCCTGCTACTGGGGGTCTCCGGGCTCGCTGCTGTCACCCATGCCACACCGTATCTGTCGGGTGATCCTACGGTTCTCTCCCAGATCGCCAGGGCGGTCTTTGGCGATTCGCCGCTCGGCCGTGTCCTCTATTTCGCATTGGACATCTTTACGATGGGCATTCTCACGCTGGCCGCGAACACCAGCTTTGCTGGGCTACCTTTTCTTGCGTCCTTCGCGGCATCCGATGGATTCCTTCCCAAGAGCTTTACCGTTCGTGGACATCGACTGGTCTACTCGAGTGCCATCGTTGCCTTGGCGGTGGTATCGGTGGTGCTCCTGGTCGCCACGAACTCCAACGTCTACACGCTCATCTCGCTGTATGCGATCGGGGTCTTTACCGGCTTTACCATCGCTGGTGCCGGAATGGTCAAGCATCATCTCATCGAACGTGAGAAGAACTGGCGACGCAGAGCCCTCATCAACGGGGCATCGGCGGTGCTCTCGGCTGCGGTGGACATCACCTTCATCGTCACAAAGTTCACGGCGGGTGCGTGGACTATCGTGGTAATCGTGCCGCTGCTGGTGATCGTCTTTACGCGGTTCAAGCGGTCGCATGACTCCGAGGTCAAGGCACTTACCGATGGTCTTGAGGCGATCGAGGGCGAGGTGCTCCCTCGCAAGCATAAGGTGCTGATCCTGGTCGACGAGGTCGATGTGGCAACCGTGACCGCCCTCAACTATTCGCGGATTCTTGGTGCCGACTCAGTTACTGCCTTGCACTTCGTGATCGACGAGAAGCACGCGGAGGCGCTCGCTCAGCAGTGGGAGGCCGGTGGACTGGGTCGCACCCCGCTCGAGCTACTCGATTGCCAGGACCGTCGTCTGCGACGAGCCGCCGGACAGGTGGTGATGGATGCGTTGAGTGATGGGGATTCACAAGTCTCGGTACTCATTCCCCATCGGATCTATCCTCGCTTTTCGGGATCGATTCTGCACGACCAGACCTCGGGCTCGTTGGCTGAGGTCATAGCGCAGTTGCCGCACGCGACTCCGATTCTGATTCCTCACCGAGTCAAGCCTCAACCGCTACCGAAGGTGTCGCCACGAGCGGTCTCGGAACCGTTCGATGAGGCATCGCCTGAACCGCTGGACTCGCGCGACGGGGTAGTCCCGATTGCCCACCTGCATGTGCGCCAGCGGGCCCATGTTCTTGGTCGGGTATCGGTGATTCGGCTGAGCTCCTATCACGGGACGACCTCCACAGCCGCGCGCCTTGAGGACGCAACCGGCGGCCTTATGTTGGTTTTTCCTGGTCGGAGCGCGATTCCTGGACTCAGTTCGGGGATGAATGTCAGTGCAGAGGGGACCGTGGTGGAGGTGGATGGTCACCTCGCTATGATCAATCCCCTATACGAGTTTTTGCCGTTAAATGCGAAATGACAGGGACTGTTCGCAGTAGAGAGAGCGTAGTGAATGCCAAAACCGCTGGTCATTGTTGAATCCCCCACCAAGGCACGGACGATTGCACGCTTCCTAGGCGATAACTACGTAGTCGAATCTTCGGTCGGCCACATCCGTGACCTGCCCCGATCAGCAAAGGACATCCCCGCCTCGGCCAAGTCAGAGCCATGGTCCCGCCTTGGAGTCAATGTTGATGACAACTTTGCACCGCTCTACATTATCCCAAACGAGAAGAAGGAGCAGGTCAAGAAGCTCAAGACGTTGCTCAAGGATGCGAATGAGCTCTACCTCGCTACCGACGAAGATCGCGAAGGCGAATCGATAGCCTGGCATTTGCTCGAGGTCCTCAAACCGTCGATCCCCATCCATCGCATGGTGTTCCATGAGATCACCGATGGGGCCATCGCTCAGGCGCTCGCGTCCCCTCGAGAACTCGATCAGCATCTTGTGAATGCACAGGAGGCACGTCGCATTCTCGATCGTCTCTACGGTTATGAGGTTTCGCCTGTGCTCTGGAAGAAGGTGATGCCAAGGCTGTCAGCTGGTCGAGTCCAGTCACCAGCGGCGCGCCTCTTGGTGGAGCGCGAGCGTGAACGCATGCAGTTCCGTTCGTCCAGCTACGCCGATCTCGAGGCGACGCTGGCCGCGAGCGACGAGGATCGTGAATTTCGCGCACGTTTGACCCATCTCGACGGTCGTCGCGTTGCGCAGGGTAGAGATTTTCTTCCGACCGGCGGCCTGACACCCGGTGCCGACGAGCAGGGGGTGGTCGCACTCAGTCATGGGGAGGCTACCTTGTTGGCCGCTGCACTTGATGGGTCTGTCTTTCGCGTGGCGCGGGTCGAGCAGAAGCCGTACCGACGCTCCCCGAGCGCCCCGTTCATGACCTCGACGCTCCAGCAGGAGGCCGGCCGCCGTCTTCGGTTTTCGTCGTCGCGCACCATGAGCGTTGCCCAGCGACTCTACGAGCGTGGTTTCATCACCTATATGAGGACCGATTCCGTCATTCTCTCGGGTGAAGCGCTGGCAGAGTCGCGGAGAATCATCGCGGCGCGCTTCGGCGATAACGAAGTGCCCCCGAGCCCACGGGTGTTCCGTTCGAAGATCAAGAATGCACAAGAGGCACATGAGGCGATTCGCCCCGCCGGTGACCGGTGGAGAGCGCCCGATGAGCTCGACGGACAGTTGAGTGGTGACGAGCTCCGACTGTATGAGCTGATCTGGCGGCGCACGCTCGCCTCCCAGATGAAAGATGCCGTTGGCGTAGTGGTGTCGGTCACGATCGAAGCTGGACTGATGAGTGCGGTACTCGAGCTCTCCGCCGGTGATCGCGTGACCTTTGCATCCTCTGGTCGAGTGATTACCTCACCGGGATTCTTTCGCATTTATCAAGAAAACCCAGATGAAAACGAAGACACTCAGGATCTACCTCAGGTGGAGGCGGGCCAGGAGCTCATCGAACGCGGTATCGAAGTCGTCGATCATGTCACCAACCCACCAGCGCGCTACACGGAGGCTACGCTCGTCAAGGCGTTAGAGGAACGTGGAATCGGGCGGCCATCGACCTATGCCAGCATCATCTCAACGTTGCTGGATCGTGGCTATGCATGGAAGAAGGGACAGGCCCTTGTTCCGTCCTTCGTCGCCTTTGCCGTGGTACAGCTCATGGAACGCTACTTTGCTCACCTGGTGAACTACGACTTTACAGCCCAACTGGAGGATGATTTAGATGACATCGCCTCCGGCGAGCGCGAGGCGGTGCCCTATCTCCGGCAGTTCTATTTTGGCGTCGAGGGCGGTGGACTCAAAGACGAGGTTCTGACCCAGCTTGGCGAGATCGACGCGCGCATGGTGAACACGGTGCCGATCGGGACGACCGACGATGGCCGAGAGATCGTCGTGCGTGTTGGCCGGTATGGTCCCTACATCCAGCTCGATGACAGAACGGCCAGCGTGCCAGACACACTGACACCGGACGAGCTCACCGTCGAGGGTGCACTGGCGTTGTTGTCCGCCTCCGAGGTCAAGGAGCGACACCTTGGCGATCTCGATGGTGTTCCCGTGCTCGCCCGGCTGGGGCGTTACGGCGGCTATGTGCAACTTGGTGAGGGTGATGGCAAGGAGCTCAAGCGTGCCTCGCTGTTTCCCACGATGAGCGTGGAGTCCGTCACGCTTGAGGAGGCGAAGGCGTTGCTGTCGCTCCCGCGCCTTGTTGGAGTCGACCCCGAGACCAACCAAGAAATTTTCGCCCAGAACGGTCGTTTTGGTCCGTATATTACCCGGGGTCGCGAGTCGAGATCCTTGGAGAAGCCCGAGGAGATCTTTACGATCGGCCTCGCGGAGGCGTTAGAGAAGTTTAAGGAGCCAAAGCGTCGCGGAGCACGCAGGGCGAGTTCGGTAGAACTCGGCATTGACCCAGAAGGCGACACCAAGGTAGTGCTGCGTTCGGGCCGGTTCGGCCCGTATGTGACCGATGGAAAGGTGAACGCCTCGGTTCCACGGGGTATGGATCCGACGGAGGTCACACTCGAACAGGCACTCGACCTTCTGAATGAACGCAGGGCTAAACTCAACAACGATCGTGGCTAGTTCAGGTGTTCGTGGTTCGCTCGTCGTGATCGAGGGACCCGATCGGGTCGGAAAGTCGACGCAGGTTGCCCGGCTCGCTAGGCGGCTCGAGGAAGAGGGACGGGCAGTCAAGGTATCGCGAGAGCCTGGAGGAGATCAGGTAGGGGAGGCGTTGCGGACCGTTATCCTCGAGACGCAACTTGACCCGTGGACCGAGTTGCTACTTTTCCTGGCAGGGAGGGCTCGCCACCTTGCGGAGGTCGTCGAGCCCGCATTGCGCGGCGGTGAGCTCGTATTGCTCGATCGGTATACCCCATCGACGCTGGTCTATCAAGGGGCGATGCTTGGTGATGTCGTGGTCGGCGAACTGACCAGCCTTCCGGTGTTTCTGGTGCCAAACGTTACCGTTATCCTTGACTGCGTGAACCCGCTAGCGGCCTTTGATGATGCCGATCGATTCGAACGACGAGGACTGCGTGCCTGGGAGGAGCGCCGCTCTCGTTACCTGTCCTTTGCACGCCAGTTCGGCTGGATAGTCGTCTCGGGTGACGGACCCGAGCAGGCAGTTACCGATCGACTTCTTGCGGTATTGTCATCTCGTGGGATGCTTGGATGAAGACGCTCTCAGCACTGGCTTCATACCGTCGGGCAAGCGTTGATCGAATCCGTCAGGCACTTGACGCTGACTCATCGAGTTATCTGATCAAGGGCCCTCGAGGTTGTGGAGCCGACGAGCTCCTGGGAGCGATGGCGCTGGCATTGGTAGGTGCCTGTGGGGGATGCGGAGTCTGCTCGTCGTGTGTGGCGGTTGCCGATGGAGAACATCCGGATGTGCTCTTCGCCCAAGGCGAGCGAGGTAAACTAGTCCCGGTCGAGGAGCTGCGCCGACTCGTTCGGTTTGCCAGCCTTGCGCCAACACAGGCTGCCCATCGGGTTGTCATCATTCCTGATATCGATACGTTGCGGCTATCGTTCCCCGTCATCCTTAAGGCACTCGAGGAGCCTCCCACCGCGACGAGATGGCTGCTATCCGCGGCACTGATTGGAGCTGAACTCGCGCCGGTGGCCTCGCGTTGTTTTGTCATTGAGATTGAGGCGCCCAGTATGGCCGAGATTGAAGGTCGTTTTGACGAGGTACAGCTCGAGCCGACTGAGCAGCTCGTTCGGTGGACACGACGACGGCTCGACAGAGTCGCATTGTTTGCTCGGCTCACCGATGCTGAGCGGTATCTGTCCGGGTTTGCCAACCTTCCGGATCTGGTACGTGAGGATGCACGCTGGTCGCTCGAGTTGGTGTACCGGCTTACTCCGCGCGATCTGGCGACTACGGCCGAGGCTGAGGAGGTGCTGCAGTGCGGACTGGAGATTTTGATTGCCGCGCATCCCGAGAACGCGGATTGGCTCCGTCGAGCAAGCCGGGCGTCCTTGTCGCTGGCACGACATCTTCCCATCCAGCTCGTCTTGGCTGAGCTGATTCTGCGCGAGGGATAGCTAAGCTACTCCAAGACCAGTGTTAGGCCCGGGTAGCTCAGCCGGTAGAGCAGCTCACTCGTAATGAGCAGGTCAGGGGTTCGAATCCCCTCTCGGGCTCTGTGAACCAGTCGGTGCCCTATGGTTCGACCGGTGCGCCGGGGTTCAAGCGGCATCGCGAGTTTCCGAATCATCGGAGGTGGCTGAGTGGATGTAGCGGAATGACCTGGCATTTGTCGAATGATGGGACAGTGTGTGGCGGATAAAGAGAACTTTTCTGCGGATGCAATGCAGTACACGGAGAACCTCTATTCTGCGGCGTTGAGGATGACCCACAATGCCGCCGATGCAGAGGATCTGGTCCAGGAGACCTTTCTCAAGGCGTATCGAGCCTATGAGTCCTTTCAGGAGGGGACCAATTTGAAGGCTTGGCTCTACCGAATCCTCACCAATACCTATATCAATATCTACCGCGCGAAGAAGCGACGCCCGGACGAGAGCAACCTCGAGGACGTCGAGGATCTGTACCTCTACCGACGTCTTGGTGGACTCGAGGCGGTTCAGGCGGGTCGCAGCGCTGAAGAGGAGGTGCTTGATAGGATTACCGACACTGATGTCAAGGAGGCTATTGATTCGCTTCCGGATCAGTTCCGTCTGGCCGTCGTCCTCTCCGACATCGAGGGATTCTCGTACAAGGAGATCGCCGAGATCATGGATGTACCGCTCGGAACAGTGATGAGTCGACTCCATCGGGGAAGAAGAGCGATGCAAAGGGCGTTATTGGAGTCAGAGCTTCGAAAAGCCGCCGTTGGCGGTCGCAGCGAAGAGGGCAACCTGTCGTAAGGATCGTCGAGAATATGGATGCGTTGAGAACGAGCGAGCGCGAGTTTGAGTCTGAGGAGTGCCGCAAGGTCATCACCCAGCTGTATGAGTTTCTCGATAGCGAGCTGACGGACGAGCGACGTGAACGGGTCCGACAACATCTTGATCACTGTGGGTCGTGCCTGGAGGCTTTTGAGTTTGAGGCTGAGTTAAGGGCCGTCATCGTGTCTCGCGCCAAGGAGCAGGTCCCTGAGAGTCTGATGCACAAGCTGGCGATGCTGATCGAGGAGGAGGAGCGGCTCGTACCGAAGCAGGGCTCGGAATAGTTCTAATATTTGGTCAGTTGTAAGTTGCATGCCGCATGGAGAGGATGAAATTGTCAGCGCCGGGGATTCGTCCGGGACAGGCCGGGCAGTGCGCACCTTCGACAAGGGTCGGATCTGTCAGGAGCCTGGTTGTGGTACGGCGCTGTCAATCTACAACAAAGGCAGATACTGTTACTTGCACGAGCCATTGGTCGTCCCACGCACGCGAGGGCGCAAGAAAATAGCCTAAGCTACGGTGGGGAGGTGTCTTATGGCTACCATTGTTGCCCGCCAATTGGCTATTTCGACTGCCAAGCTCTTGCTTCGAGGAGCGTCCGGGACGTCGAGGCGCGACTATAGCACGATCGCCAGTGCAGCGGCGGAGGTAGTCGCAGGACTCACCGGCCTCGAACTGGACATCGCATCCGTAACGATCGAGGGAGTCAACCGTCAAGAATGGGCGGAGTACAACATCGATTCTTACACGACGCTGCTGGATCACCTTGCCCCTTCGGGCCGTCCGACCTCCGTCGGGGTAGCAGAGCTCAATGCGGTGGCGCTCGGTGTGTTGCTTGGTACGTTTGCCAGCAAGGTGTTAGGTCAATACGAACCGGCTTTTGTCAGCGCACAACCGAGGGTATGGATGGTCGATGAAAATATCGATAACTTCGCTGAACAGGCAGATCTAAATGCTAACGAGGTAGCGCTATGGGTTTTGGTTCATGAACTGACCCATCGAGCACAGTTCTATGGGGTACCCTGGTTTCGATCACGGATAGTTGAATTGATGACGCAGCTCTTTGCCGCCTCGACGATGTCGCCTATCGATCTCGTCGGGGAGGTGTTCGCGCGTCTGCGTGGCCTGGGTGCCGGACAGTCGCTTGATATCTCTACCTTGCTCCTGCCCGAGCGGTTGCGGGCAGTGGCTCAGGAGGCGACCTCCATGATGACCGTGGCTGAGGGCCATGCTGAGTGGGTGATGCGCCAAGTTCCCAAGGAGCTTATTCCTCATCGCGATGCGTTCGAGACCGCTATCGATGCGCGGAGACAGACCGGTGGTATCGCCAAAGTCATCGCACAGGTCTCAGGGCTCACCGCAAAACGCAGCCAGTACTCTCGTGGGCTCCACTTCTTTGAGGTGCTTGCCGAGGTCGACGCAGAGGCACCGCGGCGCGTCTTTGCCGAGCCTCGTGGGCTACCGACAGCGGATGAGCTCGCCGAGCCGAAGCGTTGGCTCATGCGCATGGGTTTTACTCCTGTTCAAGCTCTTCGCGCGTAGGTGTTCGCATCGTTGGTATCCTCGGGTCGATTGCCGTCGCGCCTTGGGCAACGCAGGGAGGGAATTGAACGTGCGCTGAGCGAGCGAGGCATCGCGCTCGAGAGCCTGCTAGCTCGGTCGAATCTCGACGAGTGGGGTTCTGAACCCATCCGGATCGGAGTCTCCGGAGGGCCAGACTCAATGGGCTTGGCGGTATTGGCGTGGGCGCATGGACAGCAAGTCCTCGCCGTGCACATCGACCATGGCATTCGCCCTGGTTCTCATAAAGAGGGTGCTGTAATCGCTGATGCTCTCGCCCCCTTTGGGATCGGACTGCTCGAGTACCGTGTCGCCGTCGAGCACGGGGGCAACCTTGAGGACCGTGCCCGTCAGGCGAGGCTAGCTCGCCTTCGTGGCGCGGCGACGGCGCACACGATGGATGATCAGGCCGAGACGGTACTCGCCAATCTCTTGCGCGGTGCCGGACTGATCGGAGTTGGTGCGATGCAACCGGGAGCACGTCATCCGACTCTTGGACTCCGTCGAGCAGAGTTGCGGGCGGTCTGCGAGGCCGCCGGCGTAGCGGTACTTGACGATCCGAGCAACACCGACTCGCGATTTGTCCGCAATCGCGTGAGAGCCGAGCTGATCCCGCTGGCGTCCACAATCCTTCAGCGAGATATCGTTCCGATTCTTGCGCGCACGGCGACTCAATCGCGGGAGTACGCCGTCGCAGTTGACCTTATCCTCGGTCAGCTCGCCAACGATCCCGCAGAGCTGCCCGCTGTGCTGGCCCGGCATCGACTCAATGCGCAGATCGTTGCTGGACTTGGACTGCGACTCACGAGTGCACAGCTCGAGCACGTGCGTGAGGTGGCGGTCGGTGCCCGTCGCGGTCATCAGATCGTTCACGCGATCGAGGTGCGCCGACGACATGACAAGCTTGTTTTTCTCGACCGAGATGGAGCGGTTCTGCTCACACTGGACCTCGCTTAACCACGACCTCCCCAGGCCGCTAGAGGATAGACACACCCGAGCTCGATTGCACAACACCTGTAACCGTGTTTGACCCTCACCCACGGTGCGTAGCCACCACCGCAACCCCGATATCCTGGTCCACCA
>JAJZXI010000151.1 GCA_021806545.1 Actinomycetes bacterium | reverse complement strand
TCTGCACACCACCCGATGCTGGCTCAGAGCCCGCTCACACGAACGACAGCACCACAGGTGAAGCTGAACACGTGAACGTACATCTCAGTCCCAAGGAGCTGGACGCTATGATGGGTGATCGACCGGTGGGAGCCAAAACCGGACAACTCGATCAGCGCCGGGCACCAAGGCAGGGCGACCTCAACAGCGGTGGACGAGTTCGATGAAGTGCCGAACTCGAGACACGAAGAACCTGTTCTCAAGCAGATCAGACATCTCTCGAAACACACGACACCCGCTTTCCTATGAGGTTATCCAACTCCTCACGATCGCGTCTGCGCCACACCGGTCATCTCGCGATGCCACACGGCGTCGTCGACGACCAGACGGTATCACCTGTCTATTGATTCTCATGATCGAGGCGCTTGCGCTCGGCCAACCTCGCGCCAAGCGCTGCAACCTCGCTCCGATGGCGCACGCCGAGCTTGGCCAGCAGATTCGAGACGTAATTCTTGACCGTCTTTTCGGCAAGATAAACCTCGTTCGCGATCTCACGGTTGGTCTTACCCTCGACAATCAGATCAAAAATCTTGCGCTCCTGCTCGGTCAGTGCAGCAAGTGGATCATCGGCCCCCTCTCGCAGACGCGCGAGGAGTCGTGTCGTGAGCCCTGGATCGATCAGGCTCTCACCGTTAGCGATTCGCTTAATCGAGTCGAGCAGTTCATCGACCTTGATCTTCTTCAATAGGTAACCCGAGGCCCCCGCCATGATGGCCGAAAATAGCGCCTCATCATCGGAAAACGATGTCAACATGATGCATCGCAGCTCCGGCGAGCGCGATCGCAATTCGCGACAAAGACTCACCCCATCCCCATCCCCGAGACGAACATCGAGCAACGCGACATCCACCTCGATCAGGGGGAACCGATCAAGCGCCTCTTTGACCCCACCCGCCTCGCCGACCACAGCGATCTCGGGATCGTTGGCGAGCAACGCCGCGATCCCACGTCGAACTACCTCGTGATCTTCGACGATGAACAACCGGATCGTCATGGAATCACCCGTTCCTGGACCGGAGCCCGAAGTGACCAAATCGTGCTACGGTCTCAATCACGGACAACGGTCACAGGTATCGGGCAGTGGTGCACGAGCTGGTCACTCACGCTCCCGAGCATCAACGAGGCAAAGCCACCATGACCCCGAGCCCCAACGACCACAAGGTCGGCATTCTCCGCCTGTTCGATGATCCGAGAGGCGGCATTTCCACTCTGAAGCACCGTCTTGACTTTGACGTTCGGGTGCGCCTTGGCGGCCTCCTCGACGGCCTCAGCCAGCAGGGTCTTTCCTCTCGCCTCAAACTCTTCAATGACCGACTCTGAGAGCCCAAAGCCATAATCCGGCTCCGTCCAGGCGTAGACGATCACCAACTCGGCGTTGCGTAGCCCAGCCTCCACAAGTGCAAACTCCAGTGCTGGCTTCGCCGTTGGAGAGCCGTCGTAACCCAATATCACTCGACCAAAATTTCGAATCGTCATCGTAGGCTCCTTAACTCCGCGCTCCGGTCATCTCGAACACCCGAGTCCGCCGATCAGCCCCAGGTGTTGGTCGCCGCCCTCTAAAGCCTCGCAACCCAGATCCCATGCCTTCGCAGACCCTTCTCAGGCGGCTACCCGAACACCTTGGACTCACACTAGCACGACCCACATCGCTTCGAGAGGGACCAAGGTCCCTCTCTGATCGGACAAAACTCCTCAACCTTGCCCACATTCGGACCGAGAGTTCAGGAAGGCTCGCAGGGAGTCAGCGTCGAGTCCTCGTGAGCCTAACTCCTACCCACCCCACAACCCAGATGGCGTCCACCACACGCCATCTGGGCTCCTCCGCCACCGATGCCTCGCTGAGAACTCTACGGGTCCTCGTCCTGACTCACCATAGGTTATGCCGCTGGTGTCAGCGCACCCCCGTGAATGCCAGCGGCCACCGTCGTCGAACCGAACCAAGGGCAACGAGGAGCATCTGGCTAGCATGATGGGAGTGCAGCCACAGCCCCGTCGACGTATGACCGAACGGTCAAAGCTCTGGCTCGCGAACTACTTCGACGCGAGCTCGCCGCTCGGCGTCCTGCGGCGGATTCATGCCCTCTCCATCTCGTCTGACACTCTGATGACCATCGCCCTGGCCGGCTCCTTATTTTTTTCGATCTCGCCAGGAGAAGCTCGGTCCAAGGTTACGCTCTACCTGCTCTTTACCATGGCGCCATTTGCGGTTCTGGCGCCGCTCATCTCTCCGATCATCGACCGCGGTCCACGGATCCGCCGTGTCGTCGTCATCCTGTCAGGGGTCACGCGCTTTGTCGGCGTCTTCCTCATGATCTTCGAGCTGCGATCGCTGCTCATCTTTCCACTAGCGCTGATGAACCTGGTCGCCTCCAAGGCCTATCTCGTCTCCAAATCATCGCTGATCCCCGAACTTCTCGATGGCGACTCGCGCTCGGAACTTGGCAGCCTGGTACGGACCAATGCGAATATCACACTGCTTGCCGCCGTCTCTGGCGCCATCGCAGGCCTGATTGGTGCCGGAATTCTCAAGACCCCGTTCCTAGGGGCCCAATGGGATCTGATCATCGAGCTGTTCCCGCTCTCTGTCTTCATCTACGAGTCACGAGCCCTCATTCGACATCTGCCGCTCCGCTCGGTCGAGCAACCCAAGGCACGACCTGCCAGAAGACGACATCCAAGTGGACCCGCCTATGCGATGACCCTCACACTCTCACTGCTCATGAGCGTGCTTCGAGGACAGGTCGGCTTCTTTGTCTTCCTCCTCGCCTTCGCACTCAAAGGCGCGCACAGTCCAACCTGGCTCTACGGCGTTGCGTTAGTTGCCAGCTCCGTGGGCTCGGCGCTCGCTACTCAGGTCACACCGCTCATTCGGCGAAAATTCGGCGAGACGACCATTGTGATCATCGGCACGGTCGCAATCGCCGCGGTGGCCATCACTGCCGCCACGATGCACATTGGAGTTGCAGGGGCAATCCTGATCGCCTTCGTACTCGGTGTTGCCGCAGGAGGTGCCAAGATCGCCTTCGATGCCAGCGTGCAAACCGCGATGGCCAAACACGAGTACGGCCGACTCTTCGCCCGCTATGAATCCTACTTCCAGCTCTCGTGGGTCCTCGGGGCATTCGTCGCTACGCTGGCAGACCTCACGCTCTCCAATGGCGAAGCGTTCCTCGGCGCAACCGCCCTCTTGGCACTCGCCTCGTATGTCATTGCGATCTCGGCCCTGAGACACTCCGGAGAGGAGCCAGACGCTGAAGATCCCGAATGGCTTTGAATCCATCCTCAGCTGCCATCAACGCCTCCGTCACAGCAGCGAGATACGACCAAAACAGAATCCAGGTCTCCCTGCGTTGAACAAACGGGAGCGCAATCCCCTTCTGTAAGGGAGGGATCAAGCGACCTCGTCCTTTCTCGGTCTACCTGGTGTACGTCCGGGGAGTCTTTGATTCTCGACATACTTGTTCACAATCTCCAGTGGTGCCCCACCACATGACACGACAGCATATGAGGGCGACCAAAAGTGCCTTCCCCACAGGGCGTTCTGTACTTCTGGCCACAGCTTTTGCCGTACTCTCATAGCCGACAGGGTCTTCATGGACATCACCAGTCTCGACAGGCGGGTAGGCGAGCATGATCACCATCTGTCGCAGTGGTCCAGAGGACGCCAGGGACGCTACCTCAAAGACAAAACTGGATTAGACCTGGACTTGCTGAACGAATCAGGTTCCACCAAGACCTGCCCCGCGTGCTTAACACGCAACCGACCGTCAGGTTGACACTACCGATGCAAGAACCCAGTTTGTGGATTTACTTGCCATCGAGACGCTGTAGGAGCAATTAATATCGCCCAGAAGGCGATATACGGGGAGTACGTACCCATAAGACCGGATACTACAATTCGAGTCACGTATCTCCGGGCTGTCGAACGTTGGTCACCCGATCAACGCGGCCCACACCGCAAGGTGCAGTGCCCCAAGGCCAGAGCCCTGAGTAGTGCAAAGAACCGGGCCTTGTCTGGGATAACGCAGACAAGCAAGCCGAAGCTAGCAAACTCATCTACCCGTACCGATTCATCGGCACTAGACCAGTCGGTCGCGGTAGCGTGATGGGAGCCCCAACCAAACGGCGGAGCCAGATTAGTCAAGCGTTTCCAACTGAACGTCGATCATCCCCAGACATCCCCCATCAGTTAAGCTAGGACAATGGCACCGATCCGCCACAAGCGACTGAAGCAGATAGTGCCATTGGCGTTTTTGCCGCTGATCGCACTCCTAGCGAGCTGTGGTTCGCCAAGAACAACGCTAAACGCCAAGCCCATAGTCCAAAACAAGACCCCCGGGAAGCTGCTTGCTACCGAATATCCGAAGATCAAGCTCGCTTCGGCGATAGGGATCAACTGGG
>JAJZXI010000150.1 GCA_021806545.1 Actinomycetes bacterium | reverse complement strand
ATCTTCAAATGGGAGTTGGTTCGTGACCTCGCCGAGGACAGCGCAGCCCGCCATCAGGTGAGCGTCGGTGCCATCGACGGCTGCGCCTTGGTGCTCATCGTCGAGGGAATCTGGTGGGAGATAATCGGACCACGTGGCCGTGGAGCGGCAAAGCAGCGGTCGGCGAGTGAGGGCCTACTACTTGACCGGTATGGCTCGGGCGAGCGTCAACGGCGTTGAGCTGTCTTACGAGGAGCACGGGAACGGCCCAACGCTGCTGCTCGTCCCAGGCCTCGGAGCCGACACCCGTCTCTTCTGCGGGGTCATCGGGCCGTTCGCCGCGACGTATCGCGTGATCGTGTTCGACCCTCGCGGCGCAGGGCGGAGCGACAAGCCGCCTGGTCCCTACACCATCGAGCAGATGGCCGACGACGCCGAGGGCCTTCTCGACGTGCTGAGGGTTGAGCGAGTGGTCGCCGTGGGGTGTTCCATGGGCGGGCGAACCGCCTTGGGCCTCGCCCTCGACCATTCGACGCGCGTGCGTCGACTCGTTCTGGCCGCGACCAGTGCCAGGAGGTCGCCGAGCCGCATCCTCAGTCGCCGGTGGCTGACACTGGAGGTGTTGAGCCGACTCACAACGCCCGGCGAGCGACAGCCTCGGTGGGCCTCCGGGAGTGCCAGCGCCGGGCGACCGCCTCCTACAACGCCACCGCCCGCTTGGGTGAGATCGTCGTTCCGACCCGCATCCTTCATGGTCGGCGTGACCACATGACGCCTCTAGCACTGGCGTGTGGAATGCACGCGGCGACCGCCGATCTGCCTTGATGGAGGTCCCCGGTGGGCATATCTCGCTCGTCACCCGAGAGTGCCGTCGCTTCGCGAAGGAGTTGGCGGCCTTCGTAGCGAGCTGAGAGACACCTCCGTCCCCGCTCATTTGCGAAGTCCCTTCTCGAGTCAGGGCCAAGGGCACCGCGAGCGGTTGGGAGCAGGTCGAGTGCGGCAGTGCTGCACGAGGTGGACATGACAACCGCGGGTGTTGTTCGGCCAGCTCAACCCGTCAGTGCAACAGCACTCCGATGGGCACAGTCGCAGGCGTCTCCCACTGGAGGAGGCCGGGGCATTGTGTTGATCCGGTTGCTCTCGAATCGGGGCCGTCCTGGTCGTCGATCGACAGGTCGCTCGAGGTGGCAATCAGCGGCACAGGAGGCCGTTGAACGCTTCTTCGATGGGTGCTGCCAGGGGCTGTGCAGCTCGGCGACGGACTCATCGATGCCGGCGAACTCTTCGAGCGCAGCGGAGCGCGCCATCTCGCGCCCCTGATCGGAGGTGAGGGTGCGCCGGAGCTTCGGGGACCAACCAAGGGCTCGTGACCCAGGCGAGCACGCTCTCGGCCCTGTGGTCTTCGCCAGGGCATCGAGGGGTTGAACCGGCTGAACCAAAACAGCGCACACCCCGGTGACCAGGTATTCCACCCGTTGTGCATCGTCAAGATTCAGCATGGCGCTGAGGCAAATTCTAGGACGCGACCGGCTTTCGCGGGCTACTGCTTGCCTGGTACCGTAGCGAACGGCCACGATGACGACTCAGACGATGGATTCGCGTCAACTGGACGCACCCCTCATCGTCATGCGATGGATATGCAGAACCGGAAACGAATTATGTCGGCTTGCGGCGTTGGGATTGGGGCCGGCCAGGAAGGCGTTCGGTTAAACCCGGGTCAGGTGTATCCAATCGGCACCGGTGGGGTCGGCATCGAGATATTGGTGAGAGCCGATGACTGCAGCGAGATCTCCGCTGGTGGGGAGTTGACCAGACACGATGGGACTCACTCGTTTACCTGGGCCGATTACCAGGCTCTGAACTGAAAGTTTGGGAGCTGGACCGCCCGGATTGATGGTCAATGTGAGCAAGCAGTGGATAGATCCACAAGCGAGTGACGCACTGTAGGGAGCGTTCTGGCCCACAGGGCGAAGGGAAATCGTCTGGACCGCCCAAGAGTGCGTGCTCACACCTCCTTGAAGGAGGAGAGTGGCTCCGCTGGTGGCCACGACCCCCGCGCAATTACCGGTTGAGGTGCACGCAACTGAGTAGAGCGCAGGTTCCTGAAGGCTGTAAGGAACCTGTCCAGTGAGTCCGAAGAGATGCCACACCCTGCCGTTGTCGTGTGAATAGGCGATAAATGGTCGTAGGGAGCCGTAGCCGTCGACGAAATCATGCTGTCCAATAGCGAGGCAGACGCCACCTGGTCGACAGGTCACCTCCATGGTCGAGAGATCGTTTGCGACGTTCATCACATGGGCCGAATGCCAGCTTCTGCCCGCATCAGTGCTCCATAGCACCGGGAATCCATCGTGATGGCTAATACCGGAGATCCCCATGACGCAGTCCTGTGAAGAGCTACAGGCCAGAGCCTCTGGAGTAATGCCGGGTGGGAGGGCCACGGCGGCGGTACTCCGGTGGATCGGATCCAGTGAGAGCAGTTGATACGGACCATTGCCGATCTCGACGATCACCTTGCAATCAGTGGTGCTCGGACACGTCATGGCAATCGGTGCCAGCAATCCGACCCCAGCGCTGGCATCACGAATGAGAAACGAATCCGTCACTCGATGGTGGCCGGGGTGAAAACTGAGCAGTCTGAGGCCACCCGTGGTTTCCACGGTCTCAAAGCATGAGATGGCCGGGCAGGAAACTAGTTGACTATCGAATGGTGCGAAGGTCGCCTTCGCATTCGTCGGCAACTGCACTGGATGACCGAGTTGGAGGCGTGTGCGATGCAGCGTGGTGAGATAGATGCTTGGAAGCCCCAACCCCGGAGGCCCGAGTGTGAGAAGACAAGTCGGCGAGGTGTTCACGCAGTCCAGCGACGGACTATCGACGTTCAACCCCTTTGGCACCTGGACCGGCGCAATGCTCGACCCCACCGCCCAAAAGCTGCTGGTGGATTTCTGAGTACGTGCAATCACCATGCATCGGGCGGAGCTACAGGTGAGCCGCTGTATAAAGGTGTTCGGACTCTTTGTGGCTGCGAGCGCCGAGACGGTTCCGTTGTCGGCAATTGAGGTGATGCGGATCTGTCGGCTCGTCCCCTGCCCAAACGCTTGGTTGAAGTAACAATCGGTGGAATCGCAGCTCGCTTGATCTTGCGGCTCTGTTAAGGCGGGACTGAGGATAGTGGTAAAACCAGCGACGAGACTCCCTCGGAGTGCCTCTTGGGACTCCGCCATTGCGCTTGGCAACGCTACGACGTCGATGCAGTTGGCAGCGGTCGCGCACGACACCTGGTTGGCAGCCCCTGAAGGTTCGTTAGGGAGCCTCAGAGGGCTCCACCCTATGGACTGGCGGATCGATACGAGTACCTCCGGGTCCCCTCCTGCGGCCCCCGAGACCCAGCAGGCCCCGTCCGACAGACAGCCGACGGAGGCGGGTCGGAAGTGACTCCCAAGGTTGAGACGACCCCACGACAAGCCGGCATTATCGGTGACTAGAAGGGCAGCCTTCGTCCCGGACGGGCTCGGATTGACGAGCGCATAACACGTCTGAAGACTCCGACAAGCAAGCCCTCCAACGAATGGTGCCGGCCCAGGTGGAAGAGGGATCCGGCTAAAGACCGCCTGTCCAGTGTGGTGCACCCACAGCTTGTAGTTCTGTCCGGATAGATCCGAGGTAGCGACGATACAGAGCGATGCCTCGCAAGTGAAGTTGCTCGGTGTTGCCAGGGCTGTCGAGGACGTAGAGAAGGATGACGCCGAGGTGACTTCGAGTTTGGGTGGCCCTGAATCTGGATGCGCGGCCGCGCCAGTCCCTGCTCCGTGGAGCTGACTGTCAGAAACCACCAGAACTGCACCGACCACTACAACGGTGGCGAGAATTAACATAACAATCGACGATGTGCGCCGTAGTCTCACAGTCCTCGCTCTCGACCAGCGGATGACCTACACCTCGCCTCCGATAGTCTACCCAACACCAGGTGCCACCGTCTGGCGATGTCCTCTGCGCTCTCACGGATGAGGCTTAACCCAACCCCGCACACCCCTATGACCGGGTCTTCCAGCCGTTATGCTCTGGCAAGATTCAGCGCAGCGTTGAGGCAAAGTGGCTATGTTGAATCCGGTGCCATGGCGACAGAATCGACCTATGCCCCAACGCATCCGGCCGACAACATCATCAGCCGGGCTTCCAGCTCATGAATCGGTGCGAACCAGCGCAGCGGAGGGATGCCGAGCCACCTCGACGTAGGTGTCACCGTTGCCGATCCATCCACAATCGCTCATACACTGCGCAACAGCTGCGGTGCGAGCCGACGTGGCATTTCATCACCGAGGATCGTTGCCCCGATAACGACCCAATTGGACCAAAGCTCGCGACGGTTCTATGGTGCTATTATCCATTCACAGCATCCGATCATGGTGCTATGAGCGATCTGTTATCCACAACCTGTTGTCTTTGGCGATCGCGATGAAGTCAT
>JAJZXI010000149.1 GCA_021806545.1 Actinomycetes bacterium | reverse complement strand
ATTTATGGTCGGGCTGGGGAGATTTGAACTCCCGACCTCTTGACCCCCAGTCAAGCGCGCTAACCAAGCTGCGCCACAGCCCGTGCGCCCATTCTACCGAAACCTAACGCCCTCAAGGCCGTACGGATGACATATGGTCCTTCGAAATGGACCGGCCGAGTCCCCCTACTGGGCCACAACGCCGAAGCGCCGTCTCGAGTCCTCTGAAGACCCTTCAGTGGCGACCAGAATGCCGGAGAGACGATTTGAAATCTCCATCGTCGCCTGCTCTTGCTGTTCAGTAGCGCTGTTAATTCGGAGAAGCATCTCGCGAACCTGCCGATTCGCTGTCAAGATATCCTCAAGTGCAACCGCAGCGGCCTCTGCATCTGCCGTTCCCCTTAGGGCCTCTTGGAAGCTCTCCTCAAAACCTTCACTGACCTCAGACGTTCCGGAACGCACCTCGGCGATCCGACTCGCAATCTCAGCTGCCGCACCTCGCGCCCTGCTAGCCAACTGGCGCACCTCGTCAGCGACCACACCAAAACCGCGACCGGCCGCACCGGCACGAGCCGCCTCGATCGCCGCGTTCAGCGCCAACAGGTTCGTCTGATCGGCAATTCCTTGGATCGTAGAGACCATTGCGTCAATGAGCTTCGTCTTCTCCGACAGTCGCGCCAGTGTCGCCGAGGTCTCGGTCATACGCCGAGAAATCTCGTCGATCGCCCCCTTGGCAGCAAAGAAAATATCTCTACTCTCTGCGGCTTTGCTGTTTACCGACTCTGCCGCTTCTTTGACTACCCGGGTGTTCATTGCCACCTCGCCCGCTGTCACCGACAGCTCCTCTACCGCTGCAGCGATCTGACTGACGGCCTCCGTAACGACCGTTGACCGGTATTGGTCGGACTCCCGACGAAGTTCATCGTCCCGAATACGCACAGACACGTCGCGTAGCTGCACGAGAAAGAACAGGTCGGATTGACTCTCTGAATCCTTCACAAGGGAAACTTTTGCCATATAGCGCCGATCGCCTGCCCCATATTCGAGCTCAACTTGCTCGGGTGGCCCTGGTGCACGCAGACGATGGAGCTGTCGACGGGCCAGTTCAGGGTCATCGAAGAGCTCGGCTAGCATTGATTCACCGCCAGTCGAGTTGAGCTTTAGACGCCGCTCCGCACTTGGATTCATGTACGTGATACGCGCCTCTGCATCAGCGGTGGCAAGCATGATGAGCGCATCAAGGCGATCGAGCACCTCTTTGTCCATCGCACTGGAGCGTCGTATGCCAGCAAAACCTCTTACCATGTAGGCATCATCGGCACGATAACACCGACCTTAACCCAGAGTACTTCGGGGTTAAGCGAAGCAGCGAAGTGGGCCACCATTGTACTTCAGCATATCCACGAACGCCGTCTGGATATTGATCGGACTGCCAGGACTAGCCCCCGAAAGCTCAGCCATCGCGCGATGTAGGTTGCCAACAATTCGCTCGCTATCGTGCCATTGAGCGAAATCGCCCAAGTCCGTGTTGACGGCGGCCTCTAGAGGCGACACCCCCTCGCGAAGCGCGTTGCCTGCCAACTCCAAGACGAACCGGAGGTAGCGTTCAATCCCGTCGAATACGTCCATCCCACATGGGTCGCCGTGACCTGGTACTACCACCGTTACCTCAAGAGCGCGAAGTGCAACCAAAGTGTCCAACCAACCTTGGACCGAGCCCATCAATGCAAACGGGGTCCCACCATTGAACGCGAGATCGCCGGCGAAGAGCACGTGGTCCTGCGGAAAGTAAACAACCGCGTCACCAAGGGTGTGCGCAGGGCGACCAAAATGCAGAACTCGCACCAAGCGCTCACCGATCTGAAGATCCAGCTCGCGTTCGAAAACCACATCGGGTTGGCGTACGACTATTTCACCCCAATCAACATCATTGAACAGGCCCGGAGGTGGAACCGCAAAACCCTGCGCCATCTCTGCGGGTACCGAAGCATGCGCCACGATAAACGTCGGGTCGATCGTTGCATTTCCGTTCGTGTGATCCCCATGATGGTGGGTCGCGATCATACCAACACGATCACCGACGCCAAGCCGCCTCGCCTCCTCGATGATTACCTTAGTTCGACTTACCGTGGCCGCGGAGTCGACAAAATACGAGAGCTTCCGCTCCGGGATGATCCCCGCGTTATTTAGGTACCAAGACCCATCGCGTTGTATGAAGGCGAAAATGCCATCGCCGACCTCCTCCACATGAATCATCGCGGACACAGTGCGATGTTCGGGCTCCTGGCCCAGCGGCGACACGCGATCGTGCCCCATTGCTGGTGCGCGCTGCTGGCTGCCATCAGACAAACTCATAACTCCCTCTACCTACCGGGTGCGACATCACAGAACATGGTGCAGCCAAAGAATGAGCTGAACGAGCCGGTAGGTCAGATAGAGAATGGTGGCCACGATGAGAAGCTTGAAATGCCACGGCTTCTTCTTGGGCGGTGCGATCACGGTTCCACATGTTGGACAATGACCCTCTCGATCGACTTCTTCCGAATCTTGAAAGCGCTCACAACTCTCGCACCAGGGCATGCCACTAGCCTACCCGCTTGTACCCATGCTCATGGAGATATCGGCTCCAGTTCAGCGCATCGAGCTACCAAAGATCGGTGAGTGGTCCAAGGTGCTACCCGCTGTCCGCGAGCACACCCTGACCTTCAAGACCAAGAAGCGCAATGCGCCTGAACACCATTGAATCCATAGTCCGCGTCTCCACACCGCGATGCCGTCCCCTGGAAGATGCCACGAGCGCCATTGCTCGACCTGAGCACGCACGTCGCCTCTCGAATCGCTGTCACCAGGCTTGCAGGACGGCGCAATCCCGACCCTTGCTCCAGGGGGTACCGTTTCCATACGCCCAATCCGTTTTGCAAACTCTCCAGTGCTATAGGTATTAGCCATTACCTACAATTATGGCATCTGCTGGATAGAGAATCGTCATCTGTTAATAACTCCTCGTTTCACCCACCCCAACACCCCTCACCTCCTTACCATCTCCACTGCTTCGCGTGGTTTGCTCTCACGACGACCTCCTTGGCGCCGCAGACTCTTATCCGCTCACACAGGTTGTTCTGCCCACACGTCCTTTGCGCCAAAGGTCGCGACCTCAGTGACAACATCGCATCTACTCGGATCACGTCTGGAGACAATCAACTCGGCGCCTCACCTGCTCGTCACTGCGATTGCCATGGCTCAGCCTCGCACCCCAAGAGCGCTCGTGTAGTACGGCGCACTGCCCTACCGCCTTGTTGCGACTCAAGACTGACACGCTCTGCTCATCGGTGTACGGCTTCACTGCGCAATTGAGCCAAGCCCCAAGGGAAACCCAGATCGACTTGGAGCCAACATTGCCCGCGCATCAACCGGTTAATGGACGCATCTCTCGCTGGTCGCTGGCCTCGGCCAAGCTTTGCTCGTCAGCGCAAACCACCCCCGCCACAACACCAGGTGGTGTATACTGATGTTATGGAACGGACTCAGGTATACCTTGGCGATAGCGAGCTAGAGATCCTTGACCGCGTGGCCAGGGCGACCGGGGCATCGCGCTCAGAGCTAATCCGGCGCGCCGTGCGCAACACCTTCGGTGAGAAGACCAAAGCTGAGCGCCTACGGGCCTTAGAGTTAAGCGCCGGGACTCTCCGTGGCCAGCAAACAACGGGCGCAGAGTACGTAAACACGCTACGTGGCGACCTCAACGAACGTCTCGATCGCCAAGGTTTCGAATGAAACTACTCGACACGAGCGTCGCCATTGATCATCTACGTGGCGTCCAGCCCGCGGTCGATCTCCTCCGGAGACTCGTTGATGACGATGAACCCCTCATAGCGAGCGAAATCGTCCGGTTCGAGCTTCTTGCTGGCGTGCGAGCCAAGGAGATCGACGCTGTCGAGAACTTCTTCTTAGCAGTCACATGGATCCCGATCGACGAAAGCGTCTCCCGGGCTGCCGGCCAGTTGGCCCGACAGCATCGGCGCGCCTACGTTGGGATCGATGACGCCGACTATGTCATCGCCGCCACCACGCTCCTGTTCAACGCTGAGCTCCTGACAATGAACGTCCGCCACTTCCCAATGCTCAGTGGACTTCGCCCAGCCTACTGAAGTCCCGCTAGCCAATCTGTAGGACGCTTATCACTGGCCAAAAGCGCCTGTACTCATGTTCATCGGCAACGCACCGGTTGTCCGCCACCCAATGGTGCTGTGGACCTGGGTCCTGATCAATGCACGTCTTCGGCTGCAATAGCCAATCAAATTCACGGTTCCCAGCTCAGCATTGCCGCTGACACCTGGCCACCACTCCGCTTCTGGCTTCCGCCTTCCTCCACGAGAGCTCCCTTCCATCATCGAGCGGGGCGATCCATCGGACCCTAGCCACTGCTTCGCGTGGTTTGCTCTCACGACGACCTCCTTGGCGCCGCAGACTCTTATCCGCTCACACAGGTTGTTCTGCCCACACGTCCTTTGCGCCAAAGGTCGCGACCTCAGTGACAACATCGCA
>JAJZXI010000025.1 GCA_021806545.1 Actinomycetes bacterium | reverse complement strand
GGATTGGTGATTGACGCATATTTCTCGGGCACGAAGGTTGCGTGGATCCTCGATAATGTTCCTGGCGCCCGTGAGCAGGCCGAGCGTGGTGATCTTGTCTTTGGCACCATCGACTCTTGGCTCATCAACAAGCTGACGCACCAGCGGCTCCATGTCACCGACTACTCTAATGCTTCGCGAACGATGATTTACAACATTCGCGATCTCACCTGGGATGATGAACTCCTTACTATGTTGAATATCCCGCGATCGATGTGTCCGACCGTCGTCGACTCGTCAGGCGTGCTCGGTGACGTGGACGCGAGCTGGCTGGGTCGCCAAATCCCCATCGCTGGCATAGCTGGTGATCAGCAGGCGGCGCTCTTTGGCCAGGGCTGCTACACACCCGGCTCGGCCAAGAACACCTACGGCACCGGCTCGTTCCTCTTGATGAACACGGGTAGTGAGCCGGTGGCCTCGGAGAGCGGGTTGGTGACGACGCTCGCGTGGGGCATCGATCACAAGGTAACCTATGCGCTGGAGGGGTCGATCTTCATCACCGGCGCGGTCGTGCAGTGGCTCCGTGATGAGCTCGGGCTGATTACCAAGGCCGAGGAGACCGAGACCCTCGCATTGTCGGTTCCCGACACTGGAGGCGTCTATCTGGTGCCAGCCTTTGTCGGACTTGGAGCGCCGTGGTGGGACAGCTACGCACGCGGCACCATCGTGGGTCTCACCAGGGGTTCGAACAGGGCACACCTTGCCAGAGCGGCGTTAGAGTCCATCGCCTACCAGTCGCGCGACGTCCTGGAAGCAATGCGCTCTGACTCCCAACAAGAGGTTGACGTTCTGCGCGTTGATGGGGGAGCAATCAACAACAGCTTCTTAGCACAATTCCAGGCGGATATTCTTGGTGTGCGTGTCGAGCGACCCAAGGTGACCGAGACGACGGCGATGGGTGCTGCCTTCTTGGCTGGTCTCGCCGTCGGCGTGTGGGAGGGATTTGAACCCCTGTCGCAGGTGTGGCAGCGTGATGCGTTGTTCTACCCATCGATGAGCCCCTCGCGTCGTGATGAGCTGGTGGCGGGTTGGAACCGGGCCGTCGAGCGTTCGAAAGAGTGGGCACAGCAGTGAGGAGTGCGTTGTGAAGAAGATTATCGATACAGTGGAGACGGTTGTCGACCAGGCACTTGACGGCATGGTGGTCGCTTACCCGGAGTACCTGATGCGCGTGCCTGGCACCTCGGTGCTCGCGCGGGCAGTTCCCAAGGAAGATGGCAGGGTTGGCATCGTCTCGGGCGGGGGTTCTGGCCATGAGCCGGCACATGGTGGCTATGTCGGCTACGGTATGCTCGACGCTGCGGTGGCTGGAGAAGTCTTTACCTCTCCGACCCCGGACCAGGTCTATGCGGGGATCAAGGCCGCCGACCACGGTGCGGGCGTTTTGCTGGTGGTCAAGAACTATACCGGTGATGTCATGAATTTCGATATCGCGAGGGAGTTGGCCGACGGTGACGGAATCGCGACGGAGGTAGTCCTGGTCAACGATGACGTAGCGGTACAGGATTCACTCTACACCACAGGTCGGCGTGGGATTGCTGGCACTGTCTTTGTGCACAAGATCGCGGGTGCCGCGGCTGAGGAAGGCGCTGACCTTGGGGCAGTAAAGGCGGTGGGTGATGCGGTGGTCGCGAACATGGCCTCGATGGGGTTCGCCTTGACCTCGTGCACGGTGCCCGCGAACGGCAAACCGACCTTCGAGCTCGCGGACAACGAGATGGAGTTGGGGATAGGGATTCATGGCGAGCCAGGTATCGAGCGCGTGCCGATGATGAGTGCCCGGGAGGTAACCAATACCCTCTTTCAGAGGCTCGTCGGTGAACTTTCGCTGGCGCGCGGAGATCGCGTGGCGGTAATGGTCAACTCAATGGGTGCGACGCCAGCGCTCGAACTCGCCATCATGACGGCTCACCTCAACGAGTTTGCCCAGCATGCTGGCATCGTCTTGGAGCGAGTGTTCATGGGTGAGTTCATGACCTCGCTCGAGATGGCAGGCGCCTCACTCACGCTGCTTCGTCTCGATGGCCAACGGGCAACCCGTCTCGGAGCAGTCGCCGATACGCCCGCGCTGCGAATAATGCAGCGTTAGGATGTCCAAGATGGATGAGAGTTCATTTCGCCAGCTGTGGCGATCCTTCGCTACCCTGATCCGTGAGCACAAGGATGAACTCAATGAGCTCGACGCCGCGATCGGTGACGCCGATCATGGTTCGAACATGGATCGTGGACTAACCAAGGTCGTCGATGCGCTCGAGGCCAGTCCTGAGGGTAGCCTGCGGGCTGATGCAAAGCTCGTAGGCATGACACTCATGGGAACGGTGGGAGGCGCCTCAGGAGCGCTTTGGGGATCGGCAATGCTCAAGTTCGCGGCTGCCTTGCCCGATGCCCCGACGGTCTCCTGGGCTGACTTCGTTGCTGCCCTTGACGCCTTTGTCCAGGCGCTTGCGCAACGCGGGAAGGCGACCGTTGGGGATAAGACCATGATGGATGTGTTCATACCCATGGTCGACGAGTTGCAGACGGCCCTCACGGCAGGTGAGCCGCCTTTCGACACGGTGCGCTCCCATGCGCGCGAATACTCTGAGCGTACTTACGATATGGTAGCCAAGCGTGGCAGAGCTGCCTATCTGGGTGAGCGCAGTGTCGGCCACGTTGACCCTGGATCTCGTTCGTCGGCGCTCTGGTTCGAGGCGCTCGGAGCCGTTGGGCCATGAGCATAGGATTGCTCGTTGTTTCGCATTCAAAGCACCTTGCGATTGGGGTCGTTGAGCTCGCGCATGCCCTCGCTGGTGATGAGGTGGCGCTGATGGCGGTAGGCCCTGAGGCGGACTCTCCCACCGATGGCCTTGGGGTCAACGCCTCCATGGTCGTCGAAGCCTTGAAGGGATTTGTCGATGTGGACGAGATAGGCGTCATTGGTGACGTCGGCTCGTCATTTCTCGCTGCTAGTGCGGCTATCGAACTCGCTGAGGTGGAGGATCGGGTCCGCATCATCGATGCACCAATGGTCGAAGGAGCCATCGCATGCGCAATGGCAGTCTCGATGGGAGCGTCACTCAATGATGTGGTCGCGGCAGGAGAGAATGCTTGGGAGGTTCGAAAGCTTGGTACCTAATGGTGATCCCGACGCTCTCGACTCCCCCGAGCAGAGCCGTCGGTGGACTGGCCTTGGAGTTGGTACCCGCACGGTTCGTGGTCGGGTCGTTCATGTACATGCGGATGACGCGTCCCAGATGGCCACGGGTGCAGATGATCAACGCGAAGTGGAGGGGCGGCGCACGAGCGAGCACCCTTCTTCGGGTACCGGGGTCATCAGGCTTTTCGATCCTGGGGCACTACGCCGCCAGCTGGCCGATGCGCTCGCGACCGTGGCGAGTGACCTTAGCAGACTCAGTGCTTTGGGGTCGCCGGAGGTAGCAGACATCCTCGATGCTCAGGCGATGATGGCTGAGGATCCCACCCTCGTTGAGCGCCTCGTCGCTAGGCTGGCACCGGATGCCCGAGATCAAGAGGTCGAGCTGGATCGCTCGAACCTCACGACGGCCTTTCTCAGTGTCGCCAACGAGCTTCGTGCGGTGGGTGGCTACATCGGAGAGCGCGCTGATGACGTTTGCGATATCGGTACGCGAGCCGTCGATCTCATCTTCGGATCCGGTGAGGTGCGGCCGCAATACGAAGCCAACCCTGAGTCGATTCTCGTCTTCGACCAGCTCTCTGCTGCTGACGCTGCGCGACTTGGCGCAGCACCTCCAAGGGGTGTCATCGTCACGACTGGTGGCCCGACGGGGCATGCGGCGCTGGTGTTACGCTCACTCGATATCTCGGCGATAGTGGGATGCTCCAATGCCTTGGAGATTCCAGACGGCCTGGTGGTGGAGCTCGATCCGATACAGGCTATCGTGATGCCCAGCTCACCCCTTGCCAGCGATCGGTCACCTGAGCCACGAGTGCGTCGGGCTATTGCTCGATCGGTTCTCGCGAGTGGGGCGGTGCGCCTCCTCGCCAATGTTGGCTCGGTAGCGGACGCACTCGAGGCGCGATCGCAAGGTGCCGATGGGATTGGACTGGTGCGAACAGAGTTTCTCTTCGTATCGCAAGAACGTGAACCGGACCAAGGGGAGCAGGTATCGGCCTATCGTGCGATCATGGCTCCCTTTGAGGGGTCGGGGTTGCCAGTGGTCGTTCGCACCTTGGATGCCGGCTCTGATAAGCCACTCGGTTTTGTCGATCTACCCCGCGAGGAGAATCCAGCACTTGGGGTTCGTGGGTTTCGGCTCGCTCGTCAGCTGTCTGGGTTGCTCGAGCGCCAGTTGAGTGCCCTGGCTGCGGCGAAGGAGGAGGTCGATGCCGTCGATCTTTGGGTCATGGCACCGATGATCACAACGATAGCTGAGGTTGAGGCCTTTACCACGATGGCGAGGTCTGCCGGAGTGAAGTCCGTCGGTGTCATGATCGAGGTACCGGCGTTGGCTCTCGACTTCGGATCGGCGGCCAAGCTCGTTGACTTCGCTTCGGTGGGCACCAACGATCTCGTTCAGTACCTCATGGGAGCTGATCGTAATGCCTCAAGGCTCGGAGACCTTCTCGATCCATGGAGTCCAGTGGTGCTAAGGCTCCTCCAGTCGGTCGCGCGCTGGGGCAGACAACGGGCGGTCCCGATTTCGGTCTGTGGGGAGGCGGCGAGCGACCCACTGCTCGGTGTCGTGCTAACCGGTCTTGGTGTGACGTCTCTGTCGATGGTCCCGGTTGCACTTGGTCCAGTGCGCACATTGCTCGGTAGCGTCTCACGAACCGAGGCGAGACGCCTGGCTCACCGCGCCACGGGCGTGGCCAGCGCACACGAAGCTCGAAGATTCGTCGCGACCGCATTGGGCCTGGGCTAGGCCTGTCCCTGTATCGGTGCATTTGGTAGTTCACCTGTTATTGATTTGGACTTGTGGTTCACAAAGGGTGAAGGCGCTGTGAGCTGACTGACTCACTGTGACTCTCACTCTGCGTGGGTCTGGACGGAAGTGGCTACAGTGGAGGGCGAAGGTAGTTGTAGGTCACAAGTGGTTTGTACGGTCCTGGCACCGCAGGCAGCGACCGATAGTGGCGGTTTCGGGCCGGCGTGACTCGTAGTCGACACCAGGAGCGACTTGGGCGTTGAGGTGTCGCCCCGGGGGCCAATGCCGGGCTGCTCGGTGAGTTGCCGGGCTGGAGGGCGGGCGATGAGGAGGTGTGTGCGATGGTGTCCAAGGTAGATGCCGCTGCGGGGCGTTTGGCCGCCAGCAGTGGTCGCGCACCGGCGGTTATGGTTCAAGGACTGGTGAAGCGCTACGGATCGCTCGAGGCGGTTCGAGGCATTGACTTTGCCGTCGCGGCGGGTGAGATTTTTGGATTCCTGGGTCCCAACGGAGCAGGAAAGTCCACCACTATCAAGATCCTCTGTACGCTCGCACAACCCAGCGAGGGCTCTGCGCAGGTCGCCGGCTACAATGTGGTGCTGCAGCGTGATGCGGTACGCCGTAATATCGGGTTGGTCTTCCAGGACCCGACGCTTGACGCGTATTTGACGGCTGAGCAGAATCTGCGATTTCACGCCGAGCTTTATGCCGTGCCCAAGGATCTGGTGGATTCTCGCCTCCGTCAGGTTCTCGAAATGGTCGGACTGTGGGAGCGGCGCTCGAGCCTGGTGAGCACGTTTTCAGGGGGAATGCAGCGCCGGTTGGAGATAGCTCGTGGTCTACTGCATGCGCCAAAGGTGCTGTTTCTCGATGAACCAACGGTGGGTCTTGATCCGCAGACGCGCACGTCGATTTGGGAGTACATCATCGAACTCAAGCAACGCGAGGACATTACCATCTTTCTCACGACTCACTACATGGAGGAAGCTGAGCACTGTGATCGGATTGCCATCATCGATCACGGCCAGATCCAAGCGGTCGATACGCCGGAGGCTCTCAAGGCCAGTGTTGGTAAGGACCGAGTCCAGATCGCGACGGCTGATGATGTCCAGGCTATCGAGGCCTTGTCGTCGCGCTTTGAGATCGAGGCAGGCATGCATGATGGGCTTGTGACTTTTTCGGTCGCCTCTGGTGAGGCGTTTGTCCCGCGCCTCTTCGCTGAGTTGGGCGTGGGTATTCGCTCAGTGAGTGTGGCAAGGCCATCGCTTGACGATGTATTCATGTCCTACACCGGTCGCACGATAAGGGATACCGAGGCGACCAGTAGCGATTCAATGCGAGCGCTGAGACAGCGCTTCCGAGGGAGGTAGCCATGGCAACGTCAACGACATCGAGTCCGATTGAGCTGCCGGACGAGGTTACTGCGATTCGGGTGTCGGCGCCGGCTGGTGGTTTCGCCCAGGACCTGCGGGCGATCAGCATCGTGTGGCGGCGGGAGCTTATCCGCTTTTGGCGCGACAAACTCCGCATGGTCACCTCGTTGATCCAGCCGATCTTGTTTCTCTTCGTGTTGGGGACCGGCCTGTCGACGCTCGCCAAGCACGGGATGCCTCCGGGTGTGAACCTTCGGACCTTCCTCTACCCTGGTGTGCTCGCGATGTCAGCCCTCTTTACCGCCTTGTTCTCGGCTGGCTCGATCGTATGGGACCGTGAGTTTGGCTTTCTTCGCGAGATGCTCGTTGCTCCGGTCAGCCGAGGATCGATCGTGCTCGGCAAGTGTCTTGGTGGTACGACCGTTGCCACCATGCAAGGGATCGTCATCTTGATCCTGGCAGGACTTGCTGGTGTGCCGTATCGGCCAATATTGATAGTGACGCTCATTGGCGAACTGCTGCTCCTGTCCTTTACCTTGACGGCTTTTGGTGTGATGATGGCCGCCAGGATCCAACAGTTCCAGGCGTTCATGGCGGTCACGCAGATGCTGGTAATGCCGCTCTTCTTTCTGTCTGGCGCCCTGTACCCGCTGAGCGGACTTCCAACATGGCTGACGGTACTCACCAGAATCGATCCGCTCACCTACATCGTGGGTCCGATGCGGAGTGCGGTCTTTCAGTCGATCAATATGAGTCCGTTGGCCCGCCATCTCCTGAGCCCGGGCATTACCTGGGACGGTTGGCTGGTGCCAACCGGTCTGTCGCTCGCTATTGTGGCGGTGATGGGCCTCGCAATGGCATTCATTGCAATCGTCGAGTTCCGTAAGAACGACTAGCGCGTATCGGCGCAGGGTCGACTGCCTCAATCGAGGTTGTGCGCGCTGATCGTTGCGTTTCTCCAGATGAGCTGAGAGTGCTCGACGATGGTATTGGCACAGACATGGTAACTTGTGCAGGGATGGGCAAATTGGGATAGGGAAGACGAGTGAGTGGTAGTCGTAAGGGTGCTGTGCGCGTTCAGGTCTCTCGAACCGCCGTCATCATGAAGGGCGCGCTTGTCGGCGTGCTGTGTGCTGGTTTTGCCTCGCTCGCCGGATCTCCTGCCGTGAGGCAGCTAAATTCCTCGGGAGCGGTCCAGCTGCTCGCCGCGAAGCGTCGAGTCCTCTATCCCATGGATCATTTCGTGGATCGTGGCTATCTGCGTCCTTCAGTCCAACCTGGCTCATACGAGCAGCTCTGGTACGCACCACTGCCCCTCACGGCTCTGGCACCGGGTTGTGGGCCCTCGGTGTGGACACCCCAGGGGAATCGTGGAGCTGGTGGGGCGGCGCTTTTCACGACCACGATCGTTCCTCAAGCAGGGGGATCTCCTGTCGCTATCGCCTGGATCAACCAGGCGCAGGCGATTACCCAGATCTACGCCGGCACCAGCCAACCTGGCGGGACGTGGCCATTCCAGGCGCCGATTCCCGCCTCGCGGTACTCCACACTGTTGGCGGCCTTTGAAGGAGGTTTCCAGTTCACGCCGGGTGGGGGAGGCTTCTATCAGGATGGTCGTTACGGCGCACCACTCCAACCCGGTGATGCCTCGCTGGTTGAGTACCACGATGGCGACGTGGCGATAGGTGCATGGGGGAGCGAGGTCTCGATGACGCCTTCGGTTGTAGCAGTGCGCCAAAATCTCACTCTTCTTGTCGATCATGGCCTGGTTACGCCGCAAGCCAGCGTCGCACCCCTCATCACGTGGGGATATTCACTTGGCAATCTTGTGAGCACATGGCGAAGCGGTATCGGTATTACCGCCAACGGCAATCTTGTGTGGGTTGGCGGTCCTGGCCTCTCGCCGGTCGAGTTGGGCACGGTTCTCGTACACGCTGGCGCCATCGAAGGGATGCAGCTCGATATCAACCCCGACTGGGTTAACTTCGCCACCTATACCGATAGCGTCGGCCAAGGGATTGTCGGGGTCAACCTTCTCCCAAGTATGATTTTCGCGCCGGTGCACTACTTGGGAGCGTTCTGGAGAGACTTTGTTGCCGTTTTCGAACGTTAGCTTCATCTGAGTATGGATCAAGGGTCAGCTGATGAGCGCATTCGCACGGTCCGACCGGGCTGCTCGCAGGGATCGCCTCAGCGAGGTGGGAGTAAGTCCGCTGTTGTGAGTATCGGGAGAGCCTTCTACGACGGTACGTGCATTACGCCTTTGTGCACGATACATGTCCGGTGGGAGCATGGTCAGATGGCATCGGTGAATGACTGTGATTGCCGAGTGCGGCCACATGCGCACGTCGCCGGTGCTGGTAGCCCAAGGGGCAGTTGCTGCCTTGGGCGTCGAACATCTGGGACGGGGCGCCACCGCGACGCACGGTTAGTGCAATCGGCGACTGGCGAGTATAGTCGGCTCTAGACGCCGACTACTTGGTAACCATTTTCAACGAGTTCGATCATGATGTTGCCGGCGGGTTCGAGCTCGATTCCTCGGCCGGTGATCACCTTCTCATCGAGCCCCATTTGGGTGACGTTCGCTGGGCAGGCCTGAACAGGTACTTCGGAGGTCCTGAGGTCGCTGAGCACCTCGACGACCGCCGGGATCGAGGATTCGCCGAGGGCGACACCCGGGCCGAACAGATAGACACGAATGTCTTGGTCTCGGTTGGCACGAAGACGCTGTGCCAGGCGCAGTCCAGACATAGCTTTGTCAACTTGATCAGGGCCAGCGGTAATCCAAAATGCAATTTTTGCCATCTCTCCAGGCTACCCGGGAGGGTATATGAAACCGGCAGGGCATTGCAGTTGGCGAGCAACGTAGCTTGGGGTCGACGGTGTGCTGATTCACTGGCAGGACCTGTGCCCGCGTCAAACCCGGAACTGCCGTTCTAGCGGAGGCGGCGATATGCCTTTAGATTATTCCAGGTGCGTACGCTATTGACCCATTCGGCAGTGGTCGTAAATCGGTCGGATTGTTGGATAAAGACTGCGTTATCTATGGAATATAATGGACGCGGTATCGCTATACTAGAGGTAGTGAATGATCAAGGATATTCCTTAGAAGAGTGGAGGGTGAACAATGAGGTTCACGGACTTTAAGCGTTCTTTTAGAGCGCCAAACCGAGAGCTGATGGCTTACGGGCTTACTGAGCAAGTGGCTGAGGCAGGATCGCTGCCCAGCCGGGCTAACCTGTCGACGTTTCTCATGGCGGAGCGGGGAGCGAAGGGCTGCTGAACAGGTAGTCAGTTGATGCCGGCGACGTTTCGATGTCGTAGAGGAATGCCGGGTTGCGCGTGGCGCGTCACCCGGCTTCTTTGTGGTCTAGCTCTGATGCCTTCAGAAGATGACGGTATCCAAGTACAGGAATTCACCATGAGCGGAGCGCTCGTTGGTGAGGTCAAAGTTCCTGCATTAAGAGGTATGAACGTATCGCGATAAGCGATTGGTGCCATCAGATAACCCGATAGTGTCACGTTGAAAATCGTTCAATGAGCCGGTTGCTTGTTGCAGACGATGGGGTTTAATGAACGGTGTTGCTGAGAACGAAGTTGAAGATGCACGTGCGCCAAGCTTGTCCTAGTCCAGCATCGGCTCAGCGAAGAACAGCGACACAACATCGGAGATGACGAGATCGCGGGCCGTCTGTCTCATGGAGAATACCATTGTGATGCCACCACTTACCAGAGGAGTCGAGTCGGTCGATCCAGGGGACCAGAGAGTCGATTGGTGATGGCGCGTAGCGCCCACGAAGTTGTCGGTGCTCGTTGTGGAAGAGATCTTCATCAGGGCAAGCCGCTCGAGGATCACGGTCAAGAGAGTCGGAGAATAAGCGAAGCTTTATTGGCTGAGACGTGAGAGCCACATACCAACGTGCTTTGACCTGTTGTAGTCGGCGCTGCGTCGTTGCACGGCTAAGGACATGGAGTTCGAGATCACCTCATGGTAGAGAGGGATTGCTCCTGGATACGACCGGTAGCCTTTGGGGGAGTGGTGGAGTGCCGACACCTCCTCGGTCACGATGGGGTCTTTGTGCGTTCATCTGAGTACTGCTTTCGAGCGGACGATCAGAGGTGGTTCGCCAGGATTTGGAGCTTGACTGGGTTGAGCGCTTGGTCTGTGAATGAGCCATGGTCCGTGGTCATGGGTGCAACCCCTTCAAGGATAGGAGGGTTTGGGCGACCGCATGGATGTCGGTCGCTTGTTGGCGTTGTATGTCCGGATTGGCATCATCGATTCATCAGGGTGAAACAGCCGTGTAACAAGGGTTCGATAGGCTCTCGCGTAACCTCGACACGAGGATGAGGGAGGGAGGAAACAATGTCGAATGACCTTAGTCCGCCGGGCGCCCAGCAGGAGTTCAAGCGTTCGCTGTCCTTGACTGGAGTTACCGTTAACGGTATGGCGCTTATCGCTCCAGGGGCCTTTTTGTGGACCACGTTCCAAGAGCAGGCGGCGCAGACGAACCACGGCGTCGCCACTGGCAATCAGATGTGGACCGGTCTGGTCTTTGCCTTTGTGTTGGCGATGTTCACCGCGTGGAGCTATTCTCAACTGGCGAAGATCTACCCCAATGCCGGGACGGGTTCGACGTATTACTTTGCCGAGGCGGCATTCCTCGACAAGAAGGCAGCAGGGCATCGGAGGTTGGCTCGCCCTGCCAAGCTTGCTTTTGGTTGGATCAGCCACCTCTACTACTGGATCTACCCTGGTATTATGATCGCGTTCATCGCGACCATCGTCGGTTATATCTATTCGGAACTCAATCATGGTGCCCAACTTGGATGGCCTGTGCTGTCGGCGATCGCGATTGTATCGGCTCTCCTGGTTGGCTATGTCGCCTATCGCGGAATCTCGGGCTCGACCATGGTGGCACTGGGTATCAACGTCGTCCAAATCGTGACCCTTGTCGCCATCAGTGCGATCTTCATTGCCTATCGCCTGATTCATCCCGGTGTGGGGTATGTGCAACCCAACGCCGGCGGCGTCCTTTTGCCGCACAACTTCATCAATCTTCTCTATCAGTCCACGATCGCCATCCTCCTGCTGGTGGGTTTCGAGTCCATCACCTCGCTTGGCTCGGAGGCGCTCAGGCCCGAACGCGATATCCAGCGCGGCGTGTTGCTCGCCCTCGCCATCCAAGGAGGCTTCTGCTACCTACTTGAGTACTTCTCAAGCGATTTCGTCCTAGGCAAGGCGACGATGGCCGGCGTCCATGGCGCCCCGTATGCCGCCGCAGGCAGCGACCCGGCTCCGATTGGTACGCTGGTCATCAATGTCGTCGACCGTCTCTTCGGCGGGGGAGGCGAGGTGGTAGCGCTAGTCGTCGCGTTCACCGTGTTGCTGGCGCTGTTGGGAACGACGCTTGCCTGCATGAACACGGCAGTTCGACTCTCGTATTCAATGGCGAGAGACAAGGAGCTTCCATCGCTCCTTGGCATCCTCCATGGCAGGTTTGCGACGCCTGCGGGCGGGGTGTGGATCCTGGCGGGTGTCTCCGCGTTGATCGGCATCTATGGCGTGCATACGGTGGACAATCTCACCCAGATCACCTTGGCGTCCAACATCGGAACCTTCCTCGTCTATGGCATTACCTGTGCTATCACCTTGGTTGCCTTCGCTTCGCGACATGACAAGCACGTCATCAAGCACAGGATTGTCCCCGCGCTTGGTCTGTTGATGAACGTGGTCGAACTGGCAGGCGTGGTCTATCTCGCGATCGCTGGGGGTGGCAGCGGTGCCACGGATGCCATCAAGGCGATCATCATCGTCGCTGTCTGGATCATAGCTGGCGTCGCATGGGTGCTACTGAACCCACTGCGTGACCATGCCCAGTTGATTCATGAGGAGCGCTTACGATCCTCCGTGTGAGTTACCCTGCTCCCCTGGCACATGAGTCGGCCAAGTCCACCCCCTGGACTTTGGCCGACTCCGTTGTGGGGACTATACGAGCAGCGGATCGAGTTAGGGTAGCTCTGATGGGCAAAGCGAGGGAGTCCCATGGGTGAGCTATCCCAGTGGCAGGAGGAGTCCCCTTTGCGGGGGAACGGGCTGTTACGGAGTTCAGGCTCAGGTAGTGGTCTTACGTGGAGCCTTCGCTCGGATCGGGGTTTAGTGCGGGAGGCGAACGAGGATTATGCGTTCGCCGATGTCCCGACGGGAGGCAACGCGAATCAGGGAGCGTTGTTCGTCGTGGCCGACGGCCTCGGAGGGCACGAGGCCGGAGAGGTGGCGAGCAGGGTCGCGGTCGATACCGTCGTCGAGGCCTGGCGTTCGCTTGCGGATAAACCTCTCAAGGTGAGGCTGCGAAGTGCCTTTCGGTTGGCCAATCAGGCGGTCTTCGATGAGGCACTGCGTTGTCATAACAACGGTATGGCAACCACGCTCACTGCGGTGGCTATCCTTGGTCCCGTCGCCATGGTGGCCCACATTGGCGACTCCAGGTGCTATCACATTCGGGGTCACAAGGTCGAACAACTCACCAACGACCACTCTCAGGTCGGGGAGATGATGCGACGTGGCCTGATCTCACCATCAGAGGCGGCGAGCCATCCCGCACGCTCGGTATTGACCCGATGCCTTGGCCGTGAACTGAATACGACCCCTGAGATCGCTCAACGCGAGCTGATCAAGGATGACTTGCTTGTGATCTGCTCTGACGGCCTTTGGGATCTGGTCTCGCCGCAGGAGATGGTCCAGGCAATTCGAAACGAAGATGCGAGCGGAGGGAGTCAGACGGGAGACGTTGTTGAGGAGCTGATGAAGCTGGCGATCTATCGGGGTGCACCGGATAACGTTACGGTCATGATTGTGCGTGCTGAGGAGCAACCAAATGTTCGGCAGTCCTCCACGACGCGCGGCCACTGGTTCAAGAGGTGATGATGTCCACACACCGGCCTGGCGAACAAATTGACGGCTTTGTCCTCAAGGAGCTGCTGGGTGAAGGGGCTTACGCGGTAGCCTGGTTGGCGTTCGATACCAGGACAAACCTCGAGGTTGTCGTGAAGTTTCCCAACCCTGAGTTGCTGGCCGATCCGCAGCTTCATGCGAGGTTCCAACGTGAGCGGGCGCTCGCGCTGAACCTTGACCATGAGCATGTGCAACGAGCGATACCGGCCCCGGCGCATCCCAGTGACATCTATCTCGTGCAAGAGTACGTCGCTGGCACCACGTTGCGTGAACTGTTGAATCAGAGGGGAAGACTAGACCCGGACGAGGCGCTCGAGATTGGGCGACAGATCGCCTCTGGACTGGCGTACCTGCATGCGAATGGTATTGTGCATCGAGACCTCAAACCAGAGAATCTGCTGGTCGCCGCGGGACCGATCGTCAAGATCAGCGACTTCGGGAGCGCCGTGAGCCTTGGGGTTCGCCGATTGACCTGGCGACACTTCTCTGGGGCGATGGGTACTCCAGACTACATGAGCCCCGAACAGATTCGAGGCATGCGTGGCGACGTTCGTAGCGACCTCTATAGCTGGGGGGTCATCATGTATGAACTTCTCAGCGGTCAAGTGCCGTTCCCAGGGGATACGTGGTTAGCGGTCATGGCCGGGCATCTCCAGGCGAATCCACGAATGATTCATGAGCTCGATTCAGGGATTGCCGTTTCGCCTGAAGTTGAGGCGATCGTAATGCACAGCTTTCGCCGCTACCCCGAACACCGGTTTCAAAGTGCTGACGAGCTGTTGAGTTGGTTGGCCGACCCTGAGCGGGTCTCTGCGACGGTATTGGATATCTCGCCAGAGGCACCGATGGGTGAAGGCCAACCGACGACTACCAGGGGATATCTGCGCCAGGCTGGTCTGGTAGCGCTCGGATTCGTCGCAGCAATTGTCGTGGTCGTCGTCGTTGCTGTGTTTGCGCGGTAGAAGGAGTGGAACAGATGTCATTGAGTCGTGTCGCGGGCAATGTCGGAGATTTTGCATGGGTCCGATTGATCTTCACCGATCTAGCGGGGGCTACTCGGGCGGTGCAAATCCCCGGTGACGCCTTTGAGAAGGCGCTGCGAGACGGGGTGCGAGTGGATGGCTCCGCACTTGAGGGTCGTAACCGTTTGATCGAAACTGATCTCGTCCTCCGCCCTGACCCGACCACGCTCTGTGCCAGCAGCGCCCGCGTTGCCCGCGTCGTGTGCGACATTTTCGATTACGAAGGCAACCCGTGGCCTCTTGACCCCAGACAGACGCTCCGCCAGATGGTCGAGAGCACCTCGGTAGCCTCGAGCGGGTGGACGGGGGCTGCCGAACTCGAGTGGTATCTCGTGCGATCTGATTTGATGCCCGTGGATAGCGAGGGCTACTTCTCCTACGCCCGTGGTCAGGGGGAGCAGCTGCTCGAGCGCACTGCGGCTGAGCTGCAGGGGTTGAACGTGTCGCTGACGGGTGCACATCACGAGGCGGGTCCCGGTCAATACGAGGTCAATGTTGCAGCGTCGACGCCCATGGCGTTGGCCGACACCTTGATGAATGCACGGACCGTTATTGCAGATATGGCCCATGCGGAGGGTCTGATAGCCACCTTCATGGCTCGGCCGCTCAACGATCTACCGGGATCTGGAATGCACATTCATCAGGTGTTGCGCAATGCCAATGACGACGACATGGAGCGCATTGAGCGCATCGTGGCGGGTATTCTTCACCACGGACCGGCCCTGTGCGCCTTCAGCGCGCCGACCATCAACTCCTATCGGCGACTACATCGAGGCGCCGAGGCGCCGAGTTACGCCACGTGGGCTCACTCTAGCCGAGCGGCGTTAGTTCGAGTAAGCCCCACCGACGGTGATGCCATATCCGTTGAGTATCGTGGCTCTGACTCCTCGGCAAACCCCTATCTCGTCATAGCCGCTCTCTTGGCCGCGGCGGAGATCGGCTTGGCGGATGAACTCAAACTGCCGGCTCCGCTCGAGGAGAGCGTGGAGGGGGTTGGACTCGCGCAGGTGGAGACGGCACCAACCCAGCTTCCTCGGAGTCTAGAGCAGGCAATCACCCAGCTCCTCGGCGACGAGGAGCTCATCGACTGCTTTGACGATCGGCTCATCGGACGCTATGCAGAAGATCTGATGGCCGAGGTTGAGGCATCGCAAGGGTATGTGAGCGAGTGGGAACGCCAACGCTACCTGCAGAACTTCTGATGCTCTGTTTCAGGCATGTGACGACTTGATGAATGTGCGGTGAGCACGCCACGGCTTTAGGGTCCGTGTGGTTAACCTGGCGTTATGACCCCGTCGCATGCAAGACCAAAGCCAGTTGACCAGTCCTCGTACCGTGTTGGGCGGCGCGACACAGCCCCGTTGCTGCTGGTTGCGCTGGCGGTGCTTTGGATAGCGGTCGCTGCAGTCTGCGAGGCTGCTCTCCATGCAAGCTGGAGGCTCATTCCTTCAATGGTGGCTCTTGGTATCGGGCTTTTGTATCTGCGCGGTGCGGGGGGGGCCTATCTCCGGCGAATGAGGGAGTAGGGTCGCAGCGGTTGCGAGGTCGTCATCTTGCTTCCAAGGAACCACCGGGCTACAGTGTTGGTCTCATGACTAAGCGAGAGGTGCCTCTGCGGCAAGAGTGAACTTTCGTGTCGATGTCTTCTCAGCCTGAGACGTGGCTCACGCCAAAGGGTACGGCATTGGCGAGGTGTGTGGATTGCGATCCGTGCACCGCTTCAGGACTGTTGTTGCGATGTAGTCCTTGTTGTGTCCGATTACCCGCCAGTACTCACGAACTTCACTTTGTGAAACAACCACGGTAGTAAGCTTGTAGCGGTCGTCACCACAGAGATAGGTGGTGTGCCATGATCCTGAGCGCAGATCAAGGTCGGTAAAGATTCGACCGTCATCGAATTGGCTGATGACGCGGGAATTTTGGACTTGTGTGTATATGAGGTGTCGATGCATCGGGCACTGGCGACCGCTGATGGTCAGTTCACCTTGCTCCTCGTAGCTTGCACTGCGCGCCGAGAGTGGTGATCGTCGGTTCGCGGTCGTGTCGATGAGGCTCACGATGCCGACAATTTCGACATGGCTGTTGGTGTGAAGGTCCTCGACCCTGCGTTGCAGTGACCATCTACCCAAGAGGAAGCTCAACGTGTCAAAGGTCATCATTGCTGGCTGATTCTAGTCAAGATTGGGCGGCGTGTACTTGCTGGGTGGCCGTGAGATCGTATGGGTCAGATGGTAG
The DNA here is from genome assembly GCA_021806545.1 of Actinomycetes bacterium. GTDB lineage: Bacteria > Actinomycetota > Acidimicrobiia > Acidimicrobiales > Acidimicrobiaceae > Ferrimicrobium. The sequence goes on along the minus strand of JAJZXI010000025.1, from coordinate 7,156 downwards.
GATCTGTGGTGCTCGCGGTGGCGCCAAGGAATTGGCGGCGACATAGTTGGTAGCTCGACGTAAACCGTGGTGATCTTCGAAACTTCGACGATGATATCGCCGCAGGTTCAGGTTGGCACGATCGTTGACGTTGGCGGCTGGGGCGGTGCCGCCCCTGGTTCTCAGCTGAGATCTGCAAGGCGCCATTGCACATAGACTGCGATTGGCCTATGAACCGTGAGTCACGCGCAGCAACCCTGATGGTATCGGTCGCTTCGGCGACAACGACGACACTTCCGGTCTTTCTGACAGGGGCACTTGCTGTCGTGATCCGTCATCATCTTGGACTCAGCACTACCGAGCTTGGCCTGCTTGTTTCGACTTTCTTTCTCTCATCGATCCCCCTCTCGCTGTTGACGGGACCGCGAGTTGGACTTCTCGGGGTTGAGCGACTGATGCGGGCGGCGGTAGGGGCGTCGGTGATCAGCTTGTTGACCATTGCGGTTATCGACCGCAGTTTCCTCTCGATTTTGGTATCGCTCGTTTTAGCTGGTGCCGCGAATGGTGTCATGCAGCCGACTGTGAATCAGTTTCTTGTGGGCCGCACCAGGATCCAGGGGCAGGGGTTGGCATTCGGCATCAAACAAGCCGCAGTGCCACTTTCCACCTTGCTTGCTGGACTGGCAGTTCCACTGGTGGCACTCACGATCGGCTGGCAGTATGGCTATCTCGGTGCTGCCATCTTCGGCATAGTTGTGCTCATCTCGATACCACCGGCGAGCGCACAACGAACTCGGGATGGGGAACCAACACGTACCCGGGTAGTTCTCGCACCCTTGGTCATTCTCGCAGTGGGTATGGCCTTTGGCGCGGGTGCAGCTAACGCGATGGGAGCATTTCTTGTCACTTCGAACGTACACAGCGGGCTATCGCCAGGGACCGCCGGCTATCTCGCTGCACTCGGAAGCGCGAGCTCCTTTTCGACCCGGATTCTTTCAGGCTACTTTGCGGATCGGCGTAAGGGCAATCACCTGAGGGTTGTTGCGGCGATGCTGATGCTTGGCGCTGTTGGGTATGTCTTGTTGTCTGTTCCGGGCCACGAATTTATCGTGATTGGCGTCATACTCGCCTACGCTGCGGGTTGGGGTTGGAATGGAGTGCTCAACTTTGCGATAACCAAGACTCACCCCGGCGCAATAGCCCATGCGACCGGAATCACCCAGGCTGGCCTTTACTGCGGGTCGCTCCTTGGTCCGTTGTTGTTCGGCATTCTCGTCGATCATATGGGCTTTGGCGTCGCGTGGAAGGTGAATGCTGTGTTTGGAGTTGTCGGGGGCCTGGCGATGTTGCTGGGCAGGAGGGCTTTGCGTAATGAGCTAGCCCGGCGTGATGCTTCGAGCTAGCCGGGTAGTACGGTAGTCGACGAGTTGCGGGGTGTTGGCTGGCCCTACGGATGTTGCACACCGTGGTGATCCACCTGAAGTTCGAGGAGTCCGAGCAATCTACTGAACATGGCGGAAAGGCTTACGTTGACGAAGAAGTACACGCCAGCTCGAGCTATCGCAAAGCTGACAGCAGGCGATCGTACGTCCAACGAGGGCAGGACAGCGTGGAGCTTTGCTATCATTTCGACCCTCCGGCAGGGGCAGACGAACGAGTGCGAGTAGATGTTCCTAGTGACGGCGACCGATCCAAGAAGTTCGAAGTACAAAATTGCAGGCGAGAAGACCATCAGGGCTGCACTGATGCCCGCGGTGACTACGTCAAAGCAGATCGCATTGGACGGCTCTCCAGATTATATGTTCGGCAATCGCTTTGGAATTTTCCCGCGAAGCACCTTTTCAAGCGTCGAATGATCTCCCGTTTGGGTTCGGCGTCCCCGCAAGTTCTGGTCAAGCCACATGCTGGAGGCGAGCGATAGCCGTCGCAGGTGATGCGGCATTCGCCTGACGCAATCTTCTCGATAGCGGTGCGCCTTCCCCAAAGAAGCAGGCGAGGTTCAGCTTGCCTGCCCGCCAGGCGGAGGGAAGATCTTGGTCCAGCTTTGACCGGCCGTCGTCGTCCCCCACAACGTCGGACTCAGGCGATGTCCTGTGAACGATTGGACAGTAAGAAAACCAGCGCGGAGCGATACAAAGCAGAGTGAGGATCCTCCGATCGCAAATTGGGGAGGGTTGACCGCAGCAACGGTGTGGAACTGGCGTCCGCCGTTGGTGGTGAGCTGAAGCGCTGCGCTCGTTTCGCTCTGGTTGGTGACAAGTCGATAGGCATCCTCAGCACTGATCGGTGCGAGGGAGTCGTCACCAAATGTTCCCGATCGCTCCCAGAACTGAGTGAACGTGCCGGTCAGGGTTGCGGCGTGGAGGTCGCTGATCATCATCCCGGTGGGGCACGTTGCCCATAGCGCAGGTTTGCGAATTACGAGCGTGCAGGCGGTGACCCCGACAAGTGCGGGTCGAACAAGGTCGGCATACGGCGCGTCGCCATGCTTACTCAGGTAAAGACGCGGATAGGCAGTTCTCGGCCCCGTTGGGTCTGCGAGGACCGCTACGGTCGATCCTTGGGCAGCGAGCGATGGCTGTTCGAGAAAAGGATAGGGTTGCGTAGGCACAGGTAGCGGATTCAACTCTCTCTGGTCGGTCGAGAGAGAAATACGCATGAGCTCATAACGGGAGCAGGCTAGGGCTCCTTCACGGTCAGAGCAATTGCCAGTGAGACTGACGAGTGCGTGCGATGTGAAGGTCGCCTCCAAGGACAGCTGAGGTGGGTCTGCGATCAGATGCCATCGAATCCCACCATCAGTGGTGGCGAAGAGCCGGGTAGCGATGGAGCTGTGTGCGTAGCGAGTGTACAGGGCAAAGCCATCATGGTCATTAGCGAACGCAAAGTTCGAGAGAATGGTAGCTCCATGAACCCTTTGGTAACCGATATTCGGTAGTGTGATGGTCTGCCATCGAGTGGTAGCGAGTGATGAGCTCAGCGGACTGGTCGCGATAGCGCTGCAGGTAGTACTCCCGCAGTGGTCGTGTCCGACGACGATCACCTCTGAACCATCGGTTGTGGTGAGTGCCTGGTCAGCATGGAAGGTTGGTGAGATTCCCGCCGTTGCCTGTCCGATTACCGTTGATGTTGAACCAGCCACTCGATCTGGCGTCGGTGATGACGTGTCGGCAGGTTTCGAAGTGTCCGACGATGCGGGGACATCGGTGACCCGAGATCCGCAGGCGCCAAGCAACAGCGAGCTAAGTATCACAAGTGACCATTGGGCCGATCGATAATGTCGTCGCCATAGCACAGCGTCAGTCTAGATTGAAGGCGTTCTACTACCTATGACACATCAAACAGCGTGTGGGAGGCTTGGCGACCTGCTGCGATATGTCGCAGCCGAGTCTGTCAAGCAGGTGCGATGTCGGGGTGTGCTGTGTAGGCCCAAGGAGTTGCGAGAGGCGTTCCCGACACTATCGACTTGATTGGTTACCGACACTGACCTGCACGAGGATGGCAGCTGCCGCATTTTCAGTTGCGGTGAAAGAGCTTATTACCCGTAGAAAATGCGGCTAGTATTGCTCCTGCGGCATCGGTCGTTCGCGTGGATGTTTCGAACATGTACCGATGTCGATCTGGTGGATGCCTGGACCACGATGGCGAGGATTACCCAAGCACCGGGGCATCAGCGTTTTCGAGGTGGCTTCGCGATAAAGAGCGCATCCACAACCCGTGCAAGAAGTCTCATCGTGGCAAGCAAGGCAAATGCAGCCGCGGGTACCCCAAGGGATAACTCTGCTCTCAGGAGTGACCCACCGGTTAGGGGTGAGTAGTTGCCAGAAGCCTCAAGCTCTCGACGCTGCCGTCGAAGGCGTAGTTCACCGATCAACGCCATGGCCCCAAGGACGATTACGAAGAGGCCGAGGTAGCCCAGCACGCTTGGCGGCAGGGGAGCAAGCAGGAGCACCAGACCTACACCGAACAGAAGCTCGGCTGGCCTGTCAGCGAGGAGACGTGACCCGAGCGGATTTCGTCCAGTCTCTGGCTGGTCCTTCCGGCGCGTATTTCTCGGATTGGCGTGAGCCGATCGGTACTCTTGTCGCCGCTGGCGATTCGAGATGCCAAGCGTAGCGTCATAGGCTTGACGTGCTGAGGGGTCAGAGAGGGTGGCATATGCATCGCTGATGAACTGAAAGATTGCTGCCGAACCGCCCTGGTCAGGGTGCACTTGTTTTGCCAGGCGCCGGTAGGCAGATCGGATCTCTTGTGGTGTTGCGTCAGGGGCGACGCCGAGAATCTCGTAGTAAGTTCTGTCGCCCGCCTGCGCCATGGGCTGATTCTACACCCTTCGATTACTGCAATACCCCACCCTCAACAGCACAATCTTGCGCAGCCCATGTCAGATGTGGCGATGCCCATATCGCAAGCCGTCTGAGCTCGGCCTGGTGGTACAAGTTCCACGAAGAGACCTCTGCCCGTACTTGGCCACGGACGGTGTGGCTTGCGCCTCAGAATTTGTAGGGGCTTAGCAGGTTGGGATAAATGATGTAACTGTGATGCCTGCGAACTCAAGGGCTAGTCGGATCTGTTGCGACAGCGCGGCTGCACCGTCGGTATCACTGTGCAGGCAGATCGAGCGCGCATCAAGCCTGAGCACCTTGCCGTCGCTGCTGGTGACCGTACCATCTCGTGCCATTTGCAGCGCCCTCTGGACGACCTCATCCGGGTCAGTAATCACGGACCCAGGAATGGTGCGGGGTACCAGTCGCCCATCGTCGGTGTAGGCTCGGTCTGCGAAGCCTTCAGCGATAGCGCAAATACCGAGTTCTTGCGCGACCTGCATTGCCACAGAGCCTGGAAGCGTGAGCAGCACGAGCCGAGAGTCGATGGTGGCGATGGTCTCCACCACCGCACGGGCCTGAGTATCGTCATAAGCGATGCGGTTGTAGAGCGCACCGTGAGGCTTGATGTAGGAGACGGTTGTCCCGTTCAACGTCGTTATTGCCTTGAGCGCGCCGATCTGGTACGCAAGATCACTCTTGAGTTTCGCCGTGGAGATATTGAGCTCTCTTCGGCCGAATCCCTCACGGTCGTAATAGGAGACGTGGGCTCCCACCGTGACGCCGTACTCGGAAGCGTTTCGAACGGTTTCGCTCATGGTCTCGGTGTCGCCTGCATGGAATCCGCAGGCGATGTTCGCACTCGAAACCACGCTCAGTATCGCTCGATCTCTCGCCATTTGTGCCATAGTCGAGCCTTCGCCAAGGTCGCTGTTGAGATCAATTTTTGGTGTGCCCACGGTCCGAGTTGCTCCTGCGCCAAGCGTTGGGGACATTCTAATCACCCTTGTTCTGCCGTGAGAGCGACAATAATCAGCGTTCTGGGATCACCTGGAATGAGACTCGTGTGCCCGGTGCAGCCTGAGCACAAGCGGCAACGTCGTCAGGACCAACGACTCCGATGACGGGGTACCCGGCAGTGGTCGGATGATCGGCGAGGAAGATGAGCGGGAGTCCGTCGTGGGGGACCTGCACCGATCCGGTTACTATCCCCTCACTTTTGAGTTCTCTTTGGTCTCGCCTGGTCAGGTGTGGCCCCTCAAGTCGGAGCGCTATGCGGTTACTCATCGAAGACACCTGCCATGACTTGGTGGCGAGATCCACAAGAGCCGACTCGGTGAAGTAGTTCTCCCTCGGCCCGAGGCGCAAGTTTAACCGGATCTGGTCAGTTGGCTCGGGATATGGTGCAAAGTCGACCAGCGGTGCCACGCCGAAGGACTCTCCGAGAGCCAGCACCTGGCCATCTCTGACGGGCTCTGGCCCCAAACTCGAGAGCAGGTCGGTGGATCGGCTCCCGAGATCGGAACTCATCTCGATACCACCGTTGAATGCGACGTACGTCCTTACCCCAGCCGTTGGTAGGCTGAACTCGAGTACCTGCTCCCGACGCATCACGATGGGCATCGCCCACGCTTCCTGTCTTTCATCGAGCGAGAGCTGTACTCTCGCGCCGGTGACGGCTACTACACAGTCGGTCAGGGCCCGGAAGCTGAACGACGAGAAGGTGACCTCAAGGACCGCGGCGTCATTTGGGTTTCCCACCAGTCGGTTTCCCAGCAAGAGGGCTGGCCGATCCAGGGCACCACTCGGTGGAACTCCGAGATGCGCCAGACCACTGCGTCCGAGATCCTGGATCGTCGTGAGTGGTCCTGATCTGAGCACAAGAATCTCTCTCATAAGGTCAACTCGTTGCTCGGACAAAGCGTACTCGGGTGCCGGGCTGGAGCAGTGTCGGCGGATCCTTCGACGAATCCCACACTGAGGTTTCAGTGTGTCCTATGATCTGCCAACCCCCTGGAGAGGACCGGGGATACACGGCGCAGAACTCATCGGCTAGAGCCACTGCGCCGGCTGGCACCGATGGCCTGGGGTTGTTTAGCCTTGGGACTTGGAGCTCGTCCGGGAGTCCCGAGAGATACGTGAATCCAGGTGAGAATCCACAGAAAGCACTCATAAAGGTGACCCCACCATGCGCCGCAATCAGCTCGGACGGCGATAGGTTGCAAATCTTAGCGACGTTGTGGAGGTCATCGCCGTCGTAGATTGTCTCTAACTCTACGAGAGGACCCTCAGTTGGGAAGGCTCGAAAGCGCTTCCAGCCTGTCAGCTCCGTCGCAGCGGCGTCTGGATCACTGATGCCGTCGAGAAGTATGGTTCGCGCTGCAGGCACAACGTCGACGATGTCATGATGCCACCCGCCTTTGCGGCGTTGTTCGATCTCAGCGTAGAGCCCGAGCACGGACTCTAAATCTTCAAGCTCGATGAGAAGCGCGCGCTCGCCAACCGGAAGGATCTTCACCAACTGAGAATCCTATCGGGATTGGATTTTGAGGGTACACTTTCACCTGGCGAGTTTTGCGATCCACGAGGACCCGTAGGGAGCGGGGCGAGGTCAGCGGTGGGGCATGAGTAGGTTCGTGCGGTCATGGCTTGCCTCTTGATAATGTGATGGCTCTGATGGGCAAGGAGCATCGGTAACTACCCCAGAGTCAAATAGGTCTTTTCGATTAACCGGTTATAGGTGCCGTACTACGAAGAGGTCTCTGAGGTGGGCAAATTCTCGAGTTGGTTGATATGGCGAGTAAGGGCCTCGATGACGCGCCTGTGACGCTCGACTTCGGCGCTCCAGTCGC
>JAJZXI010000148.1 GCA_021806545.1 Actinomycetes bacterium | reverse complement strand
TCCTTGTGCCGGTCGGACTCTCTGGCTGAGAGCTTGGTGATGGCGAGCTTGGTTCTTTTCTTGTGCTTGGAACCCTTCACCTGTCGGGTGAGCTTGCGTTGTTGTTGCCTTGTGCGTCGGTTCTCTCCTTGAATCAGTAGTTTTGGCGCGCCGAGAAACTGTCCATCGGTGTGAGTGACACCCATGCCGATACCAGTTGACTCGCGTTCGATCTGTGAAGCCAGGCGAGTGAAGCTCACGTACCATAGATCGACTCGATCCCTTGGTACCCGTGCACAAGCGCCTTCACGCAACCAAGTCTCTCTCCACGACTCAGCCGGCTCAGTTGCATAGAAGTGACAAGCAATCTTCCGTGCACGTCCGCGAATCCATACGTTACGTTGTTCGAGCGCCAGATTCCCTACATAATGAGCATCAAAGCAGAGGCGCACGAAAACGGGTAGCTCCTCCACTTGGGGATACATGCGCTCGCGTACGCTCACGATTCCACTCTAGTGCAAGCGCCGCAACACTAGAAGCCGCTCGACACCGCCATTACCCGCGGGGCTTGCACTCCCGTTTGATCAAGCTCGCTTGCGACCTAGTGTATTGCGGCGCGTGAAGCCCTCCCTACCCTGAGGTAGAAACCGCTGAAGACTAGCCCTCGAGCGCACGCGCCGTCTTCGATTGACGCGTCTCAGATTGGTGATACGAGCCAAGGCCGCAACACGATCCGGTCGTCTCGATGCCTGTCGCCAGATATTGACAAATCGCTGGACAACGGTAACCGCTGATCCAAAGAGAAGCAGTCCGATGACGATCACCAAGATGGCGTGGAGGAGTAGTCCGAGCAGGAGCAGCACGACACGTTCGGCGCGCTCCATGATACCGCCCTTGCCGCTCAGCCCGAGCGACTCAGCCTTTGCGCGCTGGTACGAGATCAACGAGGCCAACCCGTAGGCGAAAAACGACGCCACCGCTAGACCATTATCGTGGACGGCGAGGAAATAGACCGCGAGACCACCGAGGACCGCAAGGTCACTCACTCGGTCAGCAAACGAGTCAAAGAACGCCCCTCGGCTCGACGAGATCTGTGAGGCCTTCGCTACTGGACCGTCGAGCAGGTCCGGAACCGAGCCCATAAGCAACAGCCCAAATCCAAGATACAGATCACGAAATCCTATAGCGACACCCGCCGCGACGGAGAACACGATACCGATCGCCGTCAAAAGATCCGGGCTCACCCCAGCACGCGACAACGCACGCCCAACAGGAGCCGTACGGCGATCGACCGAGGCTCGAAAGTTACCATCAAACATCTGAGCTACACCTCCGTGGGCCACGCCCAGTGAGCTTTTCCTCAATACTAGCTGCTCGCAGCCAACCTGAAGGCGAAAGGGATCATGTTTTTCGATGGCGAGCGCGTCGAGATCCACTCTGCTAGAGTTGGGATGGCGGCACTCGCGCCGTTTCCTAACGAAGGAGGAGCTGGGGTGAAGGAGTTTACAACGGCCCACCTACGCACCGTTGTCTGTGTCGGCCCACCCGGAGCCGGCAAGACGAGTCTGATCGAATCGGTGTGCTACGCGAGCGGAACTATTGCCCATAAAGGCCGAGTGGAGGATGGCACCACCGTTTCCGATCGGAGTCCGGAGGAGACTCACCATGGGTACTCCATTGATCCAACGACCGTGGCGGTCGTGCATCGGGACGTCAAGCTCAACCTCATTGACACCCCGGGCAGCTCCGAATTCCTGGCGGCTACTGCCATCGCAATGGAGGCGGCTGAGGCGGCTCTCGTGGTTCTTGATCCACAGACGGTGACCAATCCAGAGTTACTGCTGATTTGGAACCTGCTCAACGTCTTGGAACTGCCTCGGCTTATCCTTGTCAACAAGTGCGATCGAGACCCGGAGGCCTTCGCCAAGACGGTCTCCGCCCTCCGCGACACCCTGGGCGAGCACATCGATCCTCTCGAACTTCCCTTACCTGCTGCCAACGGAATCTGCGGCGTCCTCGATCTACTCGCTAATCGAGGGTTCCTTGATGATGCCACGACGGACACCGAGGTCGAGATACCGGACAACCTCGTTACGCAGGAGCAGACTGCACGAGACACGCTGCTCGATGAGATCGTGCAGGAGGATGACACCATCATGGAGCGCTACCTCGCCGGCGAAGATCTCAACGCCGACGAGCTGGTTGGTGCGTTGGCTGCCGGTGTGCGCTCGCTTCACATCACACCCTTGCTCTGCGGCTCCGCCATCGGCGATATCGGCATTCACCATCTCCTTGACGCCCTCGTATCCCTGGTGCCACCAGCCCACATGAGTGAAGAGTCTGAGCCGACAGCTCTCGTCGTCTCTGCCACCAACGACCAGTATCTTGGCCGTCTCGCGGTGATAAAGAACCTTGGCGGTCCTCTCAAGGCCGATACCGTTCTCAAAACCGACGACTCCTCGGAAGAACGGCTGCATCAGTTGCTCATTCCAACGCCTGGCGAACCCTTTCAGGTCAGCTCCCTTGATCACGGAGACGTTGCCATTGTGCCCAAGCTCACAGCGCCGGTTGGAACGCTGCTGTCACAACGATCCGGTCAGCAGGCAGACCACCGCCTTCGGAACCGCTTGGATCCCGGCTTCACTATCGCCGTGAGCGCAGCGATCCCCCAAGAGGAGGAGCGGCTGGCAGCGGCGCTGTTCAAACTAGCTGCCGACGATCCGGGGATCGTCGTCGACCGCGAGGAGGGCACCCATCGGCTACTCGTACGCGGCCTTGGCTCCAATCACCTCGCCATCGCCCTTGAACGTCTACAACGCCGTGCCCAGGTCAAGATCGTGACCCACGATCCGATCACCCAATATCGTGAAACCTTTCGCACCGTCGCTCGAGGAGAAGGGCGTTACAAGAAGCAAACCGGTGGGCACGGCCAGTTCGGAGTGGCCAATATCGTCGTCGAGCCACTGGCGCGCGACCATGGCTTCGAATTCGTAGACGAAATTGTCGGCGGTGCTATCCCGCGCAACTTCATCCCAGCGGTCGAAAAGGGTCTGCTCGAAGCCATGGAGGCCGGTGGGCTCGCCGGATACCCGATCACTGACATTCGTGTTCGTCTAGTAGATGGTAAGTTCCACAGCGTTGACTCGTCCGAAATGAGCTTCAAAATGGCAGGCGCACTCGCACTCAAGGAGGCGCTGGCCCAGGCCGGATCACAACTTCTGGAACCGGTCACCCGCTTGGAAGTCACCGTTCCCGCCGAACATCAAGGTGATGTGCTGGGTTACCTCAGCTCCAAACGCGGCAAGATCCTTGGCACTGACACACTGGCCAATGGCTGGGTGCGGATCGAAGCCGATGTGCCCGCAGCAGAGCTCATCGGATTGGCACCCGACCTGCGTGCCATGACCAATGGCCTTGGCTCCTTCTCAAGCCAACACCACCACTACGACGTCGTTCCCGACCATCTCGCAGACAAAATCAAGAAAGGCCAGGACTAACCGACCGCGCCAACGCAGATCTATCCAGGCGGCCAGTGCGCTCGCAGCTTTGCCATAGTGTCTGAGAGTGTTTCGGGCAGTACCCGGGTCTCCGCTAGTGTCGACATGAAGTTCGCATCTCCGGACCACCGAGGGACCAGATGGATATGGACATGCTCTACGATCCCCGCACCAGCCGCTCGGCCGAGGTTCATCCCGATGTTGACTCCCTCAGGTTGGTACGCCGCCTGGAGGGCATCATGGGCACTACGAACAAGACCAAGCATCTCCTCTACAAGCGGTCCACTGAGCCCGGCCAGGTCGCCGATGTGTGCACGCGGCACCACCATCAGGTGGCCTGAGGTGTAAGGGTACAGATTGAGTACGACAAAACTCGCCTCGCCCCTCGCTACCACATAGTGTCGATCATCCTCGCCACTCTCCGCCCCGATAGTGCAAAATACGCAGCCAGAAGCGCGCTCACCCCCAGTAACGAACTGGGCTCTCCAGCCCGCAAATAAATGCTCCATCACAGGACCTCGAGTGACGGCTCTTGCAGAGTCCGGCTGGCCTCCTCAATGAAGGCCAGCAAATCAATGCCGCGCTCCTCCTTCGCTGCACCTCTACGATTGACGCCAACGGTGCGCGCGTGCAGGTCGTCATTGCCAACGACCAAGATGTAGGGGACCTTCTCGACCTTGGCCCGACGAATCCTCCCCCCGAGCGGCTCCCCCGCGGTACCCACCGTTGCCCGCAGCTGGTTCGCTGCACAGTGCCGAGCCACCTCTGCCGCCCAGGCCTCTGCCTCCTGTGTTACCGGAAGGATGCGGACCTGCTCCTTGAGCAACCAGCCCGGCAATGCACCAGCGTAGTGTTCAACAAGAATTGCAAAGAAACGCTCTACCGAGCCAAACAGCGCTCGATGAATCATGTATGGTCTGAGTTTCTGATTCGTCGTGTCCTGAAACTCCAGACCAAATCGCTGTGGCTCTTGAAGGTCGATCTGTAATGTCGAGAGCTGCCACCGCCGCCCAATGGCATCAGTGAGATGAATGTCGATCTTGGGAGCATAAAACGCGCCCTCACCGTCAGCAACGCTATAGGCGATCTCCGATGCGTCCAGTGCCTGTCGAGCTGCATCGGTTGCAAACTCCCACTCCGCATCGTTTCCAACCGACTTCTCAGGTCGGGTCGAGAGTTCGGCATCAAAATCCT
>JAJZXI010000024.1 GCA_021806545.1 Actinomycetes bacterium | reverse complement strand
CTTGCGCGCGCCTTCGAACTTGAGATGATTCGGCTCCAGTGCTACGAGGGTCTCGACGAGTCCCGGGCGCTGTATGAGTGGGACTATCGTAAGCAACTGCTTGCCCTACAAGCGCATACCGATCAGGATGTCCAGTCCATCTTCTCCGCGGAGTACCTGCTGGAGCGCCCGCTATTGGCATCGTTGCGAGGATCGACAGAGAAGATCCTTCTCATCGATGAAGTTGATCGTCTTGAAGTCGAGACCGAGGCACTGCTACTCGAGGTGCTTGCTGAGTTCCAAGTCACGGTTCCAGAGCTGGGCACGGTACGTGCTACCTCCAAGCCAGTGGTGATCTTGACGTCAAATGGAATGCGCGAACTCTCGGAGGCCCTGAAACGTCGAGCACTCTATCTCTACCTTGACTACCCAACTCAGGAGCGCGAGTTGGCCATTATCCGAGCGGCATTGCCAGCGATCGACTCGGAGCTCGCAGAGCGGCTTATCGGTGTGGTGGCACGGTTGCGGTCTATGGACCTGAAGAAGAGCCCCTCGATAGCTGAGACCCTCGATTGGGCTCGCTCGTTGCTTACCCTCTCCGTGGATGAGCTCAGCGATGAGATCGTGGCCTCGACCCTTTCTATCTTGCTGAAGAACCGCTCTGATATCGAGCGGGCTCTCAAGGAACTGCTTCCTAGAGTCTGACATGCTCACCTCTACGCTCTTGGCCTTTGTGTCTGCGCTTCGCTCGGCCGGGGTCGGGGTGGGCCCGTCATCGGTGATCGATGCCGCGGCCTCCCTGTCGGTGGTCGATCTCCTGGATCGCAGGAGCGTTCGGGCTGCCTTGGCGGCGACGCTCATCAAGGATCCGTCGTCGCTTGCGATTTTTGACCGCCTCTTCGAGGTATTCTTCGCTGCGGGATCGCACCAGGATCCATCGGTCGCAGAGGAGGCACTCTTCGATTCGATCAGGGATGCGCTCCTTGACGAGGACTGGGAGCGGTTGGGTGAGCTCGTGGGACAGGCGGTTGAACGCTTCGGAGGCGTGTCATCGGAGCGCCCGGTCTCGGGTGTCTATTATGCCTATCGCACCAGCCGAGCTCTGGATCTTGATCGACTGCGCTTCGAGCTTCTTGCGGGACTCGCGAGTCGCTCCGATAACGAGGCAGCATCCGCATTTGATGATTCCGAATATCAGGCAGGGCAACGACTACAAGAGCTGTCCTCACTCATCGACCGCGAGGTGCTCGCCCGTGTCGTTGAGGCACGAGGAGCTGAGGAGGTTGCGCGGACCTTGGGGCTGCATCTACCCGAGGATACGGAGATCATGCATGCGTCGCGTGAAGAGCTTCGCGAGCTGCGCAGGATCATCACGCCACTAGCGGTCAAGCTGACTGCCAAGCTTGAACGTCGACATCGCGACAAGAGTGCTGGCAGGCTGGATTTTCGAGCTACGATCCGGCGGTCGCTGTCGACCGGAGGGGTCCCGCTTGAGCCAATCACCCGCAACGATCGCCCTATGCGCCCTGAGGTGGTACTGCTGGCTGATGTCTCCGGATCAGTTGCATCTTTTGCACGTTTCACCATGCAGTTACTCTTTGCTCTCTCCCGCGAGCTGCGAAGGTTGCGGAGCTTTGCCTTCATCGACGAGGTGGATGAGGTGACCGAGCTACTCGGCGGTGGTCGTGACATTGAGACTGCACTGCGTGACGTTGCCCAGTCCGCCAAGGTCGTTGGGTTGGTCGGTCATTCAGATTATGGCGCGACTTTTCGGCATTTCAACGAGCGTTACGGGGATTCGATCTCTGCCTCGACCACGTTGATCATCTGCGGCGATGCGCGGTCAAACTATCATGATCCCGAGGAGATGCAGTTTCGCAGTTTTGCCGAGCGGGCGAAGGCGACCTACTGGCTGAATCCCGAGCCACAGGGCTACTGGGATACTGGAGACTCCGCGCTTGCAAGTTATAGGCCCTGGTGCGCTGCGGTAGTTGAGTGTCGTACGCTTCGTCAGCTCGAACGCTTCGTCGAACAGGTACTCTAGCAGCTGGCATCCACGTCGATCGCCCCGCCAAACTGGCTGGTCACCCCGTACTGAACGTAGTGGATGGTGCCACCTCCGAATGGTAGGTAGTTGACCCCGGCGGTTCCCTGACATACACTCGCTGGGTTCGCACCTGGGTCTGGAACCCATAGTGAGGTGTTGGTTGGAAGCGCTGCGCCGTTTGGCGCACCAGCGGTTATCTGCGACCACTGGTAATTCGTTGAGTAAACCCCGACATTCGAGGCTCCGAGGGACTCAAGCGCTGCGATTGATCCCAGGATAGCATCGTAGTTGCCCGCACCATTGCCGGTCCAGCTACCTGAGCTTTCCACATCGAGCCACCAGGTGTTGTGAACGATGCCTCCGAGGTTGGCTGCATTCGCATTGACTGTCGCAGTGTCGAACCCAAAGATCGCCTGTTGCCATCCGAAGTTAAAGTTCGGTCCCGGCGTCGAACAGGAGTGGCCGATACTGGCGTAGATCTGACAGCCCTGGGTGGACAACGGGGCTGTCGCGAACGCGGACGAGTTTGCTGGCTCGTCGTACTGGCAGGTAGTCGGGTTCCACCCCGGCAGCGCGGTCCCGGCGCTCGTAAGGCCAACATCCCTACTGTTGCTAGAGCAACCGCTCGGGACATAGTCAGTGACGGCAGGGTTAGCGTTTGCAGTGTTGGGGTTGTCGCCGAGGAAGAGGTATGGTTGCGTAGCGTTCCCGGCGATCTGCAGCGCAGCCATGAGTCCTTGTGAGATGCCGTTGCTTGCCGTTCCACAGCCAGCGCTGATCGACGGGGAATAATCGAAGCTAAACGGGTAACCGTTCGTTTCGACGAACATCAGCCCCTGGGGTGAGTTGGGCAGGTCTTGACAGTTGAAGTTTGAGACGTCATACCCGTGCACCTGGGGAACCATCACCATGGCCACGATGGGCGCCGGTATCTTCTGACTGCCGAGCGAGTTGAGAAATGGGGCCGAACCAAAGTTGAACACGCCGCCGTCAGCGGCGACCATCCAGTAGCCATGGCCGCCAGGTGTGGCGGTTATGCCTACGACTGGCTTGTTGAGCGGATGGGCGCCGGAGAGTCCGGTGAGCCCGTCGGTGTAGGTCGAGCCATAGAAGCCGGCGTTTCCGAAGTCAAAGACGCCGCCGTCAGCGGCGACCATCCAGTAGCCTCCCCCGTTGGGCGTCGCTGCCATCCCGACAATCGGCGCATTGAGAGGGCGACTCCCTGAAAGACCAGTAATGCCGTAGCTATAGGTCGAGCCATAGAAGTGGGCGTTTCCGAAGTCAAAGACGCCGCCGTCAGCGGCGATAAGCCAGTAGCCTCCCCCGTTTGGGGTGGGTACGATCCCGACAATCGGCGCATTGAGAGGGCGGCTCCCTGAAAGACCAGTAATGCCGTAGCTATAGGTCGAGCCATAGAAGTGGGCGTTTCCGAAGTCAAAGACGCCGCCGTCAGCGGCGACTAGCCAGTAGCCTCCTCCGTTGGGCGTCGCTGCCATCCCGACGATCGGAGCATTGAGAGGGCGACTCCCTGAAAGACCAGTAATGCCGTAGCTATAGGTCGAGCCGTAATTGTGTGCGTTGCCGAAGTTGAAGACCCCTCCGTCCTTGCCAACCATCCAATATCCTTGGGCGTTGGGCGTTGCGGCCATCCCGACGATCGGGGCGGCAAGCGGATGGGCGCCGGTCAGTCCGGTGAGCCCGTCGGTGTACGTGGAGCCATAGGTTGATGTCCCAAAGCCATAGACTGAGCCGTCAGCACCAGCGAGCAGATATCCGGCATTGGCGCTCGCCAGGTGTGATGTCGCCGGTAGCGGTCGCGCGGACGTAGGGATTGCGATAAATGCAAGCGCAAGAATGACGCTAATGGCCAGCGAGCGTAGGCGCGATATGCGTCCTTGTCTGAACATGGTACCCCCAGGCAACGATGAAATGACGGTAGTTATGTTACCCTGTATCGTCCATCAGTGCCCAACTATTGAGCTAATACTTCCAACAATTGTTCAATAAAACAAGTCGTCATAAATCGCGATAATTCAAGATGCGTTACGACCTGCCGACGGATCCCATGGGAGGTGGTTATGGGACCGATGCAACCACAGAAAGTTCGGCGCCTTTTGGATCGACGGATGGAGGTGACGATGGCGGGTGATCAACATCTGCTCGGAAGACTGCTCAGCGTGTCAGGGGGTGTCCACCCTACGATGTGGCTCACGGAGGTGGACGGAGAGCTCACGGATGTCGTGCTAGCCCTCGATAGCGTGGTGGACTGTCACCTTGTGGACGACCCAGCCGTTACGATGCGATTCGAGAGGCCTCCAATACCCTCGACGCTGGACTCCATGACATCGCCGGGTGTCAGGAAGCGTTGAGGAGTACGTCCAGCACCGACGCCTGACGGCGTTCCCATGCTGATCAGGTCTCCTGGCTCAAGAGTGAGAATTTGCGACACATAGGAGATGGTCTCGGCGATTGAAAAGATCATCTGTGAGCTGCGCCCGTTTTGCATGACCTCACCGTTGACGGTGAGGGTCATGGCCAGGTCCTTGGCATCGTCAACCTCGTCACGGGTCACCAACCAGGGGCCTACCGGTGTAGTTCTTTCGAAGATCTTGCCTTGCAGGAACTGGCCGGTTCGATTTTGGTAGTCGCGAAACGAGACGTCATTGACCACCGTGTAGCCGGCGACATGGTCGAGCGCGTCCTGCGTGCTCACATAGCGCGCGGGTCGACCGATGACCACGCCGACCTCAACCTCCCAGTCCATGGCATCCGAGATTGCTGGCTTGACGATGGATGCAAATGGATCGGTAAGCGTCAGGGGATATTTGGCGAAGAGCGTTGGATACTGCGCTCGGTCGCGGCGCATCTCAGCAACATGGTCGGTGAAGTTGAGCCCGAGGCAGATGATCTTGTTCGGCGTCTTGGTCGGCGCCAAAAGACTCACGTTCTCGGCGTCGACGCTGTCGAATTCGGTGATGTCCGCGAGCGCCATGATATCGCCGTCGAATTTTCGAAGAGCCTCAGAGAGGTCCGGAAAGGGCGTGATCCGATAGTGACTCCCGAAATCGATCGCGGCCCGTGTCGAGCCTTGAAAGTCTATGGTGGCAAAACGCATGCGTGCTCCTTCAATTGTTTGGCTATCGCGATAGCCTGTCCTGTCCGATCTCATATTCGTCTCTACCAATGTCGGCAACGATCGGCCGGATCCTATCGCGGCCGCCTGGCATTGTCAGAGCCAGACATGAGCGATCGTTGGCCATTCGTGTAGAGGAGTCTATCCGTGAAAACCATGGATGAGAAACGTAAGACCGGCTAGCCTGGGCGGGTAGCCTATGGCGGCTATCGACCTGCGGGATTCTTGAGCATGCATTAGACGGGAGCGGGCCTTGACAGAGCAATTGACCGAAGAGGAGCTTGACGCTCTTGCTGAGTTTCTCGATGACGCAGAGGCACCACCGGAGCGCCTCACACTCACGGCTTTCGATGGCTTTGCCGCCGGCTTGGCGGTGTCGCCGGTAGAGGTCGAGCACGCTGAGTGGATCGAGCTGGCGCTTGGCGTGATCCGCGAAGACGAGGAGATTGAACCGGCAATTCTGGATGCGATGGTTCGCCACGTTCAGGTTATCCGAGAGGTTATTCGCACCCGACCGGAGGAGTTTCTGCCAATCTTTGACTCCATCGTCGAGGTCGATGATGACGAGGAGCTCGAGGAGATCTCGCCGGTCGAGTGGTGCGCCGGTTTTCTTCTCGCCACCGATCTTTTCCCCGAGGCGTTCTCCACGCTCGCCGATCAAGATGAGGCCGTGAACCTTATGCTTCCCTTTGTCGTGTTCGGGACCGAGGAGGGCCTTGAGGCGCTCGAGGAGAACCAAGACGGTTTAGCAGAGGAGCTGATTGACTCCATCCAACCTGCGGTCATCGGTCTGTATCGCTATCTAGCTCGGGTTGGGGATGTTGACTCGATCTCACAACAGGGTGAAGATTCGTCGGCAGGCAGTGAGCAGTCCTAACTGGCGGTCTTGGACAAAGGACCGAGTCGCCTGAGAACGCAAACGTGGCAACGTCGAGCAGGCCGGTACCAAGAGCGGCGCACGAACTCAGCCTCTGAGTGAGGCACCCAAAAGCCGGGCCGCAGCTCTCCTTGTGCGCGTTATCGTGCCTCGTAAGCAGACGCGGTCGAAAGGTCGAGATGAATGGCATCGGACCACAAGCGTTCGAGTTGGTAGAACTCACGAGCTTCGGCTGAAAAGCAATGAACGATGAGCGAACCAAAGTCGAGTAGTACCCACTCGTTACTCTCTTCGCCTTCAACGCGAACGTGGACACCGAAGGCATTGCGCGCCCGATCACGCAGTTCGTCGACGACGGAGTGGAGAAGCCGAACATTGGAGCCACTCAAAATCAGGAAGTAGCTTGCGAAACTCGATACCTGCGAGACATCGATAGCGATTACGTCGTGAGCAGATTTTTCGATTGCCACCTGCGCGAGCGCTCGCGTAAGCTCAAGCGGATCGACATCAGTACGGCTTGGCAGAGGCTGGGTCACCGGGCCGGGATAGATCTCGATTCCTAGCCGCTGACCTGAACGAAAGTTGTGTTTCACTATCTGAACCAGCCTAGCGGCCACACGCGGCATCGAGGCTGGCGAAAAAGCCGACTGGGTCGAGCACGTTCTCGCTCACCTGCCGGAATCCTGGGCACCTGGACCAAGTGGGGTTCCATCCAGCAACGAGAGTTCGATGGTGCCAAATTCCCGGGTGAGTGACAGGTCATCGGTCGTGCACAGAGGGCACGGTTGCCGGTGGCGCTGCGAACGCAAGACGCGGGACCCATCTGACGTGAGTCGGACGATGAACTCACCGGAGACGGGATCAAGCGTCAAGGATTCGTAGTGTTCCCACGCCGAGTCGGGTAGCAGCGAGTATGAGCTTGGGAGAGGGTGGGTGCGTGGAAGGCGCAGGAACCTCTTCTCCTGGGTCTCGAAGACCCACAGACTGTTGCAGGTCTCGATGGTCTCGTAGCGATCATTCGATTCGTGAGTGCGTACAGCCATGCGTTGTATTCCAATCTGCAAGGACACCTCTGTCCTGATCGTGCTCTCGATCCTAGGCCCTAGCCATTTTAGCCGTGGCTTAAGAGCCACCCGTTCGCTGGCAGGTTACCCATTCTCACGATTGCGGTAGAGCTGGTACAGCTCAATGGCCTCGATGGCTGTCTCGGGTAAGAGAAACTGCAGTGGACGATGGTCCCTCACTCGTTCTCGCAGGTCGGTTGAGGAGATATCGAGCCAAGGCATCTCGGCGAGGATCGGTTGGTCAAAATCGAGGATACTGCTGATGGTAGGGTAACCATAACGATTGACGATGACGAGGCGAGCCAGGGTCGAAAGCTCTTCAGCGCGCTCCCAGGTTGGCATCTGCGAGGCGGCATCGGCGCCGACAACGAGGAAGAGTTCGTCGTTGGGATGGCTGGCGCGAAGCTCATTCAAGGTGTCGATTGAGTAAGAGAGTCCGCCACGCTGAATCTCGATATCGCTCGGTTCCAGCCCGGGGATCGTGCGTAGCACCTGCGACACCACGAGTAGACGCAGCTTTGGGTCGGTAACCTCTCTCGTTCCCTCCTTCTGCCATGGCTGGTTCGCGACGACGAACAGCACCTGATCGAGCGCTGCGGCATGCATTGCATTTTGTGCGGCAACGAGGTGTCCGATGTGGATAGGGTCGAAGGTACCGCCAAAGACGCCTATGCGCCTCGTTAGCGTCAGAGCGTCCTTGTCTCGTTTCATCGTGGTACGCTCCTCGGTTACGCGACATCGTTGCCTAGCAATCTTATCGGAGAGTGGCGGTGGATCGCGAACCATTCGCGCCGTCGCGTCCGTAGACTGATTACAGGAGGTTGACATGGAGCTGCAGTGGGATCCGTGGGATTGGCAGGACTACGAGATAGCGCAGCAGCCATCATGGCGCAGTCAAGATGAACTCGAGGCGGTCCGACGTGAATTGAGGTTGCGAGCCCCATTGGTATTTCCACGCGAGATTGATGCGCTACGGCGTAGCCTCGCTCGCGCAGCGCAGGGCCAGGCATTCGTCTTGCAGGCTGGTGATTGTGCAGAGTCCTTCCATGACCATTCAGCCGCCGCCATACGAGCGAAGCTGCGTGTCATCTTGCAGATGGCGGTGGTGCTCACCTACTCGTCGGGTGTTTCGGTTGTCAAAATTGGTCGCATCGCCGGCCAGTACGCGAAGCCAAGGTCTTCGGATACCGAGGTGCACCATGGCCTAGAGATCCCGGTATTTCGAGGGCATATCGTTCATGATGATGATCCAACGCTCGAGGCGCGCCAACCCGACCCGCAGCGAATGCTGACCGCTTATGATCTTTCACGGGCAACCGTGGCGACGATCAAGGCTCTCACTGAAGGGGGTTTTTCTGACCTGTCTCGAGCACATAGCTGGAATCAGGACTTTGTGGCCTCTTCTCCTGAGGGTGAGCGCTATGAAGCCATTGCCGCTGAGATCGAACGAGCATTACGCTTCATGGCCGCCTGTGGTATCGACCTCTCACATGAGGAGGTCTTGCATCAGATTACGCTCTGGACCTCTCATGAGGCGCTCCTGTTGGGTTATGAAGCCGCACTAACCCGTCGAGATCCCTCGTCGCAGAGGTTTTACGACCTCTCGGCGCACCAGGTCTGGATCGGCGATCGTACGCGTGAGCCAAAGGGCGCTCACGTACGTTTTGTTAGTGGCATCGCGAATCCCGTGGGGGTCAAGGTTGGGCCGACCATGACCAGTGACGAGCTCCTAGCCGTCTGTGGGGAGCTCGATCCGGACAGGACTCCGGGGAGGTTGATGCTCGTGGCCCGTATGGGGCACGATACGGTGCGTAGCGCCCTTCCGGACTTGGTGAGAGCGGTTCAGAGTGCTGGGCATCCGGTCGTGTGGCTCTGCGATCCCATGCACGGTAACACCTTTGTCTCCGAGGCAGGTTACAAGACTCGGGACTTTGAAGACATCATGGATGAGATTACAGGATTTTTCGAGGTTCACCGGCGGTTGGGAACATGGCCTGGGGGCATCCACATCGAGCTGACTGGCGAAGACGTAACCGAGTGTCTCGGAGGAGGGGAGGGGGTGCTCGAGACTGAGCTGTCGCGAGCCTACGACACCATCTGCGACCCTCGTCTGAATGCGCGTCAGTCGCTCGATCTCGCATATCGAGTCGCGGAGCTGCTTATTCGTTGATGGCCACGGTGCCGATCTCGGCCAGTGAACGACGAGGTTGGTTCAGTATGTTTCGACGTGGAGGCGCCCCTCCACAAGAAGGGTCGACTCCTTGATCTCCCAGTCGACGATGCCGTCATTGAGCACCGCTCGCACTGAGCGCTCCATGCCTTTGACACCACAGAGGTACAGATACGTGTTATCCTGGTCCAGCAACGTACGGAGCTCCTCGAGTCGATCGCGGATGCCGTCTTGGACGTGGCGAGCGGGCACGCCGTCTTCGCGGGAGAGGCAGAGCTCGATCTCGATGAGTGAACGATCGAGCTTCATGAGCGGTCCAAAGTAGGGTAGCTCCGCTCGTGTTCTGGCCCCGAAGAACAGCCAGAGTTTGCCAGGTCCAGAGGGAAGGTGGCGACGATGGAACTCGGTCATGGCCCGGAAAGGGGCCGATCCGGTGCCGGTACAGACCATGATCAGGTTTGCTGCGGGATCCATCGGCATGAGAAAGGTGTCACCAAATGGCCCAACGAGGCGGACGGTATCGCCCCGTGCGAGGTCACAGAGATAGTTCGACGCAAGTCCGGGCTGGCCGAGGCCATTGTCAAAGACACGCTTGACGGTGAGCGCGAGGTTATTGTGGCCTGGACGTTCTCCGTCACGGGGAGAGCATACCGAGTAGAGCCTGATAGCGGGTGATCGTTCGGCGTTGGGGCGGGGCGGTGGGAGAACGCCGATGCTCTGACCCTCGAGGACGGGTAGCGCCTCGCTGCCCAGATCGAGCACGATGTGGTGGACGTCCGATTCGGTCCCCGGGGCGGTGATGCGGTAGTTACCTGCTACCGTTGCCACGATCGGATCGCGTCGAGTGGCGACGTTGATGCGAGGGGTACTTGCGCTCTTTGGGGCCACGGCGCGTGGTGCGGATTGGTGGGCGACCGCAAGTAGCTCAAGGGCTTCAACGTCATCAGTACCTGGCTCTGCGAGGAGTTCGTCTTCATTGTCGGGGAGAACCTCCCATACAAACTGGTTATCGATGCTGTATGGGGTCGAGACGACACGCCACGAATCGATGGCTCCGGTCGGACATGGGCCCAGACAGTCACCACAAGATGCGCAAATACTGGGGTCGACGACGTAGTTATCATCGTTGTGGGTGATGGCACCGATCGGACAGGTCTCCTCGCATGTGTTGCAACGGATGCAGACCTCGGGGTCGATGAGATGCTGTCGGAGCAGCCCTGAGGTGGTCATCATCCGTGAAGACGCACGAACTCAAAGTCTCCCGGCTTGTTGTCGATCGCCACCTTTGGGGCCGCGATCCAAGTCGCGTAGGAGCCCCGCTCGTAGACCGGCTGCATGAGCGATGCGACAAATTCACGGTCGGCTTGTGTGGGCAGATAGGTGGCTACGAGGTCCTCGAAGCTCGTAGCCTGATGCACCACGCCCTCAGGATCGACCGGGCACATTTGGAACTCGCCAACTTGACGGTGAAATCCGACGTGTGGCAGAGTGAGCCGATAGTCGATGCCAGCCTTCTCGAGAATTCTGTTCCAACGCTTGACGCCGTTGGCACAGTCATTGGCGTAGTCATCCCGAAGACGAGCATTGAGGACCGTCAGGGCAGGCTCATCCCGGGTGACGATATTTGCTCCTTCGAGCCGCAGAACTGGATAGGTGGCGCTCGCAAGTTGATGGTCGTCGTCAATCTTGTGTTCGTTGAAGCGACCTTTGAGACCCGCAGCGAAGGCGTTTGCCGCGTTGGAGGATGCCTCAGCACCAAAGAGGTCAAGGCTGACGGAGAAGTGAAAGTTGAGGTAGCGCTGC
This sequence comes from Actinomycetes bacterium, assembly GCA_021806545.1. GTDB lineage: Bacteria > Actinomycetota > Acidimicrobiia > Acidimicrobiales > Acidimicrobiaceae > Ferrimicrobium. The sequence goes on along the minus strand of JAJZXI010000024.1, from coordinate 12,988 downwards.
AAGGTCGGTAGGTCGATCACACCCAAGGAACGGATGCGGTCGACTGCAAATGGATCATCGATTTTGGCCTGGACCATTGCACTGGTGGTGGCTTCGATGACTCGCCCGATCCCGCTTTCGCCGACGAACATGTGGTGCGCCTCTTCCGTGAGCATGAACCTGGTCGTGCGCGCCAAGGGGTCGAACCCGGACTGGGCCAACGCCTCGAGTTGATATTTGCCATCGCGATCGGTGAAGAAGGTGAACATGAAGAACGAGAGCCAGTCTGGTGTCTGTTCGTTGAAGGCACCGAGCATGCGTGGACGGTCCTCATCGCCGGAGCGTCGGGTGAGAAGCGCCTCAGCCTCCTCACGTCCGTCGCGCCCGAAGTAGCGTTGCAGGAGGTAGACCATAGCCCAGAGGTGGCGACCCTCTTCTACGTTGACCTGGAAGAGATTGCGCAGATCATAGAGTGAGGGTGCCGTTGCTCCGAGATGTCGTTGCTGTTCGACGCTGGCTGGCTCGGTATCACCCTGGACGACGAGAAGCCGTCGCAGCATCGCTCGGTACTCTCCTGGTACCTCTTGCCATACCGGCTCGCCGGCATGTTCACCGAAGCCGATCTTGCGTTCGGGGTCACCAGGTGCCAGAAAAATGCCCCAACGATACTCAGGCATCTTTACATATTGGAACTGCGCCCAACCCTTCGGATCGACACCAGTCGCAGTCCGCAGGTAGACCTCGGATTCACTGAAGCCGTTTGGTCCCATCTGGTTCCACCAATTCAGGTAACCCGGATGCCATTGCTCGAGTGCTCGCTTGAGGCGATCATCGCTCGCAAGGGCGACGTTGTTCGGAATCTGCGTGTCGTAGTCGATAAGCTCCATGGAACTAGATCCTTTCTCTCTGGAAATTTGCCATTTGGCCGGTCCCGTAGCGCCGTAGAGCTCCCTCCGGGCCGACGGCATTTGGTCGGTTGAACACCCAGTTTTGCCAGGCGCTCAAGCGCCCAAAAATCCTGGTGGCCATCGTCTCTGGCCCGACGAAGCGCAGATTCGCCTCCATTGCAGTCAGCGCATCAGGCGAGAAACCATTGCGTGCGCTCAAGGCCAGTCGCACCTCGTCATCCCAGTCGAACTCATCAGGGGTAAAGGTGACAAGCCCGAGATGATCCGCCGTGGCGGCATCGAGCTCAACTCCGAATTGCGCTGGCAACTCACCGAGCCGTTCAGGCTCACCCAAGAAGCGCGATGCGAGTCGAGACAGGCCGTTCATCATTGGAAATGCGTCGAGGTTCATGGGGTTTACAACCATGCCCGTCATCGCGTTGTCGAGGAAGAACGAGCGATCGGCGCACCAGATGAGCTCTGCCAGAGGTCCCGCGAAGCAGCTGTCAGTGGCGATGGTGGCGATTAGCGAACGCGACGTTAGGTCCAGGCGCGCCAGGGTTCGTCTCCAGAGGTCGAGACCCTCGCGTACAATCCAGTGGTCACGCCATGCCTCAAGACTCTGGCTGTAATGCTGCGCTGTCGCGAGATCACCGCGCGTCATGAGCTCGAGCGTTCCCAGAGTCGGCTCATTGAAGCGCAGATGACAGATGAGATCGTTGAGTTCACGTGCAGTCGCAATGAGCCAAGAGGCGTCCTCCTGCCCGTGGAGGGCTTCGGCTGATGAAGGGACGGCAGTTGGTCCTAATATCGTGATTCGGGCGACCCCGAGTTCACGATCGAGCTTGACGCGGACATGGGGGTACTCGATTGCGTCGGCGCTGACCTCGCGATTGAGTTCGTTCAAATTGATGCCATTGGGCGTGGGTGCCGAACTGCTTGCCTCGGGTACGAGGGATTCGAGGAGCGATCCCAGGCGAGACCGGGGGATGACGTGGTCGACGAGATTCCAGTCAAGAGCCCGTTGCCCGCGGATTCCCTCCTCGAGAGTGCAGAAGTAGTCGGCTCGGTCACGCCGTATCTTGCGCTTGTCGGTCAGTCTCGTCAGTCCACCGGTGCCAGGCAGCACCGCCAAGAGTGCGACCTCGGGTAGCGAGACCGTGGCGGAGCCATCATCGACCAGGACGATGATGTCGCAGCTCAAGGCGAGTTCATAGCCGCCACCAGCCGCGGTGCCTTCGACAATGGCGACGAAGTTGGCTGGTGCGTCCTCCATGAACAGTCGTGTTTCGTTGGTGAACTTGCAAAAGTTTACCTTGTGCTGATGCGTTGCCCCGGCGAGCATACCGATGTTCGCACCGGCGCAAAAAACGCGGTCCTTTGCGGAGCGTACAAGCACCGTTGTGACCTCCGGATACGTGAGACGCAGACGCTCGATGGCATCTGCGAGTTCGATATCGACACCCAAGTCATAGGAGTTCATCTTCAGTTGATAGCCCGTGCCGATGGTTTCGTGCTCGTCAACGTTGAGGATTAGCTCGGCTACCCGCTCGTTGACTTTGAGTGTCCAGTGGTGGTATCGGTCCGGGTGGGTCCGGAAATCAATCATTGCTCCTCCTGTCATGCAGTATACTTTCGATGATCCGGGTTGAGACTGCAAAATAGTGCAGTTCACCGCCGCAGGCACGATCCGGCCCGAGTCTCATGGGTGTACCTGTACGTTGAGCATCGCCACGAAGCGCCTGACATGGGTGAGTACCTCTTGGGCATGTGACAGATGCGGCGCATGGCGCGCATTCTTGATGAGGGCGGTGCTCGTCCGCTCACAGCGTGATGCGATGAGCTCGAGCTGCTTGGTAGTCCCATAGGGATCGAGGTCCCCTTGAATGGCGAGCACTGGAACGGTAATGGTCTCTAGCCGCTCGAGAATTGAGAACGAGCGAAAGCCAGGGTCGAGCCAGGCATCGTTCCAACCCCAGAACGCGGTGTCAAGGTTGGCTCCGTGGTAGCGGGAGAGTTTTTCAGCGAGCACTCCCTCCTGAAAATCCCGCTTCGCCTGTCGAATTGACTCAAGGGTAAGCTCCTCGACGATGACATGAGGCGCTATCGCAATCACACCGGCCAAGAGGGGATCGTGACTGGTCCCAGCGTACGCCAATGCGATGGTCGCCCCGTCGGAGTGGCCCAGCAGCAGCCGACGGCCTGGGCATAGTTTGTTGAGGAATGGAGGTAGGTTTCGATCGGCCTCCTGCTCCATGTAAGTGAGTGGCCTTGGCAGCTCGATTGGGCCAGAGCGGCCATACCCCGCTCTCGAATAGGCCAGGACTGGGATTCCGAGATTTTCGGCAAGGTAGTAGCCGAAGTCCTTCCACATCGCAACGCAACCCAAACCTTCGTGGAGGAGAACCGCTGTGAGATCGCTATGGACCTCGCTGCTCGGACTCCAACGAACGACCTCAAGATCTTTGGTGTCGATTCGAGCGAAAGAGACTGCCATTAGGCACCGCGGAGCTTGAACCGTTGGATTTTCCCGGTGGCGGTTTTTGGCAGCTCATCGACGAACTCGATCCATCTCGGGTACTTCCAGGGCGCCAGATGCCCCTTCACGAAGACCTGGAGGTCCCTGATGAGCTCGGCTGTCGGCTCGAATCCGGGTCGAACTACGACATAGGCCTTTGGCTTGACGAGAGCATCGACATCACTCCAGGGAACCACGGCAGCCTCTAAGACCGCTGGGTGGGAGATGAGAGCAGACTCGACCTCAAACGGTGAGACCCAGTTGCCGGAGACCTTCATCATGTCATCTGAGCGCCCGGCGTAGTAATAAAACCCGTCGCTATCGCGAAGATACTTGTCGCCCGTGTGGGTCCAATGGCCCCGAAAGGTTGCAAGCGACCTGTCACGCTGATTCCAATATCCCTCAGCGGCGGAGTAACCCCGAACTACTAGCTCACCAATGGTATCCGCCTTTTCGATCGTCAAGCCGTCTTCGTCGACGAGCCGGGCCTCGTAGCCGGGCACCGGAATGCCACTGGACCCGTAGCGAATCTGACCTGGACGATTTGCGAGGAATATGTGCAGTAGCTCTGTGGAGCCGAGACCATCGATGATTGGAGCGCCGGTCAGCTCCTCGAAGCGTCGCCCGATCTCAGGTGGGAGCGCTTCTCCTGCAGAGGTACAGATGCGCAGGCCGACGTCGGCGAGCTCGGGGGCTCGGGGGCTGGCAAGCAGCGAGGCGAAGAGGGTAGGAACTCCACAGAATACCGTTGGGTTGGTGCTGGTGAGGAGATCGATGACTGAATCAGGTGTTGGTCGGGCATCGAGATAGACGGCTCGTGCTCCCGCGGCGAAGGGGAATGTCAGCCCGTTACCGAGTCCGTACGCGAAGAACAGCTTGGCGGCAGAGAAGACGACATCGCTAGAGCGTAGACCAAGGACTCGTTGGGAAAAGCACTCGATCGTCACTGCAACATTGCGATGCAGGTGGCGGACCCCTTTGGGGCGTCCCGTAGAGCCGGAAGAGTAGAGCCAGAAGGCGACCTCGTCTGAGACGGTGGCGATCGGTAGATCGTATGGCGCTGCCGCAAGTATGCGATTGCCGATGCCAGGACCGTGGAGGCCGTTGTCGTGCTCGATCCATTTGACACGTGTTGACGTTGATGCAGCCTGCTCGATTTTTTCGGCCTCCGATCCAGAGGTGACGATTGCCTTGACTCTTGAATCCTCGATGATATACCGGAAGTCCTCGACGGCCAAGAGGGGGTTGAGGGGTATCGGAACGATGCCGGCACGGATGGCTCCAAGAAACAGCACGGGAAAGAGAATGGTATCCCCGATGACCAGCAGTATTCGGTCCTCAGGCTCTAATCCCATCTCCCGAAGTGCTGTCGCTGCGCGTAATACTAGTTCGTTGAGTTCCCGATACGAATACGACCCATTCGTATCAGTGACCGCGGCGTTCGTATCTTCGACGCGGTCCGCAAGAAGATAGTCGGCGATGTTGAACGCCTTAGGAATCGTGGCCAACCAGTCCTCGACGGCAGCGCTCGGTCGCTCCTCTACTTTCATCGTTATCCCCTCATGTTCGTGTGCGGCGCCGGGCACAGGGTGTACTCGCTCAAACCACACATCTCAACAGCACTCTGGCGAGTGCAACGGCACACTTGCACGATACTGCAAATTCACGGCGATAGTTCAGTCTTTTTGCTGCATTATTGTGCAGGTATTGCACCGTCAAAGATGAACATCACCGATGCGTTGATATCCTGTCGATCCAGCTAGGCGCGTGCCGCTTCGATATTATCGATGCCGTTGCGATGAGCATCGGGGCGCTTGTTGGATGGCAGGGCTTCGACCAGATGTTCGCGAAGCAGTACCTCCAGTGCCTCGAGCGATTCGGTGACGCTCTGGTGTGATGTAGAGAGATGAAGGTGAGCCAGTTCGTACATCGGCGTTCGTTCATTGAGGATTGCCCGCAACTCCTCCATGGCACGGGCATTGCCGTGCATCGGGCGCAGATCGCCTTGGGCAACGACACGTTGCATGTGTTCCTCGGGCGAGGTGGATAGCCAGACGGTGGTGAGCTGGCGACGGAGTAGCTCATAGGCGGGGCGGTTGGTGACCAAGCCACCTCCGATCTCCACGACCAGTCCCTCCGTGCCGGTTTCGACGAGTTGCTCGAGTGACTCGAGCTCAAGTCTGCGGAATGCTGCGTCGCCGCCGAGGGAGAACAGCTCATCCAACGGGATTTGGGCACGAGTGATGATGAGTTCGGTGAGGCGGAGAAATTGCCATCCGAGTCGCTCGGCCAGCAACCGCCCGAGTGTGGTTTTCCCCGCCCCGCGCAGTCCGACCAATGCGACGCCATGCCGGGTGCTTGCCATGCGGCTCCGCAACCGCTCGATGAGATATTCAGCCTCGGTTGGCGTGGCGAGCTCCGCGAGATCCAAGAGCCGAAGGAGGCTGATCTTTAGCGCGCCAGCGAGTCGCGTGAGTACGGTGAGCGATGGGTTGGCGGCGCCTGATTCGAGTTGGGCTAGATAGCGCTCGGACAGCTGCGCACGTTGAGCGAGTTCGTATCGTGACAAGCCTTGAAGACTGCGCTCTGAGCGGAGCGTGCGAGCCAGGTGATTGACGATTCGTTCGTACTCAGATCGAGTTTCAGCGTCCAATTGCGGCCTCCACAGTGTTCAAGATCTCGTGGCGATAGGCACGGGGTTGGGATGCGCTCACTTGACCTACGCTAGCGGATCTGTCTCGCCAGAGTCTAGCCCTTTGGAGGTTGCTCGCGCGGAACGCTCGAGTGAGGACGGATCAGTTTGAGAAACTGTGGGGCCAGAATGACGCCGTGTAATCGCAGCGAAGATCAAGAAGACTGCGAAGACGACCAAGACGGGGGCCAGCACGGTGGCCATCATCAGTCGGTAGGTAGTCGCGGCCGCAACGATGCCGAGGACTGGCGGCGCAACGATGCCGATGAAGTTGCTCGAGCCCATCAACAAAGAGTTGGCACGAGGCAGCTGATCTGCAGGCAATGAGCCAGAGAGTGCTGAGAGAGCGAGAGGGAAGATGGCCCCATGGGGGATGCCGAGCACGATCATGCCGATCAAAAAGAGTGCGAAGGAATGACCTGCGACGATAAGCGCGAGACCTGCGATGGTGAAGAGACCGGAGACCAGGTAGGCCAGACCTTTGCGCTGGACTGGGGATCGCCAAGCTACGAGTCCACGACAGCTCAAGGAGAGAACGAAAAAGACGGTGAAGGCTAGTTGTGCTTGGGCGGCCGTTGCTCGATCAGTTGAGCGTGCCACTTCAGCACCGAATACGGTGAGTGCAGCAAATGGAACGGCGTACATCAGCTGAGCAAGAAGAGCCTTGACGACGTCTGGAGTCTGCAGCAGCCGAACTCGTCGCGAAGGCGTGGATTGCGAGGTGCTGGCGTCACCAGACGCGGCGGCCTTAGCAGCGATGGCAATCGCTTCGCGTCGTCGTGACATCATGATGCCAATCGCCAGAATCGGTAACACCGTGAAGGCGATAAATGGCCAACGGACATCCTGATGGGTGACATCGAGTAGGCCCGCCTCGAGCAACGGTCCGATCGCGAGTGAGACACTCAAGACCAAGGTATAGATGGCAAGGACACGTTGGGGATTCGCGGATCCTTCGCTGGCAGCGAGCTGTATGGAGCCCGCGAGGCCTGGCATTCCGAGCCCACCAGCGGCACCGAGGAGCAGGGTCGCGATGGCAGTCAGATAGATGGAGTGGCTCAACCCGATGAGGAGCAACCCGATCGCTAATGCGATGAGCGAGATGAGCACGGCTCGTTCGAGTTGAGCAGGTTTGAGTCGCGCGCTGATCAGCAGCGTCACCAGGACGAGAACCACGCCGGAGAGCGCTGAGACGACTCCGATGGTGCTGGCTCCGTATCCGAGGTCCTCTCTGATGATGAGGGCGAGTGTCGTGAGTGCCATATTCTGCGCACCACGATAGAAACCTGCCACGGTATAGAGCCCGAAGACGCTATGAGGAAACGAGCGAAGTCGCGACCGCTGTTGCATGTGAGTTTCCCTCTACCTCCACGTCGGAAAGCGAGAGTTGATCGCGGAGGACTATCCCTCCAATCTAGCCGCTCACCGCTCCTGGGTTGCCGAGCACGCCGACGGTGGCTTTACACTGAACTGAGGCCCCTGTAGCTCAGCGGATAGAGCAGCTGCCTTCTAAGCAGTCGGTCGTAGGTTCGAGTCCTACCGGGGGCGCTCGTCCAGCCTGACTCTGTTCGCCGCCTTGGGCAGCCCAACCATACGCTCCAGCAGCAATTGGCGACTGGTGATGGGGTCAGAGACGTCTCATGGCAACAGTTGAATCGCCCGGGTAACTACCTAGTGGAGCGGACTCTGGCTATTGCGTGGAAGTTGCGCTGCGCGGGTACATGACGTGGCATCCTTGGTTGGGGCGGCTTGATCGACGGCACCCTCGAGGGAAGTCTGCACACAATTCAGTGCTCACGAGTCTCAAGGCGACAAGGTATCAACAAAGTGTAGAGTCAGCCATCGACTCTGTTGAGTTGTGAGCGCTGTCGGGAATCTCCTTAACAATCGCATCTCACCATACGCGCAACCACTTCGAGACCTGCGATGTCCCTATTGCTCAGACAATGCACAGCGAAGCGCTCGGCTTTGACGTGCCCACGATGGGAGGGTCGCCAGCTCCCGACAGAACATCACTGCGAGACCACACTCGTACCAATTGATGCTTTGGCATTGTCCGACCTGGCGAGGAGTATTAGGCCGGCGAGGGAGGTGTCGATGTCACGGTGCCCATTGCTGTGAGCGCCTGCATCAAGAGCGCGGTTACTGGCTGGGTTATCTCAGCGCGTCCGGGCAGCAGTGCCTCAGGTGCCGGGACGCTGACCCGGGTTCCGGTTTCGGTAGCATCAAGCACCACGTTGCACGGGAGTAAGAGAGCGATGGACCGGTCGCTGGTGATGGCGTCATAGGCAAACTGCGGGTTGCAGGCTCCGAGGATCTTCATATTCCCGACCGATCGATTCAGCTTGGCTGCCAGTGTGGCGCCGAGGTCGATCTCGCTGAGGATACCAAACCCGACCGAGGCGAGCTGCTCTCGAACGATCGCTTCGGCTTCTGGCAGCGTGTGAGTAGTCTCAACGGAAAATGACAACATAGTTTTCTCCTTCTTCTTGTGTTAAGCCTAGACGCGTGTCCGACACCTTGATGGACATTCTCCTCGTAACGGTCCCTGTCGCTCCCAGCCCTGCACGCTTGGAGCAGCGCACGCCCGTAAAGTAACTGCGCTGGGCCCCTAACGGATGATACATCGCAATCTATCCCTGGGGGTCGGTCACGATCTTGACGTGTATTTTCCAAGCACGACGTTGCCCTGTGTCGTAGCCCCCTTCATGTGTGAGAAGACCGCACCCATTGTGAGTGTCACGTCCCTAGGCTCTTTGGGGTCCAGGGTAATTCTTGGCGTAAAAGCCTTCGGCATTTGTTTTTCTGAGTGGGAGCCATTGCCTAGGTCGTCACGTCTAGGGCTAAGAACTCATGAGAGCGCAGAGCCCGGGTTTGATGAACAGGTCAGTCGTTGGGTCCGCGACGCGTGGCCCATAGTAGCCCAACAATTCGCCAACCAAATTCGGCAAGGGCAAAAAATGCAAGGGAGACCAGGATAAAGGGCACGGCGATGCCCTGCGATGTGAGCACTCGCACCAGCATCCCGATGGCGACGGTCATGAGCCATACGACGACTGCGGATCGCCCGAACGGTGATCGCCAATGGCGCGACACCAACCATCCGGCGAGCACGCCGACCGCAAATGGCCAAGCAGTCTTGACAATGCCGCGTAGATTGTCGACATGACCGTGGACATCGCGCCCGATTGAGACGAAGAGCACTACAGCGGTGAGGTCTAATAGGAGCAGCCATCCAGCGTGTCTGAACGTGTGCGGTGGAGTTTGGCTTAGGTGTCGCATGCAGTTCGCTCAGCCGAGCTGGTCGGTCATGGGCAGGGATCGGACTTTGGCAAGGCGGGTAACCGAGGCTATTGGGGTGACCTGGGCAAGGCGTATCATCGTGGACTGGTCGTCATGCCACATGCTGTACACAGCAGGGTCAGGGGTCTGAAGGGCTTCGTGGAATTCGATAACAATTGATTGATATTGAGGGACTGCGGAGGCGATACCTCGTCCCTTCGGCGCGAGCAATTCTTCGACGAGGGCGAGGTGTACTGCGTTGTTCACGTGGTCGACGATGTCGAGGTCGCTGTAGCGCAGCGGCAGCTCTCCGTGAGCCATCGGTTCGTCATCGGGGACCGGGAGTTCAAAGCGTGGTTTGATCGTACGTCCCGCAGCCGAGGGACCAAAAACCTCGAGAAAGCCCTCGGGAAGTGAACGAGGGAATCCAGTCTCGGGTGCAACATTGACCCAGAGTGCCTTGGCTTGTGCAATGCGGTGGCCGTGACGGTAGAGGTCGCTACGTCGTTCGGCCCAAGCTCGACCGATGCCGGAACACCAAGTGCGCGTGAGAACGGTGTCGAGGTAGCGAGGCCATTCATCGAGCTCAATTACCAGTCGACGCAGGATCCAAAGCCCCTTGTCTGGCGCTGGGGAGCCTTCATTGTCCAGGGTTGCAGCATCGTGGAGGATTCGAGCGATACCGTCGAGGCGCAGGCGACCCGATGGATCGCAGTCCGAGAGAAGATTTGGGTGCTCATGTGAGAATACCCGACCCGTCACGGGCGGTGCTGTAAATTCCACCCTCCCACTTTAGTGGGACTGTGACGGCATGGGGAACCGAGTGAGTTTGGCCGCGCGCGAGACCCATGGGTACCGCAGCGGAGCTATATCTGAGTGTTGAAGCGAGCTCGCAATACCTTCTTGTCAAATTTGCCAACCGAGGTGCGAGGAACCTGATCGATGAGTTCAACACGGTCCGGCAGCTGCCATTTAGGGAATCCAAGGCTAAGGAGGTAGCTATGCACCTCCTCTAGGTCCATGGTCTCACCTGGCTTGGGGACGATGGTGGCGAGCGGTCGCTCTTGCCACTTCGGATCATTGATTGCGATCACCGCCGCTTCGAGCACCTTGGGGTGCCCCATCAAGGCACCTTCAAGCGCCACTGATGATATCCATTCACCTCCAGACTTGATCAGATCTTTGGTCCGATCGATCAGTTCGATTACACCAGACGGGTGTATGACGCCGACGTCGCCGGTACGAAACCAACCATTGACCTCGAAGGACTCTGCTCCGTGGCCGCCGATGTAAGAATCGAGAACCCATGGGCCGCGGACGTAGATATTACCCATGGTTTTGCCATCGCGAGGCACCGGTTCGAATTCGTCGTCGAGGAGTGTGGCAAAGATGCCAGTTACGGGTACCCCTGCCTTCGAGACGTAGTCGATCTGGGATTCAATCGGTGCATCCAACAGAGCATGGGGTAAGCGGGTGGTCGTCGCAATTGGTGAGGTCTCGGTCATGCCCCATGCCTGTAGAAGTCCGACTCCGTACTCCTCGCGATAGGCGCGGATCATCGCAGACGGTGGTTGCGAGCCGCCACATAGGAGTTCACGGAGTGGGCCGAGTCTAGCTCCACTCCGATGGAGCTCATCGAGAACGGCGATCCAAATCGTCGGAACGCCCGCTGCCTTTGTGACAGCTTCGGTGTTGATGAGGTCGATGACGACCCGTGGGTCAAATGATGGAGTTGGGAATACGATCTTGGAGCCCGCTGCGATGGCCCCGAAGGGCAGTCCCCATGCATAGACATGGAACATCGGCACGATGGGTAGCACGCATTCGCTTGCTGAGAGCGCTGGCCCGTTGCCAGCACAAACGGTGAGTGCATGAAGGTAGGTGGAGCGATGGGTCGCAAGCACCCCTTTGGGTTTTCCGGTTGTGCCTGAGGTGTAGCATATGCCTAGCGGGGAATTCTCCGGAATGGCACGCTCGCTCTCGAAGGGTGCCGCAGAGGCAAGCAGCGCTTCATAAGAGAGGACTCCATCGGCGGCGGCCACTAGATCCCCATCGAAACTGACGATTGTTCGAAGTGCCGGACACTTGGCTTGGAGTTGAAGAGCGGTCTCGATTAGATCGGTGGGCACAAAGATCGCCTCGTCTTCGGCATCGTTGACGATATAGACGAGATCGTCAAAGCTGAGACGAGCGTTCACGGTATGGAGCACCCGCCCAGAGCAGGGAATGGCAAAGTAACATTCAAGGTGCTCGAAGCTGTTCCATGCCATTGTCGCAACGCGTGCCCCAGACGGCAAGCCAAGCTCATCGAGTACGGTGATGAGCTTGCGGACGCGAGCGCCAAAGTCTGCATACGTGTAGCGATGTCGTTTGTCAAGACTGCGTTGGGTTACAATTTCCGTATCGCCGAAGGCGAGTTCTGCGTTGCGGAAAAGCATCCAGCTGTTTAAGTCGACATCCATCATTTCGGATCCCCCCTTGTAACGTATACCTCACTACCATAGCAAAGGCCGATCGGGAAGTGGATACAAAAGGAATCTGGACGGGCGCTTGGGTCACGCTTTCGCCGTCAGTTCTGCGTCGGGGTACCTCGGACTTAGGCGAATCGTGGTGTCAGGTGGCATGCTGAGCGATGGCGTTCGTGATCGTGTGGTGAGTTATTCACGTTTCGTTCTGGTGATAGGGGGCACAATCCCCAGGACAGCTGTTGGCTCCAGGATTAGGCGTCAACTTTGGACAGTGGTGACTTTTTGGGCGCCGCCACTGAGCATGACCGCGTGGTCATCGGCATCAGTCTCAGAACCTGTGGCCTCGGGCGTATACGCCCGTGCCGTCTCAAGGGCTGAAGTCGTTGGTACCGAGGGTTTGCAGCCTGCTTCTTGAGCGTGCGAGATCGCGAGCGGCGGGCTAACGCATCCTCGGATGCGACGACTGCCAGAACCATGCTTCAGCCAGGTCGTCGAAGCATGCGTTGCGCAGACAGGAACCCGCCCAGTAGCCCTGGGAGCCGTTAGGCGAAGGAGGTCCGAGGCTGGGACGTCAGGAGTACGTGCGAGCGCAGCCGGTGAGAGTTACCATGGTCGCCCCGGCGACGGACAACTGGCATGGTATCGTAACGACAGCGAAGTGCTCAGCCCCTGAATCGGCAAGGGATGGCGCAGCGCTGCCATGGTTCTGCCAGTGGCAACGGTGAGCGCCGTCGTGAACGTGAGCATATCGACGACGATCAGGCGATCCTTCACATCGGCGAGGAGGATCGCGCCGATGGGCCAGTATTTGAAGCGTACGCCAACATTGCCTTGGAGCAGATGGGCCGTCGATCTCCTCCATCCCACTCCAGGTCAGTCGTCAGACGGTGACATTTTCAACACCCGCATCAGGGTCCGAGAACCGACCCATGATGACACCATCATCGCGGCAAGGATTGACACGTTTTGCCGTGTCAACAGGATGTGCTGTACCAGTTGTATCGGCGTCATTGGCCAGTGGTGTGGAGCTTGTCGGGCCGGGTCCCGGCATCCGTGTGATCAATTTTGTCGTAGACAGGAACCTTTCGTGTGCCCGCACCGCTGAGACAGCCTTACCAGATCTCGAGGGAATTTTGGCAAGATGCTTGCAATTTTCGCTTAG
>JAJZXI010000147.1 GCA_021806545.1 Actinomycetes bacterium | reverse complement strand
CTCAACACATGGTGGGGATGAAGGGTGCAAAGAATATCATCGCCATCAATAAGGACAAGGATGCACCGATTCTCCAGATCGCCGATCTTGGCATCGTTGGGGATGCCCAGAAGCTGCTTCCTCGGCTTATCGAGGCGGTGCGCCAAAAGACCGGCGCTTAGTAGCTGATATCTGAGGACGTAGGTACTCGCAGCGTAGGAACTCGTTCCAACAGTTGTGCGGTGGTGGCCATGCCAACGAGGTTGTCATGATCGAACGTGCGCATGGGATCCCGCGGACTCGATCGGATTGCAACGGTTCTCGGACCGTTGCGTTGTGGCTCACGGGATCGATGCGCATAGCTCGGTGCCAGACGGTGGGTGGCGGAGAGCGACGAAGAACGCGGATTCGCGAGATCAGATCGTGGGATGCATGCTCGGAACATCCAGGGAGTGCGATCATCGCATCGCGCTGACACGATGGTTCGAGCTTGTGGTGCGCCGCTGATGACGGTCTCAACTCACCTTGTTTGGCCACACCGTTAGGCGTCGTTTACCTTTATACCAGTGGCCAGGGATAGGGCCGCTCGTCGACGTCGAGATCGATGAGCGTCCCCATAGCGCTCAGCACTCGGAGGCGATGCTGGAGGGTTCGACGCTCGCGCTGGGTGAGTAGTTCGCAGAGTTCGGGGTTGAGCGTCGCGGCGGCTCTTGCGAGCGCATCGATAAGGCGTTCATCGAGCGCAGAGGCTCCGAACTCCCAAATCACGGTTCTCAGCTTCGGTTCGTCGTGGAAGCACAGGGCATTGTCGATACCCCAGAGGTGGTGTTGATGGTCGATCAGGAGGTGACCTGCCTTACGATCGGCGTTGTTGGCAACGATGTCAAAGGCAGCGATCTCGATGAAGCGAGGTCGTAGTGCAGGGTCGTCGTAGAGGTCGAAGTAGTGTCGATCGAAGTCGGCTTCGACGAAGCTTTGCAGTGAACCACGTCCTAACGGGAGGTCGTCTCGAATGACGATCGGTGGAATGAAGTCGAGGCCCAGCTGCCGTGCCAAGACGTAACTGGCTCGTTCGCGTCGATATAGACCAGAGGGAAAGTCCCAGAGTGGCCGCTCGAGTGACTCGGGCTTGTAAATTGCGAGATGTCCTCCGCACAGCTCGACGAGAAGGGCTCCGTTCGAGCTGCTCTCGATACGTCCAAGGATGGAGACGTCGCTGCGGGAGAGCTCCTGCTCGCTCGCTAAAGACTCGGCGCTCGATGGCCGTTCGTTCTCGGGCATGCATGTCCTTCTGGATCGAGTGGGTAACCGCACAGCGGGCATGGTGGCCGGCCCTGTTCGACCAGCCGAGTCGCGGTGATCGCAAATTGCGCGGCCTGCTCTTGTGTGATCACAAAACGCGCCGTTGTCGGCTCTTCTTCGGCAAGCTCTTCGAGCTCCACTTCGATCAGCTCGGTAATTGCGTCGACCTCGAGTTCGATTGACCCAACAATCCAAGCTGGCGTGGGATCACCGACGAGTGGCTGATCGCCGGCCAGCTCGTGGGGGCGCGATAACTCTTCGATAGCCGTCGTGAGTCCTTGAATCATAGCCATGACTTGGGTTTTTTCGACCTTCACTGTCAGAATCAACGCTCCGGCACCGACCTGGAGCAGAAAGACCCGGTGACCGGGTTCGCCGACCGTTCCGACGGTAAAGTGAGTTACGGCGCCGAAGTCAATCGATTCGCTCAAGCTGGTGATCCTCCAATCAACGACCCTGTGTTGAGAGAGTCTAGGTTAATGCCCACCTCGCTGATAACGAAGGCCGTCATGGATGCGGTCGCTACGGATATCCTGTGCATCTGGTCAATGTGCATCCCCAGTGCCTCTGTTGTAAGAATCTTGATAGGGTCGGCATGTGTGAAGCCCACGATCGTCTCTGACTTATGGTGAGTCCTGAGATCACTGACGAGGTCGAGCATCCGGTCGAGTACTTCGCGAAGCGACTCGCCACCAGGAAAGCGAAAGTTGCCGGCCTGCATCATCAGCTCGCGCCAAGCTGGCTTGCGGTAGAGCTTTGCGAGCGAGGCTCCTGTCCACTCCCCGAAGTCACATTCGACGAGACGTGGCTCGATCTTCGGCGTCATGCCCAGTCGCTCGCTCAGTGGTTGCGCAGTCTCCTGAGCTCGCTCAAGAGGCGATGTGAGTAGGGCAGTGATGGCTCCGAATCGGGCGGGAAGTTGATCCGCGACAGCAGCCGCTTGGCGGTGGCCATAGTCAGCCAAGTGTAAGCCGACGGCTCGCCCAGGAAGAATCTTGCCGGTGGTGGGGGTGGCGCCGTGGCGTACCAGGATGAGTCGGGTGGGAGGGGGCGACAGCGCTACAGCCTCTCTACGATCATTGCCATCCCTTGACCCCCACCAACACACATGGTCTCAAGGCCGTAATGTCCGTTCGCGCTCGCAAGCCCATTGAGCAGCGTGGTCATGATGCGCGCCCCGGTCATGCCGAAGGGGTGACCGAGCGCGATAGCCCCACCGTGCGGATTGAGCTGATCCTCGATCGAGATGTGTACCTCCTGTGCAACCGGCAGCACCTGGGCCGCAAATGCCTCATTGAGCTCGACGATGTCCATCTGCTCAATAGTCAGCCCTGCCAGCGCGAGTACCTTCGCGATAGCTTCGATCGGACCGACCCCCATGATTTCGGGTGCCAACCCGGACACCGCACTTGCGACAATTCTCGCGAGAGGCTCGATGCCAAGCTCGCTGGCGAGCCGGTCTGACATCACCACTACTCCCGCGGCACCGTCGTTGAGTGGGCAGGAGTTTCCGGCAGTGACCGTGCCGTCGGGCAGGAAGGAGGGCTTGAGCTCTGCGAGCTTGGCGAGGGTTGTATTGGGACGCGGACCATCGTCACGGCTGATGATCGTCTGGTTATCGAGCATCACGGGGAGAATCTCTCGGTCGAAGAACCCAGATTCGATGGCAGCCACGGCGCGGTCCTGGGAGCGCTTCGCGTACGCATCCATCGCTTCGCGGGTCACACTGAACTTTTTGGCGACGTTTTCAGCGGTCAGCCCCATGGGAATGTACATGTCATTGATGTAGTCGGGTCGCGTTTTGTCGGTAAAGCGAGGATTCATGTCCTCCGGATCGAAACCTTTGAGCGAACAACGGGTTGTACTTTCGACGCCTCCGGCGACGAATACCTGACCTTCATCTGCTTTGATAGCATGAAAGGCCATCCGTATAGCCTGCAGCGACGATGCACAGAAGCGATTGACCGTCGTACCGGGAACGCTATCGGGTAGTCCGCCTAACGCGGAGACATTGCGGCCAAGGTTCATGCTCTGCTCTCCATGCTGGAGAGCAGCGCCCCAAATAACGTCGTCGATGCGGCTGGGTTCAAGCGAGGGGAGCCGACGCATGAGCTCCGCGATCACGAGACCGGAGAGGTCATCGGGACGTTTGTCGACCAGTGAACCCTTGAATGCTCGCCCAATTGGGGTTCGTACTGCTGCAACGATGACGGCTTGTGACATGATCATGGCTCCTTTTTCGATAGAGATGGACGAGAGGAACGCACGATCCTCCCGGAGACGTCCGCAGGTTGTGGTGGCTTCCTAGTGCGATGGGGCCATCGCCTGACACAGACGAAGAATTCGCGCTGCGTGGCCACTTGCCTTGACGCCGTAGAGCGCGTGAGCGATCGTGAGGTCTGGATGCAAGATGAAGGTAGATCTGATCACCCCGACCACCTTGCGACCGTAGTTCATCTTCTCGCCGTAGGCACCCCACGCAGTCATGACCTCCTTACTCGTATCTGAGAGGATGTCGAAGCCAAGGTGGAAGCGCTCTGAGAACTGAAAGTGACTTTCGACAGAGTCGGGTGAAATGCCCAAAAGGCCGATATTCAGGTCACGCAACTCATCGCCGATTTCATTGAGGTCAGTAGCTTCGAGGGTGCACCCCGGTGTCATGTCCTTGGGGTAGAAGTAGACGATGCTAACCTTGCCAGTGAGTGACTCAAGACAGGTCGGCGCCGAGTACTGATTCGGTAGACAGAACGAAGGAGCTCTGTCGCCCGGTGCGAGTCTCGCGGAGTCAGCCATCACTCCAGGCTAGTCCAAGTCATGTGCATCTGGTAGTCAGCGGGTTCGACTGGTGACCTGATCGGCTGAGATCGAGTTTGCCCTCAGGCGATCGCCGGATGACCCATGTGATCGAAGGCACCGATTGACCCCGCTCGTGAGCCCACGAGGAGTGACGTTTGGTGTCAGTACCCTGCCCGTATTGTCATGAGCGTACCGCCTGCCCAGCAGAAGTCGAGCTAAGGACGCACCAATAAATAACTCAGTCAAGTTAGTTACACGGTTGTAGTCTGCTTGGTGGCTCCGATGGTGTAGTTCCATTCGCCGTGGAACGCGTAGGGTTTGATCTGGCGGGTGACCATCGCCATCTCAGCGTCGCTGATCTTGATCTTGCGGGGGTAGCTGTTGGTGTCCGCCTCTGCATGCACGGTGAGGTCGGCTCGTGTAGTTGTCGCTCCAATCAGCTCGATCACCACTTCGTGGCTCGTTAGCGGCCTTCCCCGCCAGCTCATCGTGACATGGGCGAACAGCCGCTGCTCAATACGCGGTTCCACTTGGAGGTACCCGGCGGGAAGTGGCACACGGTGATCGACAGGCCGGTCTCGGTAGCAAGTTGGGCGAGTTCACGCTTCCACAGCCTCAGCCGGTAGCCGTTGGAGCCTCCTGCATCCGCGCAGACGAGCAGCCTCTTGGACTTGGGATAGCGCGCCTTGCCAACACCGAACCACCAGCGGCGCAGAGTCTCCACCGCGAATGCAGCAGTATCACCATCGGAGCCAACCGATACCCAGCCAGTGT
>JAJZXI010000023.1 GCA_021806545.1 Actinomycetes bacterium | reverse complement strand
GTCGTGGGAGGTGGCAATACCACCGACTCGCAGAGTCCTGAGCACGCGGCGTGCTCGGGGGAGACTCAGCGGCTGGAGAGCGAAAACAAAAGGCGCGCCTAGGAATGCCTAGGTTCGCTGGAGCGGATTGTGAGCTTCGGGTGATCGATCAGGGCCCGGGAATTGGGGTGGTTGCGGCGCCCGCTGCGTTAGTTTGGTAGCCGATCGCGCAGCTGCTGGGTGATCCGATAGATCTGCTCGATTCGCGACGAGGAGCCTTGTGTCATGAGGTTGGCCATGATCGCCACGACGGGCGCCATGGTAGCTTTTGACCGCATGGTGAGCCAGACCCCTGGAGACATCAAACGCGGGTCCGATATTGCCTTCACGAAAAGGCGTCCGACGGCATAGTATCCCGCGTAGTGGGCATCGAGGGAGCGGCTAAAGTCGACGATGGGCCGCGGATTGCGTGTGCCGAGGCTTTGGGTGATCGCGTTCGCCGCAAGTCGACCGGTCTCGTACGCATAGGAGATGCCTTCGCCATTAAAGGGATTGATGCTTGCTGCCGCGTCACCAACCAGGAGAAAATTGGGCCCGGAGCGTGGGTTGACGCTGAATCCCATCGGTAGTTTCCCACCAGTCGCGCCAGTTGTGCCCGCCTCTTCAGGGAAGTGCCACTCTCCCTTGGTGAGGGCGACGAAGCGCTCGAGCGCATGGGTGGTGTTCATCTTCCGCCACCGTTGGCTGTTTGAGAGCAAGCCGAACCCAACGTTTGCCGTCCCATCGCCGGCCGGGAAGATCCAACCGTAGCCTGGTATGACTGCAGAGTCCTCGTCGCGCAGGTCCAGGTGTGATTCGATCCAGTCTTCGCTGGAACGATCGGTAGTGTAGTAGCCCCTAATTGCAAGGCCAAGCGGCTTGTTGACATCGCGCAGTGCTCCTAGAGAGCGCGCGAGCCTCGCATTGGATCCCTCGGCCAGCACGTAAACCTTGGCTCGAACGGTGAGCTCATGACCCGCACTGAGATCTCGGACACGAAGAGACTCGATGGCATCCGCGTCTCGAGATACCTCGACGGCTTCATGCTGGTAGAGCACTGAGGCGCCAGCCTCAGCCGCTCGTCCCAGAACGGCTTGGTCAAGGACGGATCTGCGTACCACGTATCCGTAGTCCGGGTAGTTCGGCAGGTTGGGCCACGGAAGTTCGTAGGAGCGACCGTGGGCGATGGCCCGAAGGCCAAGGTACTTGTGTTGTCCATTGAGCATCGGCTGTAGCCCCATGGCTTCTAGCTGTACGACGGCACGAGGAGTGAGACCATCGCCACAGGTCTTGGCTCGTGGGAACTGTTTCTTTTCGACTACGATGACACTGATGCCGCGAATGGCGAGCCAGAGCGCGGTGGCAGCGCCCGAAGGACCCCCACCTACGACCACGACGTCAGCAGACAGCTCGTCTACAATATTTTTATTCACAGGTATCATCGTAGACCAGGGCGAGGGGTTATCTCGTGGGCAACGGACGGTAGCGGAACCCTTTCGCGGCTGAATCGGTTGCGAGCGGCCAACGGATTTGCGTGCAGAGGGCAACTCGTATCAAGATAGGAGTACGCGCGCAGGCTTTGGGAGTATGTGCGATACAGTGATAACGACAGAAATGGGGTGAGGTGGCTCAATACCTTCCGATAGTCATCATGCTTGTGCTTGGTGCGCTATTTGCGTCAGGCTCGTTCGTGGCGTCGGGACTCTTCGCTCCTCGGCGTCCTCATCGAGCCAAGTCCGCCCCATACGAGTGCGGCATCGTTCCGAGGACGGAGCTTGCAGAGCGGTTTCCAGTGCGTTTCTATCTGGTTGCAATGATCTTTATCATCTTCGATATCGAGATCATCTTCTTGTATCCATTTGCCGCCGCCGCCGGTGAGCTTGGGACTTTTGGGGTCGTGGAGATCGCAACCTTTGCTCTCGTAGTCTTCATCGCCTTCGCGTACCTTGTGGCTAATGGTGCCTTGAGTTGGGGACCCAAGCGCGGGTCGTCTGCACCGAGTGGCATGGGACACATCGATCTCAAGGAGCTGACCGCGTTGATGGTTCGAGGAGGCCACGACTGATGCCACTTGAAGACTTGAGCTACAACTTCCTGACTGGAAACGTCGAGAAGCTTGTGCAATGGGCACGAAAGGCCAGCGTATGGCCTGCGACCTTTGGACTCGCCTGTTGTGCGATCGAGATGATGGCGAGTGGTGCGGCGGATTTCGATCTTGCCCGCTTTGGAATGGAGGTATTTCGAGCGTCACCGCGCCAGTCGGACCTCATGATTGTTGCGGGCAGAGTCTCGCAAAAGATGGCGCCGGTTCTTCGTCAGGTCTATGACCAGATGATGGAGCCAAAGTGGGTTATCTCGATGGGAGTCTGCGCCTCCACTGGTGGGATGTTCAACAACTATGCGATCGTCCAAGGCGTTGACCAGATCGTACCGGTTGACGTCTATGCGCCCGGTTGCCCCCCAGGCCCAGAGACTCTTATGCATGCGATCTTGACGTTGCATCACCAGATTCAGACCGGTGAGATTCTTCGTCGCCGCGCTGTTGGTGAGCGTGGAACAACGCTGCGCATGGTCGGGGAGCCAGCCACTACCAAGATGCTCGGAGGTGCTGAGGACCTTGTCTGAGGTGATGGTGTTGGAGAGGTCTCAGTACCTCCCAACGGTGCAAGCGCGCCACGAGGAGGGTTACATTTATCTGGCGGACCTGACCTGCGTGGACTATCTCGACAATCAAACCCGAGACCGTATGTATGACGTGCAGCTCGAGCGATTCGAACTGGTGGTGAACTTGAGGGCGTTCGCTCCCGCTGCGATTGTACGTCTGCGCGTGCAGGTGCCAGAGCTTGACATGGTCGTGCCATCGATTTTTGGATGGTACCCAGGAGCCGAAGCGATGGAGCGAGAGGTATACGACCTTTTTGGTGTGCGTTTTGAGAACCACCCGGATTTGACACGCATCCTGTTGCCGGAGGATTGGGAGGGTCATCCACTGCGAAAGGACTATGGAGTTGGTCGTGTTCCGGTGCAGTTTAAGGAGGTCAAGCGCAACCGATGAGCAATGCTATCTACACGGTTGTTCGTCCTGAAGGTGACGGCCGATTTGGTTTGGTGCAGGAAACCTCCGAAGGTCCACAGGAGCTGGGTGAGCGCTCGTCCACCACGGCGGCTGCCCTCGCAAAGGAGATTGGCTCCACACTGAGGATTCCCGAGGGTGAGGCAGAACTCGAGAGCGATTCCGATGATGGTCGCATGATCATCAACATGGGGCCGCAGCATCCTTCGACCCATGGCGTGCTGCGGATCATGCTCGAGATCGAGGGCGAGACGGTCCTGCGCTCCAAGCCGGTCGTCGGCTATCTGCACACCGGCATGGAGAAGACAGCGGAGAACCTGACGTATCTTCAGGGGACTACGAACGTGACCCGAATGGACTACCTATCTCCCCTCAACAACGAGCTGGTGTTTTGCCTGGCCGCAGAGAGCCTCTTGGGCATTGAGATGCCCGAGCGAGCGACCTGGATCCGCATGCTCATGTCTGAGCTCAACCGTATCGCATCGCACGTGATGTGGCTCGCTACCAACGGCATGGATCTAGGTTCGACCTCGATGATGATCTTTGGCTTTCGAGATCGGGAGATGGTCCTTTCGTTCTTTGAGAAGACGTCAGGCCTGAGAATGAACAACAACTACATCCGTGTTGGAGGAGTTGCAGCCGACCTTCCTGATGGGTGGGAGGACGATGTGACCGCCATAGTCGACACGATCGAGGCGCGAACACATGACTATGACGAGTTGATCACGGGCCAACCCATCTTTCGTGAGCGAGTCGTGGGAGTAGGGGTACTGAGGCCCCAGGAGGCGGTGGCGCTTTCGGCATCGGGTCCGATACTTCGTGCCTCCGGCGTGCCATGGGATCTGCGCAAGGAGATGCCCTATCTATTCTATGACCAGGTCGACTTCGATGTAGTTGTTGGGAGTGTTGGAGACACATACGATCGCTACGCGGTACGGCTGTTTGAGATTCGACAGTCGATTTCGATCGTGCGTCAAATTCTTGATAAGATGCCCAAAGGACCTTACCGGGCGTTGGATCCCAAGGTCACTCCACCGCCGCGAGCGCGTATTGACGAGTCCATGGAGGCGCTGATCCATCACTTCAAACTCTTTACCGAAGGGATTCGGATCCCTCCGGGCGAGAGCTACGTCGCTATCGAGTCTCCTCGAGGCGAGTTGGGGTGCTACATGGTGTCTGATGGTTCGGCGAAGCCGTTTCGAATGCATATTCGAGGACCTTCGTTCGTCAATCTGCAGAGCCTTCCCGTGATGCTGCATGGGGGGTTGCTGGCCGATGCGGTGGCGGTGATATCGTCGGTGGACCCGGTAATGGGAGAGGTGGATCGTTAGGTGGCACGTTTCTCGGATGACATGTTGAGCCGCGCGAAGGAGTTGGTTTCGCTATACCCAGATCCTCGATCGGCAACGATCCCGCTGTGCCATCTTGCTCAGGAGCAGGATGGCTATGTCAGTGACGAGGCGATGGCACATATCGCCGAGCTCGTTGGTTCAAGCGCAGCCGAGGTGCAGGGAACGGCATCGTTCTACGACATGCTCAAGCTTGAACCAGTAGGCCGATATGTGATTGGAGTCTGTACGAATATCGCCTGCATGCTGCGAGGGGCTTACGAAGTGCTCGAGGACGCCGAGAAGGTCCTTGGTATCCCGGTCGGCGGAACTACCGAAGATGGGTTGTTCACGCTTGAAGAGGTTGAGTGTATCGCACACTGTGACCACGCTCCTGCTGCACAGGTGAACTACCGCTATTTCGGTCCCCTCGATGACGAGAGCTTTCGTTCGCTCATTGCTCGACTTCGCGATGGTGAGCTCGACGATGAGGTACCTCCTCATGGCACGCTGATCCGAGTTCGTCGTGAGGCTCCACCCGCAATCCCGATGACAGAGATCGATCGCGAGAGAGCGGGGGATCAAGAGTGACGGAGCGAATCGTTGGTGCCCGCCTGGGGTATGAAGACTCTGAAACACTCTCGCGTTTTCTGGCAACCGGGGGCGATCAAGGACTGCGCAGAGCGGTGCTCGAGATGCGACCCGAGGAGGTTGCCGATGAGGTTACCACCGCCAACCTTCTCGGTCGTGGTGGCGCCGGATTCGAGGCAGGACGCAAGTGGTCGATGTTGCGAAAGGCGCCACGACGATATCTGGTGATCAATGGCGATGAGAGCGAGCCGGCTACCTTCAAGGATCACCTACTGGTCGAACGCGACCCACATCAATTGGTCGAGGGTGCCACCATAGCGGCCTATGCGATTGGTGCGTCTTTAGTCGTCATCTACCTGCGTGGAGAATTTGCCCTGGGGTTGGAGCGCGTTCAGCAGGCGATCAACGAAGCCTATGCGAGGAATGCCTTGGGTCGATCGATTTTTGGCTCGTCATTCTCGGTTGATATCCTGCTGCAGCCGGGTGCTGGAGCCTACATTTGCGGCGAGGAGACCTCACTCATTGAGTCACTCGAGGGCAAACGTGGTTTTCCCCGCATCAAGCCACCCTATTTTCCAGCGGTGATCGGACTCTACGGCGAGCCAACCATCGTGAACAACGTGGAGACCGTGTCGAATCTTCCGTGGATCGTGCAACATGGTGGTGCCGCTTTCAAGGCACTTGGCGAGGGACGTTCTACGGGGACTCGGCTCTTCGCGCTTTCGGGACAGGTTCAACGTCCGGGCCCCTATGAGGTCGAGATGACGAAGATCACCTTTCGTGACCTGATCTACGGCAAGGAGTATGGCCAGGGTCTCCATCCGGATCGATCACTTATCGCGTTTATCCCAGGCGGCGTGTCGGCACCGTGGTTTTTCCCCGAGAACCTTGATATTCCGCTTGGTCAAGATGAGGTGGCAAAGGCGGGTTCCATGCTGGGTTCCGGTTCGGTCATTGTCATGGACGACACCTCATGCCCAGTTCGGTCGGCCTGGCGCATCGCGCGCTTCTTCGCACGCGAGTCGTGCGGTCAGTGTACGCCGTGTCGCGAGGGCGGTGCCTGGATCGACAAGATTCTGCGTCGCATCGAGGAGGGCGAGGGGAGGGAGGCCGATCTCGACCTACTCCTTGATCTTTGTGATAACATCTCGCCAGGTATCAAGTGGCCGCCAGCACAGACGACCATTTGTGTTCTCGGGCCATCGATCCCGCCATCGGTGAGCGCTGCGGTCAACCATTTTCGTGATGATTTTCTGGTCCATATCAAGGAAGGGCGGTGCCCTCATGCCTGACGAGTTGGTGTCCCTAACGTTTGATGAGCACCCGTTTCAGGCGCAAAAGGGTACCAAGCTCATCGATGCACTCGATGCAGCTGGGATCCACGTGCCGCGGTTTTGTTATCATCCTCGAATGTCTGCGGTCGGCATGTGCCGTATGTGTTTGGTCGAGGTCAAGGGACCTCGCGGAGTCTCGCTGCAGCCGTCCTGTTACATCGACGTGGCCGACGGGATGGAGGTGTTTACTGAATCCGCGGCTGTAAAGAAGGCCCAGCATGGGGTTCTCGAGTTCCTTCTGGCTAATCATCCTCTTGATTGCCCTGTGTGCGATAAGGGCGGTGAATGTCCGCTTCAAGATCAGGCGTTCGCCCATGGCTCAGGTGAAACCCGCTTTGTCGAGGAGAAGCGACATTACGCGAAGCCGATCCCCATCTCTCGGCTCATCAAGCTCGATCGAGAGCGCTGTATCCAGTGCGATCGTTGCACGCGGTTTGCCGACGAGATTGCTGGCGAGCCGCTGATCGACTTTGCGGGACGCGGTGGCGCCTTGCGCATTGCAACATTCTCGAATGTGGACTTCGACTCGTACTTCTCGGGTAATGTGGCGCAAATTTGCCCGGTGGGCGCGCTCACTACGACGCCATATCGCTTCAAGGCGCGCCCATGGGATCTGGTGCAGTCGGCATCGACATGTATGGAATGTGATCTCGGCTGCCAGGTGAGCCTTCAGTCGAGTCAGAATGAGTTGACGCGGATGCTCGGCATCGACTCGGATGCTATCAATCACAGTTGGCTCTGCGATCGTGGTCGATTCACCACGAGCGCGGTCAACAACCTGGAACTTCGCGTAGCGCGTCCTCGACTCAGAGATCAGAGCCGAAGTGCCGAGGTTTCGTGGTCCAAAGCGCTGCGGGCTGCGGCATTGAGCATCAAGAGGACAATTGACGAACGCGGAGCTTCTGCAGTGGCTATTGTCTCGGGCACGTCTCTGTCACTCGAAACGACCTATGCCTGGGCGAAGTTGGCCAGTGATGTGATTCGGACGAATGCGGTAGACGGTGCGGCTGATCTCAGAACTGATGCCTCATTGTTATTGGAGAATCCAGCGTCAATCAATCAGGCACTGAGTGCGAGCAAGTTGGTGCTCGTCAACGTCGACCCTAAAAACGAGTTGCCGGTTATGCACCTGCGCTTGCGAGCGGCAATTCGAGCGGGCCTTAGCGTTATTGAGTTGAACACAACTCCCACCGAGCTCACCCCGATTGTCGATCACGCGATTGCGCTCGAGCCGAGTCGTCTGGGTCAGGCTGTCGACGAGGTCATTGCTGCCATTGGTGACCAGGTCGACGATGTCGTCATCGTCGCGGGGTCTCGGGACCGAGGGTTTGGGGCAGCGCTCAACACACGTGTGCTCAAAGACCTACTGGAGCGTCTCCCGGGGGCGAAGGTTCTCAACGGTACGCCTCATGGGGCAAACGCCGTGGCCGTTGGATTTACGCCGAATGCGCCCCAGGTCATCCGCTCCTCCGGTGGAGTAACTCCTTCGGTGTCGGCGGATGCCATTGTGGCGGGAGCTCTGCGTGGAGATTTCGGGACTCTCATTGTGCTCGACAGCGAATTGACCAGGCTAGGCATGTCGGAGGCTGACCTGGAAGTTCTTGGGGAGCGCGTCACCGTTATCGCTTTGAGCACGTTTGAGTCCGCTACGACTCACAGCGCCGCTATTGTTCTGCCTCTGTGCGCCTTTGGTGAAGAGCAGGGTTCGACGGTCAACGTTGAGTGGCGCCATCTGCGCCTTGGCCGTCAGGTCGAACCGCTTGGCCAGGCTCGCTCGGGCTGGATGATCGCCGCTGAACTGGCATCGATGCTCGGCGACGAGCTGGGATTCTTGACCTTGGCCGACGTGATGCGGGACCTCAACCAATCGGGGGGGCTCCTGGCAGGACTTGGTTACGAGTATTTCGCCGAGAGCCTCGATGGTCCATTGTTTCCGCTGTCGCGTCGCGAGGAACCTTGCGCTCCTCGGATCCTTGATCCTATGGCGACCCCAGGCATTGCTTCGGTGGACCGCCAAGGAGCGAACTTCGCTGCTGGTCGGGTTGTTGAACCCACGGTCGCGACTGGCTTCGCCCTGGACCCAGGTAAGTCTCCACAGGCACTGGTCTCTGCGGAGAGGGGGACTGGCGATGTTGTGCGCGACCCCGATCCCTTGGCCGAGGATGAGTTCTGGTTGAGCCTCGTGCCGAGACTTTATGACGTGTCACCGTCGCTAAGTGCAAATCCCTTCCTGGCCGCGTGGGTTCGCGATCCCGTGCTCAAGTTGTCTCCCTTGCAGGGTGAGCAGCTTGGGCTTATGGATGGCGATCGCTGTCGTCTCATCGGTGCTGCCACGGTAGAGCTTGGCGTGGAGTTGACGAAGGCCTTCGATCTGTCTGTGAGAAGCGATTCGCGAGTCCTCGTGGTGGACGGGCTGACGCCTGCGACGCTATCCCTGTTGGAAAATCAGTCCTGGATCAAAGTAAGAGTGGAGAAGATCAATGGGGAGTGATCCGTTGTTGGCGGGCCACATCGGGTGGGTTGTCGTTCTCATCGTAGTTATCAAGGTCATTGTCGCTTTCATTGCGATGATGGTGTCTGTCTTGCTCGCGATCTGGATCGAGCGCAAGGTCATATCGGACATGCAGAACCGAATTGGACCCAACCGCGCTGGCCCGTTTGGTCTCCTCCAAAGTCTGGCCGATGGCATCAAACTCTTCTTCAAAGAGGACCTCATCCCAGAACGGTCGGATAAGTTTATCTTTAAGCTTGCTCCTTACCTCTCGGTGATCCCCGCCTTTTTGACCTTTACTCTGGTACCAGTTGGTGGCATTGTGCATATCTTTGGTCACACGACTGAGCTGCAGGTCGCTGATCCACCGATTGGTATTCTCCTACTGCTTGCAATGTCGTCGATCTCGGTCTACGGCGTCATGTTGGCCGGCTGGTCTTCTGGGTCGAAGTACCCGCTGATCGGATCGGTGCGGGCGTCAGCGCAGATGATCTCCTATGAGGCAGCGATGGGTCTCTCGATTGCCTCGGTAGTTCTCCTGACCGGCTCGCTTTCGACCAGGGACATGGTCACTCAGCAGCTCGGGACGTTCTTCGGATTCATCCCGCATTGGAACATCATTCGATTGGGCGTGATACCGTTCCTCGTCTTCATCATCGCCATCACGGCCGAGGTCAATCGTCCGCCATTTGATCTGGTTGAGGCCGAACAGGAGCTGGTTGGCGGCTTTCATACTGAGTATTCGTCGATCCGGTTCGCGCTGTTCTACCTCGCGGAGTACATGAACACCATTACGATGTCGGCGATCATGGTTACGATGTTCTTCGGCGGTCCCGATGGCCCTGACCCGAGCTTCTTGCATTGGCTCTGGCCCATTGTCTGGTTCATCGTTAAGACAGCGGTCTTCTTCTTCATCTATGTGTGGTTCCGGGCGGCCTTGCCCCGACTGCGCTATGACCAGTTGATGGACCTCGGCTGGAAGGTTTTGATTCCGGTCATGCTGGTGTGGTTGTTAGTGGTTGCTGCCATGCGGGTATCGCGTCCCCTTGGGTTTGCGATGGTGGGTCTTGGCATCGTTGGAGGGTTGCTTTTGTACCGTGCGATTGCGGTGGGACGCGATCGGAGTACGGCACGGGAGCTGGCGCGCCCTGCGCGCGCAGAGTTGGAGCCACCCCGCGAGAGGAGGGAGGACCATGGGGATTCTTAGTGGTCTTGGAGGCTTCAAAGTTACCCTGAAACAGATTGGTGAACCTCGCGTAACGCGTCAATATCCTGAGGAGAAGCGGCCGAAGCCTCCGCGCTTCCACGGACGACATGTTCTCAATCGATATCCCGATGGCATGGAGAAGTGCATCGGGTGTGAGCTGTGTGCTGGAGTATGCCCTGCGAGGTGCATCTATGTGCGCGGGGCTGACAATGACCCGGATGCACCTGTGTCTCCTGGTGAACGCTTTGGGTTTGTCTACGAGATCAACTACTTGCGCTGTATTCACTGCGATCTTTGCGTGGAGGCGTGCCCTACCGAGGCGATAACGGAGTCGAAAATGTTCGAGTTCTCCTTTACCAATCGGGAGGATGCGATCTATACGAAGGCCGAACTCGTGGTGGACGACGAGGGTCACCCCCGACGGATGCCGTTTGAGGACTGGCAGGACGAGGACGAGGAGGACACCTCGGGGTGGGTTCGCGCCACCGCGCCGTCGGGCGACCCCCACTTCGAGGGGGTCGTCGGATGGTCAGGAGAGCTGGGACACGGTATTCGGCTACCCGAAAGGGGACAATCTGAGATCTCCGAGGACGAGATGGCGGCTACGTTTCGGCTTCGTGAAGTTCTCGCGGACCGGATCTCACGAAAGATTGGAGGGAAGGTCTGGTGATCGCTACTGTGATCTCTGTTCCTCAGCTCATCGTATTTATCGTCTCGGTGGTGATCATCGCGATCGGCGGAGTAGGCCTCTTGAGTGCGCGTTATCCGGTGCATGCCGCGTTGTTCCTCGTCATGACGCTCTTCGGGGTGGCAGTTCTCTTCATTGAAGAGGGTGCTGAGTTTTTGGCTGCGGTTCAGGTCGTTGTGTACGCTGGAGCGGTAGTGGTGCTTTTCCTTTTCGTGATCATGCTTTTGGGCGTCGATCGTGAGGAGATCACAAGTTTTGCTGGTGATACCGTTCGGGTTGCACTCGCTGGCGTGGGTGTTGCCTTGATCCTTGCTGAGCTCTTTATCGTCGCAACCGGAGCCTGGGTCACCGGTGCGCACGCGGTGGCGGGCAAACTGAGCGCGGGATCCAACATTGGCGTGCTCGCTAGGTCGGTCTTCACGACCTACCTGTTGCCCTTCGAACTGACGGCAGCGCTCCTGGTTATCGCGGTCGTTGGTGCAGTGATTCTGTCACGACGCATGAGCGGAGTGGCCCAGCCCCGCGCGCATGAGAGCCGGGAGGTCTGACTGTGAGCATTCCGGGAAGTTGGTATCTTGTCGTAGCGGCGCTGCTCTTCGGTCTGGGGGCGTTCGGGGTCCTCACCAGGAGAAACGTGATCGTCATGTTCATGTCGGTCGAGTTGATGCTCAACGCGGTCAATCTCACATTCGTGACCTATGCACGGATGCTCAACGACGTAGGAGGCCAGGTCGCCGTCTTCTTCGTGCTTGTCGTGGCCGCGGCGGAAGTGGTGGTTGGGTTAGGAATCATCGTGGCGATCTTTCGTCATCGAGCAACTGTCACGGTCGATGATATCTCGAGTTTGAAGGGCTAGACATGTTGGTTTTGGGTTTGGTGATCGGCTTTCCGCTGCTCGGATTTCTCGTGTTGCTGGCATTCGGAAAGCGGATAGGTGATCCTGGCGCTGGTTGGGTTGGTACGATCGCTATCGCCTTGAGCTTCGTCGCCGCGGTAGTGACGTGGATTCTTCTCCTGTCCAAGCACGCAGGGCAGCGCACCCAGGTGCTGCGGCTGTTTCAGTGGATCCATGCCGGCGGGTTCCATGTGAACATTACCTTTCGAGCCGATCCACTCTCGGTGGTGATGATGCTCTTCGTTACCGGGGTGGCGGCACTGATCCACCTGTACTCCATCGGCTATATGAAGCGCGATGCGCGCTTCCATCAGTTCTTTGTGTACCTCAATCTGTTCGTGTTCTCGATGCTGGTGTTGGTCACGGCAAACAATCTTCCGCTCACCTTCCTGGGATGGGAGGGCGTAGGGGCATGCTCCTATTGGTTGATCTCGTTCTGGTTCGAACGTCCTAGCGCGGCGAGCGCTGGCAAGAAGGCCTTCATTATCAACAGGATTGGCGACATGGGCTTTATGCTCGGTACCTTTTTGGTCTTTGAGAACCTTCATTCGGTGAGCTACTCCCAGGTGCTCCCTGCCGCGCATCGACTCCCTGCTGGGACGGCAGAGGCCATCGCGTTGCTCTTCTTTCTGGCGGCTGCCGGGAAGTCGGCCCAACTTCCCCTCTTTACCTGGCTCCTTGATGCGATGGAGGGTCCAACTCCGGTCTCGGCGCTCATTCATGCCGCAACGATGGTGACCGCGGGGGTCTACTTGATGGCTCGCCTGTCGCCGATCCTGGCGCTTGCGCACGCGGCCTCCACCACCATCGCAATCATCGGTGTGGTGACTGCGTTTGTCGCTGCAATGGCGGCCACCTCACAGACCGACATCAAGAAGATCGTGGCGTTTTCGACGGTGAGCCAGCTCGGCTACATGATGCTCGGAATCGGCACGGGAGCCTACGTAGCTGCAATCTTTTTGATGGTCACCCACGCCTTCTACAAGGCACTGATCTTTCTCTCCTCAGGGTCGGTGATCCACTCCCTGGACAGTGAGCAGAGTATCCGACGGATGGGCGCGCTGGCCAAGTTGATGCCGATCACCGCATGGACAATGATCATTGCGTGGTTGTCGATCGCGGGGGTACCACCATTCTCAGGCTTCTTCTCCAAGGGTTCGATCCTCGAAGATGCCTTTGGCCGCAACGAGCTACTGTGGGTGGTTGGGGTCGTCACCGCCTTGTTGACGGCCTACTATATGGGGCGCCTGGTTTTTGTGGTGTTCTACGGCAAGCCGCGTTGGCAAGAGGTTACCAAAGGTCATGAGCCACACGAGTCGCCTCGCATTATGACGATCCCACTGATCGTGCTGGCCGTCGCCGCAGCTGTCGCTGGTCTCTTGAATTTGCCATATTCGGGTCTGCGATTCCTCCACAACTGGCTGTCTCCAGTGTTTGGATCTGCACTTGTGAGTTATCACTTGTCAGCATCGGAAAAGGTGCTTTTGCCTGCCACCGACGCTGTGGTCGCCCTCCTTGGCGTGGTTATCGCCTGGCGGTTGTGGCGCAATCACTCGGAGCGTAAGGCATTGGAGCCCACAGTCCTCTTGAAGGGTTGGTACCTTGACAGCTTCTACGATCGTACCTTCGCACGAGGCGGTACGGCATTAGCAAAATTTGGAGACCGGGTGGTCGATCCGACCATCATCGACGGAGCTGTTGGCGGTGTGGCTTGGCTGTTTCGATGGGTCGGTGGTCTAGGACGAAAGGTCCAGTCAGGGCTGGTGCGTAGCTATCTCCTCATCATGGTCGGGGGGATCGTTGTCATGCTTGCTTACGTACTCGTGAGTGCGGCGCGGTAGAGAGGAATTCAATGACAGTACTCGATTGGCTGATTGCACTGCCTGCGTTGGGAGCGCTGGTGGTGCCGATGATGTCCTTGCCACCGGAGAATCAGAGGCTTATTCGTTACTTCGGAATTGCGATAGCCCTCGTTGAGCTCGGCTTGGCGATTGGGATGGCGGTGGCCTTCAAGTTGCATACCAGCTCATACCAGTTCGTGACGAAGGTGCACTGGATCGGGGCCTTCGGTATCGCATGGTATCTCGGCGCCGACGGCATCTCACTGGTGCTCGTTCTGTTAACGGCGGTTCTCTTCGCGATTGCGATGTTCACGATGAAGGGTGTGAAGGACTATCGAGCCTATGTCGGCTGGATGCTGCTGCTCGAGGCGGCATGCATGGGTAGCTTTACGGCACTGGATCTGTTTCTCTTTTTCGTCTTCTTTGAGTTGACGCTGGTGCCAAGCTACTTCCTCATCTCCGATTTTGGTCTTGGGGCTTCGGGCCGTGCGGCGATCAAGTTCTTTGTCTATACATTTGCGGGATCGGCGCTGCTGCTGGTGGGTATCGTGTCCTTGGTGTTCATCCACGATCATCAGACCGGACATCTAACCTTTTCACTCCCGGCGCTCATGCACACAAGGTTGCCCAAAGGCACCGCCATATTGCTGTTCCTTGCATTTGCGGCTGCCTTTGCGGTCAAGACTCCGATCTTTCCCTTCCATACCTGGTCTCCTGACACCTATCGATCGGCGCCGATCCCCGCGGTCGTCATCCTGGCAGGAGTAATGGCCAAATTGGGTGCCTACGGGCTGATCCGCTTTAACCTGGAGCTTTTCCCAGCCACCTCTCGTGAGCTTGCTTGGCTTATGCTGACGCTGGGCGTAGTCGGTATCCTTTACGGGGCGATCGTCGCCGCGGGAGAACGTGATCTGGGTCGCATGGTTGCGTACTCGTCGCTATCACACATGGGTTTCATTGTGCTTGGGATCTTTGCGTTTTCGACTGAGGGACTCTCTGGCAGTACCTTGCAGATGGTGAATCATGGCATATACACGGCGGCCATCTTCTTGTTGTTAGGGATGATCTATGAGCGACGTGGTACTCTCGACATGAACAAGCTCGGAGGCTTGCAGAAAAAGGCGCCAATCTTTGCCGGAGTCTTTATCTTGGTGGTAATGGGTATGATCGGCCTTCCGGGCCTCAATGGATTCGTTGGGGAGTTTTTGATATTGCTCGGCACCTTTATCACTCATCGCTGGTGGGCGGTGGTTGCCGTGCTTGGCGTCGTGCTGAGCGCCGTTTATCTGCTTTGGATGTATCAGCGCGTGTTCCATGGCGAAGCGAAGGACGATCGGAGCTTCCGTGACCTTGCTCCTCGTGAGGCCTTGCTGTTGCTCCCGCTTGTCGCTTTAATCGTAGTGCTCGGGGTCTATCCGATTCCATTGCTGTCGCGAATCAATCCAACCACATCGGCTATCGTGCACCATGTAGCGTCAGCTCCTGCGCTGGGCAACTCGGGTGCACCGCAGGCGGTGGCTTCAATAGTAACCGGGGGGGCCAAGTAATGTTTGGTAGCCTTGTGTCGCAGCTGCCTATTCGGCTCCCTTCGATCTCGTATCAGGCGATTGGGCCAGAGTTGATTCTGTTTGGCGCGGCACTTGTGGTGCTTGCGCTATCGGCGACGGTGGGTCGGCGCGAGCACCCCCAACTCTATCGCGGAATTGGCCTGTTCGCGGCGGTAGCCGAAGGGGCCTGGTCGGCCAATCTATTGCGTCTGATTGACCAGCATGGCCCGTCGTTGGCTATTGCCGGTGCAATTTCCAATGATGGCTTTTCAGCGGTCGTTGGCATTATTGTCGCGGCTGCTTTAGTGCTGACGATGCTGATAGGGCCGGGTTTTGTCGAGTCGGTAGCCGGGCAAGGCCCGGAGTTCGTGACGCTGTTGTTGCTCTCGGCGACTGGCGCTATTGTCATGGCACAGGCGAACGATCTCATCGTTGTCTTCCTCGGGTTGGAGATCTTGTCGATCGCTCTCTATGTCATGGTGGGTTTTCGTCTGCGTGATGGTCTCTCACGCGAGGCCGCATTCAAATATTTCATTCTCGGTGGCTTCTCGTCGGCGGTGTTTTTGTATGGCGTGGCTCTTGTCTATGGTGCAACCGGGTCCACGAACCTTGTGAAGATTGCTGCGTTTCTCTCCTCTCATGTGCTGATTAACAACGGCGTCCTGCTATTCGGTATTGCCTTGATCCTGGTGGGCTTTGGCTTCAAGGTGTCAGCGGTTCCGTTTCACGTTTGGTCTCCCGACGTCTACCAGGGCGCTCCGACGTCGGTCACTGGGTATATGGCAGCGATGGCCAAGATCGCGGCATTCGCGGCGTTACTGCGCGTCATGATGGTTGCGTTTCATCTCCAACTGGAGTTTTGGCGCCCCATTGTGATTGCACTCGCGGTGTTGTCGTTGGTGTTCGGGGCCGTTTTTGCGTTGCGTCAACGCGAGATCAAGAGGATGCTGGCGTATTCGTCTATCAACCATGCAGGCTTCATCCTGCTCGGTGTCTTGGCAGCCACCAGTGGGGGTGTGCGCGACTCCCTGTTCTATCTTGGTGCCTACTCGGTCATGGTGATAGGTACCTTTGGGTTGATTTCGCTTATCCAGGTCGATGCGGGCAAGGTCGAAGGGTCGCTGTCCTTAGATGACGTGCGCGGTCTTGGACGTCGACGACCTGCGGTAGCCGTACTTTTGGCGATCTTGATTCTTGCCCAGGCGGGAGCTCCGTTCACGAGTGGATTCATCGCGAAGTTCTCCGTGATTACGGCCGTCATTTCGGTGAATGAGTATTGGATTGCGGTCGTCGCGATGGTGACGGCCGCGGTTGCCGCTGCGTTCTATCTGCGACTCGTCCTTGCACTGTTTTCTAAGGATGAAGCTGAAGTCGGGGTTGGGGATGCGTTGTATCCGGTTGCGGTGCGTGGAGGCAGCGACCAAGGTTTGCGCCTTTCCACCGCTTCGCTGGTGCCGATCTGGATCGGAATATGGGCCTCGGTTGCTATCACCGTCTTCTTTGGACTCTTTCCAACCTTGCTGTTGGACCTGGTGAGCAGGGGCAAGATCTTCTATTAGGCGTAGGCCTGTGGGCTCGGGCTCTCAAGAGCCGAGCGCTCTCGCGCGTTAATAATGCGTGCGTGCTGTGGTCTAGCTCTCATTGAGGGTATGAGCGAGTAGTCCCGTAAGCCGAAGTCATTGGAGCGAGGGTGCGTGTTTCCCCTGCTAGCCTTGGGCGCGACGCTGCGCGGATCACGGTAAGGCGTGGAATTTCGTTGTAAGAGAGGTAGCGCTATGGAGCACCCGAGCAATTACGGTCTTCGAATGCGTCCGCTTGAGCCTGGCGACGCAGTGGTCTTCGGGCTCGAGCAGGCGGGAGGCCGCGCAAAGGAAAGTTTTGGCGAGGGCCCTCGGTGGAGGGCCTAGACGGTGCGGCGCTACGCAGGTGACAGGGTACTTGCCATCGACTCGGCTGGTTGGGGTCGTGACGAGTCGCAGCTGACGAGGTGCGACGGAGTGGGTTGCGTGTTGTGGAATGGGGAATTTGGCGAGCGAATCACGATGATCTCAGATTCACCCGGCGGGGAGGTGTCTAGGCGTGTCGAGGTTCGTTAGGGTGTCTATGGTGCTGGCTACGGGTCTCCTAGCAGGGCTTGGCGTGGTAATGTTCCACTACGCGCTCCAGGTTCTACGCTATGTGTTGATGCACCTGTTAGGGATCTCCCGGCTGGTCTCGATTGCTCAGACGGTGTCGCTGGGTGGCAGCCGCCTGTTCTTGCTGCCAGTAGTGATCTTTCTCGGGTTCGCCATCTCCAAGTTCGTCGCTACGAAGTCCGGTATTTCACATCGGCGCGAACGTGGGGCCGACCGCATTATCGAGGTGGTCAACGGCGAAGAGGTTGCCTTGCCGATGGCTGAGGCGATGGGCACTGCGGTAGCTGGGGTGGTGGCGCTGGGTCTCGGCGTTTCGGGCGGCCCCGAGGGGCCTATTGCAATGCTGGTAGGGGGGCCGATAGTCAATCTCTTGTCCAGGTTTGGCATCGAGGAGCGCCAATTGCGTATCCTCGTTGCTGCGGGTGTCGGTTCGGCGCTTGCTACCTTATTCAGGGCGCCGCTTGCTGGGGTCTTTCTGGCCGGTGAATTATTCGTGTTGGAGGGGTTCCTTGGGGCCGTTGTCCTCCCGGGACTCTTGGTTGCTGCGATCACTTGGTTCGTGGGTTCGACACTCATTGGCAATTCACCACTTATTGGGCATCTCTCTCTTGGACGACTACAACCCGAGGCCTACCTCAGCGCGATCGTCTTAGGCCTAGGCGCGGGGCTTGTGGGACTGGGCTATCGCTGGTGGGTAGTAGTGGTCGGCACGCGACTCACACATCTTTCACGGTCGCGTGTGCTGTGGTGGTTGGCCGTTGCGGTCGTCGTCTCGGCGATCACATCAGCGCTTGCCTTGGTAGTGCCCGAGGTGCTCTCAACTGGGAGTGGATGGATACGCCTGGTAGCTGCATTCGGGTCGGATATGACGGCGTTCCCCCTTTGGTTACTGCTTGCAACCCCGCTTGCGAGACTGGTGCTGACAGGTCTGAGCCTCTCGGCCGAGGCACCTGTTGGAGTTCTCGGCCCTGCCTTGATTATCGGCGCCTTTAGCGGCGCTGCTCTTTGGCGGTTGAGTACCCTCGTACACCTATCTGCGACCTTTGGTGGAGCGAGTTTGTTTGCGCTGCTCATGTTCGCTGCGGTCTTTGGTTCGATTGGTCGGGTTCCTCTTTCGATGGTGGTGATCGCCATAGAAGCCACTGGTGCGCTCGCGGCCGCACCATTAGTGATGGTATCGGTTGGCATTGCGGTGTTCATGGTTCGACAGCGCGGAATGACCATCTTCGGCTCGCAGGCACTTCCAGGCCAGAGTCCGATCATGCCGACCTGAGTTAACTCTCATGCAGACCGTCAGGAGTCGTTGAGGAACCTGCCGATTACCGGAAGGTCCCACAACGATTCAGCCTTTGCCGCCGCGATCGCGATCGCTGGAAGGTTTTCGATGGTGTCGACCACGAGATAGCGCGCGAGCCAGCGAGGGTCAAATTTGGCATTGAAGTGCCAAAGGGATTCGATCTGCATTGATTCAGAGAGTCGTCCGAGCACCCATCGTTCTACTCTCGATGGGAGGCCGGAACCGCCACGTTCCCCTGCGAGCACCGCACGCATGGCTGCAAAGTTGAGGCTGAGAAATCGATAGCCTTGGTCTCCCAGCTGTCGCATCGTCTCTACGATGAGAAGGTCGAACATCCCGTTGGGATGATCCGCAAGGTCACGCCTCATCAGATCAAGCGAGAAGCCATTCACCGCAGGCGCCGGTACCCATTGACAGAATCCGGTGATTCTTCGATCGTGATCGCGGCAGATGCTCATCAACAGATTGCTATCGCGAGGGTCGAAGATCCGACCCAGTGTCATTGAAAAACCGCGTTCTCTGTCGCCGCGCCGGGAGGCGGCCATGATGGTGAGGATCTGTTCGCGATCGGCCACCGCCAGTTCGTTTGGATTCGCTAGTGTGACAGAGTACCCGTAGTTTTTCATTCGATTGACAGCTTGTCGTAAGCTCTTGTGGCGTTTTCCGCCAAGATCGAGCTCGCCAAGGGCAACGATGGCCTCGTCTCCGATGTAGTAGCTGCGCATGTTCAAGGACTGGTACGCTGTTTGCCATTCGGCACTCGCGCCCAGAATCGCGATTGCATAGCCTTGGCGTCTCATCTCGGTGAAGAACTCGACGAAGGCAAGGCGTGAGTTTGACCGAGGTCCTATTGGGTCCGGTGACACGATGACAGCGGAGCCGAATATGCCGTAGGCGATGAGGACTCCGTAGCGAACCCAGTGCAGTTTGTCGTCGCGGAGGGCGAAGTAATCGAGGGTTCCCTGCGGGTGGGCACTCAGCATACGGCTCAATGCGGCAATGCCATGAGCCGACCTGCCGTCGAAGTGAACTCGAGCTGAGAGTGGTGCGATGACGGTCCATATCGCGATCAGCAAGAGGACGAACATCGAGAGCTGTAGTGCATCGCGAAGGTCAGGGTGTCCAAAGGGGGGTGGCGCCACAGCGGAGAGGCCTACGGATACTCTGATGATCTGCCCGATTGCCGAGAGCGGTCGATACGGAAGGTGGCGATAGAACAGGACATGGGCGACGATAGTGGCGATGTCCGCGACCAACCAGAGCAAGGCTGCGGTGGCCACCGTGCGTCCAAGCCGCGCGATGCTCGCTCTTCTCGGGGCTGGTTGATCGAAGGCACGCCGATTCGCGACCATCGTGATCAATACAGCCCCAAGAACAATCGACGCGAGCAGGTCACCCCCGCGCGCCAGGTTGACGAGAAAGGCCACGATACCGACGCCGATGGTGATCTGGAACGATCTGCGGCGGCCGGCATGAAGGCCGAGAGCCACGGCAACCATGGCTACTCCAGCTGCGGCAGCGAGGGCATTGGCGTAATTTCGCACGAATGCTGTCATGTTCGGGAACAGTTCCGCAATGAGTTGCACATGCCGATGGAGGGGAGGGATCAGGGTACTGGCGAGCTGGACGACGCCTCCAATGAACACGACGGTAGCACTGATACGTCGGAAGCGTAGCGTACCATCGTGGAGTGCGGTTGCGATCGGTGAGAAGAAGGGCCCTGAGGGCGTGGCTGCGAGGAGCGTGGCGTTGGGGCGTCGAAGTTCTCGAGAGGCGAGGAGCGTGAGGAGTCTGGAACGGGTCATGAGACGTTGGTGCGACCAGAGGCTCAGACGCAACGTAACCCCCGCTTCGATCTCGAGCCAGGAGGCGTTGGTTCGCATGAGATACAGCGACGGGAGGGGTAGGCGCATAGGGGTTCGATTGAGCACCTTCGCAAAGTTGCCGGGGCTGGCGAAGACCTCACCGGCGATCATGAGAAGTTCGGCCGATCGGGTGGCGCCGCTGATCAGACCATGGTACCCCCGTTGGGAGAGGTCATCCAACTGATGGCGCTGCTGGGCGTTTGGGTCGACCGCGCGCATGGCCGTGTCGAGCGGAGTGTCGAGGACGCGGAGCATCGAGCGGCTTGTGACGGCCGAAACGGCAACTGCGAGCGCGACATCTAGGGCGATCATCAGGCTCACGAGTTCGGAGCTGGTCAGCGCAAAGATAGGTCTCCGGTTGACAACAGGGATGGATAGCAACAAGGGGATACGCACTGCAAGGATCGCAAGTAGTGGAATCGTGATCCAGAGGAGGAGAACACGGACCCTTTGGTAAAAGGAACGAGAGACGATGTAACGAGCGATCGACGCCTCGGGGTCGAGATCCGTGGCGTCGTGAAAGCGTGAACCTTGTTGAGTGAGTCGTTGGAGGAGCGTGGTCCGTGGATCGACGGTTGTCGACGGTCCTGGGTCGACGAGGAGGCGTTCGAGACCCTGGCCATCATAGGTGATCTCAAGGCTTGAGCACACGCAGATGTCGTGCAAAGAGCGCTCGTCCTTGGTGACACTTGACCCAAGGGCCAAAAGGTCATCCTCCGGAATCACGACATAGGTCAATCTGTGGTCGCCGACAATCGACGCAATCAGGCTCTCGTCCCGCAAGGCTTGGACTCCTGGCGATCGTCCACATATGATCACAACGTCGCCAGTGCTCAGCGCTCCCGTAGCCGATAGTAGTTCGAGTCGAAGGTCGCCAGGGGACTGTTCGAGGATTGCGGTCGAAAAAATGATCGCCTTTTGCCCAGGTTGCAGCTGGCAAACCTTCCCCATCGAGGGTTGTCAGTCGCGAAAGTTGACGAACTGAAGTGGAATATCAGTGACACGGTCCTTGAGCTCACTGATGACCTGTTGGAGATCATCGCGCTTCTTGCCGCTGACACGAACCTGGTCGCCCTGAATCTGCGCTTGGACGCCCTTGACTCCCATCGCTTTGATGGCCTGCGTTACCTGTTTCGCACGGTCTCCCTCCAGCCCCGCAAGCAGGCGAATCGACTGCCGTACGGTACCTTTGGCGGCATCCTCCACCTTTTGGCGATCCAGTACTTTGAGCGAGACGGAGCGCTTCACCAGCCGTTCCTCCAAGACCGTCATGACGGCTTTGAGGCGGTCGGGGGTGTTCGATGCGATGGTGATCACGAGATCATTCTCGTTCAAGCTCACCGATGATTCGGTATTCTTGAAGTCGAATCGAGTTGCGATTTCACGGCTCGCCTGGTCAACTGCGTTTTTGACTTCTTGGATATCAATCTCAGAGACTACGTCGAAGGAAGGCATACTGGTAGACTATTATGTCCTCACCAGGGTCGGTGCCCGAGTGGCCAATGGGAGCAGACTGTAAATCTGCCGGCGTACGCCTACGGGGGTTCGAATCCCTCCCGGCCCACCGCGTGGTAGAGCGTGGAGCGATGCGGTTGCTCCACGCTAGACTGGAGCGAGCTCATGGTGAATGACGACAGCCACTCAGATGCCACCTCCCAAGAGGGTCAGGCAGACACAAGGAAGCGGGCCGGTGCGCCGGGCCGCTTTGCCTCTGGACATGCGGACGATAGTGGTCGGCTAGATCGTAGTGCGCTTGGTGAACTGGGCGATGCAAGGGGCGGGTTTCGTGGCGTTTGGCTGGCCCTACGTCGCTGGTTTGCCTGGGCGAATACCGATAACCTCATGCTGGTCAACCCGATC
The DNA here is from genome assembly GCA_021806545.1 of Actinomycetes bacterium. GTDB lineage: Bacteria > Actinomycetota > Acidimicrobiia > Acidimicrobiales > Acidimicrobiaceae > Ferrimicrobium. The sequence continues at coordinate 2,726 of JAJZXI010000023.1, read as the reverse complement.
TCCACGGGCTTTATTGGCTCATTGCTCGTTTTCATCGGGTCATTGCAGACAAATTCTCCGTTCACGTCAAAGATCCCCGGTTCCTGGTATCTTGGCGTAGACTCCTCACCTCACCCCGGCAATCTGATTGTTGAACTACTAGCGCAGTCGCTGGTCTACTACGGGCTGATCCTGACGGCCGTCGCGTGGTTGCGAATTGTGATCGGTACACGTCGAGGAGAGGAGCTCCGCCATAAGTGGCTCCTGTTTGGCCTCTGGGTGCTGCCCTTAATGGTTGCGGGGCCGCTTTTCTCACGCGATGTCTACTCATACGCGGCGCAGGGGCGGATGGTGACTCTCGGCATCAACCCATACAATGGCGGGCCAGCGCTGTTGGGGAATAGTGCCTATCGTTCGACCGTGGATCCCATCTGGGGCATGGCAAAGGCCCCCTACGGCCCGCTGTTCCTGTATCTTGCGGGAGGTCTGGTCGAGCTGTCGGGCCATTCGCCTCTCTTGACGGTACTGCTGCTCAGATTAGTAGCGCTGGTGTCGGTCGTGGTCATCGGTGTCTTCGTCGTCAAGATTGCTGACCTCCTGGGTGTGAATCGTGATCTTGCTTTCGCGCTTTCGGCCGCCAACCCTATCCTGCTCTACACATTCGCGTCAGCGGGCCACAATGATGCGTTGATGACCGCTTTGATGCTGATCGGGATCTACCTGTTCCTCAAGGATCGCCGGCTCGCTGGCATCATCGTGGTAGCGCTTGCGGCGTCAGTGAAGGTTCCTGCTATCGTCGCGATTGGTTTCATGGGTTATCATTGGAGCAGTTCCGATAGGGTATTGAGCAAGCTCAGAGGTCTTCTCATCGCTGTCGGGCTCACGTTCGCCGTCTTCTATGTCTTGGGCTTAGCGACGCACTTGGGTATGGGCTGGATTCCGGCGTTGTCGACACCGGGTTCGGTGCTGTCGTTTGAGGATCCCGTCATTCTGGTGGGCTATGCGATCGGATGGGTATTTGCTCATATCGGCTTGCCTTTTGGTCCGCACTTCGTCGTGGGGGTATTCCGTGCCATCGGCGATGCGGCGATACTGTTGATTGGTGGGATTACCATTCTTGGTAGCCGACGTTCAAATATTGTCCGACTTACCGGCGTCGTGTTGGTCGTGACCGTGGTCCTTGGGCCGGTCATTTGGCCCTGGTACTTAGGGTGGGGCATTGTCTTACTCGCTATTGGTGCTGGCGATCTGAGCGTTGATTTTCTCATTCTTTTGACGTTGTCGGCGATGCCAATTGACTTCCTTGGTGCGCCGACGGCCTTTGCCTGGATAGGCTATGCCGGCCTTGTTACGGTGCTCTATCGGCGACGGGCGAGCCTTGTGGCCGAGGCCGAGGAGGTGATCTTCGGGTTTCGTCGTGCCGTTGCAGAGGTCGTGCCGGATCGTTTTCAGCGTTATATTCCCAAGGTGGCACGGTTGGACGCTGGTGCGTGAGCGTATCGGCTTTGTTTGGTCAGGCCTGTGGGGAGCGCGGCCAAGGCCGAGTCTGAACTTGTAGGGTGGCGCGGACGAATGGAGACAAAAACCGAGGATCGTTTGGTTGAAGCGGTCGCCATCCTTGCGCAACGCAGCGAGTTAATGCATCACTTTTCTTCGGAGTTTGGCATGCCACGACTCTACAGGGATTCGTTCGACCCGGGGAGAGTTGAGGGCCCGATCGAACGTGATGCCTTTGGTTTTCTGGTAGAGACCTTGGTGTATCAGCAGCTCTCAGGCTCGTCGGCCCGAGCTATCCTGGCGCGCCTGATGGAGGTGGTGCCGCTTGAGCCGGAGGCTATTGTGGCGCTAGGGGCGGGCAAGCTTCGCTCTGTCGGGCTCTCCGGACCGAAAATTCGAACACTCGAGCGGCTGTGCTCGAATGTTGACCCAGCGCAGTTGGTTGAGCTTGAGACCCTGGATGACACTGCGGTACGGAGCTTTATCGTCGGACTCTACGGTTTCGGTGACTGGAGTGCGGATATGTATCTCATGTTTCATCTCCAACGCTTTGACGTATGGCCGGTCGGTGATTTGGCTATGCGCCGAAGTGTGGAACGCCATCTCGCTGGTGGCGCTTCGCTCTCGCTGCCGGAGGTCGTAAGGTTGGGTGAGTTATATCGGCCATTTCGTTCACTTGCGGCGTGGTATTTCTGGGCCGATGATCATGCACAAGTCCGCCAGAAGCTTTCGTGACAGCATTCAGGAGCGACGCCACTGGACTTGTTGGTGAGCTCCCGTCCTTACAGACGGGACCTCTGGCTTCGCCGTTTGTTTGGGTTGTTGGTATCGCTCGACCTCGACCGACCGGTCTAGTCCCGGTCGTACTGGTAGATGAGCTTGCTAGCTTTGGCTTGCTGATCTGAGTTAGCTCAGATGAGGCCCGGTTCTTCGCACTACTGAGGGCTCTGGTCTTGGGGGACTGCACCTCGCGTTGACCGGGTGACCAACCCTCGACAGCCCGGAGCTACGTTACTCGGACGGTGGTGTCCGGTCTTGTGGAGACGTATTTCACGTGTATCCCCTCATGGAGGTCGTGCGAGACAATATCTGTTGTGTGAGCGTGAAGTGGTCGGTCTTGTGCTGGCAAAGACATGAGGAACGACTGAATCTCATGGTTACCCGAAGACCGCTGAGCTCTGCAGTCACCATGGATCCAATCAACTGCCTGGTTTCACAACCACGATACAACGTGGCAAGCATCGCGGGTC
>JAJZXI010000146.1 GCA_021806545.1 Actinomycetes bacterium | reverse complement strand
GGGAGTAGGACTTGAACTTCACAGTGCACACAATCCATCGAAAGGAGCTCATTCTCGACCCATCAGATATACACTGCAAACAGTCCGTCTCGCACCCTGTTAGGGGGTGGCACATTTCAGCGAGAACAGGTGGCACATTTGGCAGGAATACACAGGATGAGGCCTATGGGGTTGACAAGCGAGGTGATGAGATCCCTGAAGAGCTCCGCCGTCGCGAGACCCGGATCGCCAAGATGCGCCAGGCAAAGGCGGCTATCGAGGCTGAGGCCACCGAGAGGGCCAAAGCATCCGAGCGCACGAAGGCAAAGGCCACGACCAGCACTGATGCCGAGACAGAGGCTACCGTTGTCGATGATGATCCAAAGGATGTTACCTCCACCGATGCTGATACTACGCAAATTTAGATATGGCCAAACCCAAAGGCCCAACGCTCCTTCACCGATCCAGACTCACGCATGATGCGGACCAACGATGGGTTCCACTTCGCCTACAACGCCCAGGCTGTGGTGGATGAGGGCTCTCAGGTGATCGTTGCAACCAAGGTAACCCAAGGTGCCACAGACGTCAACGAACTCATCCCTATGATCGAGGAGACTACGACAAGTCTCAAAGGAGCCAACATCACCCGCTCCCCGCGGGTCCTCTTGGCCGATGCAGGCTACTGTTCACAGGCCAACCTCACCCATATTGGTGAGTCAAACATCAACGCGCTCATCGCAACCGGACGAATGAAGCACAACGAATGAGTCGGTGATGCTCCACGCGGGAGGATCCCAAAGAACGCAACTCCAAGAGAGCGTATGACCCGCTCTCTTCGAACCAAGTCCGGCCGCATCGACTACGCAAGGCGATCGTCGAGCCTGTCTTTGGACAGATGAAGGTCAGACAGAAAGCCGGCCACCTACGCCTTCGAGGACTACAGGGAGCCCAGACTGAATGGACGCTGCACTCGATCTGTCATAACCTACGAAAGCTTGCCAATGCAAGAGTGAATACAGGGTTGGTAATGGCCTAGAACCCAAGGAGCAGGCTCCCCATCGGGATCCTTGACTCCGATTCGAGACCCAAACCAAGAACTCGAGACTGCAACCCCAATTTGGGCAGATTTTGGGGCCCCGCCACCGGATTTGGGAGGTGATTCGGACCCACGCCCTTCGGCACACCAGAGATGCCCACGAAAGCGAGCGCCACCGCCCTCCAGAAACCTTACGCCACTACGCCGACAACGAGAGTGCGAGCCGCAACATCGACCCAATCAACGCAGACGCCACTAGGCGAATGAGTGGCACCCGGACCTCCTACTTAGGCGAGCGTCTCACGAACCTTTTTGGCAGCCACCGCTACCAGCGCACCAACGATCGCTAAGAAAATGAGTTTCTTCATTACTCCACTATAAGCCTTCGACGTCGCGAAGGCGGTCGACTCAGCCCGTCAGCAGGTCCCGAGCCCCAATATCCGCCGACGGATGACGTAGCTTAGACATCGCACGAGATTCGATCTGGCGAATCCGCTCACGAGTGAGATGAAAGTACTCCCCGACCTCCTCCAGCGTACGAGGCTCACCACGATCAAGTCCATAGCGGAGCTTGAGAATATCCCGCTCTCGCTGATCGAGTGGCGAAAGCAGGCGCGCAATCTCTGACGGGAGCATCGCCTCGGCGACCGCCTCGAACGGCGAAGACGCCGTTCGATCCTCGACAACATCACCGAGCTCGGCGTCGCCGTCATCACGAAGCGGTTCCGACAGCGACACCGGATCGCCGCGAAACTTCAGCGATTCTATGAGCTTGTCATAGGGCAAATCCACCTCTTTGGCAAGTTCGCCAACGGTCGGGCTGCGACCAAGCTTGAGTTCGAGCCGCATCTGGGCTCGCTGCACGCGCGCAAGCGAATCTCCGGCGTGAACCGGCAGACGAATCGTCCTTCCTGTATTCGCTATGCCCCGATTGATCGCCTGGCGAATCCACCAGGTGGCATAGGTCGAGAACTTGAAGCCTTTACGCCAGTCAAACTTCTCCACCGCGTGAATCAGCCCCATATTGCCCTCTTGAATCAGATCAAGCAGCGGGAGCCCAGAGGCCTGATAGCGCTTGGCGATGGAGACTACCAACCGTAGATTCCCTTGGATGAAGGCCTGCTTGGCAGACTCACCCCGACGCACAATGATAAGGAGCTCACGCCGACGCTCAGCACTCACGTTCTGCTTGTTGAGCTCACGCCGAGCCTCGTTGGCATCCTCCATCTCGCGACCAAGCCGACTTTCGTCCTCCTTCGACAGCAGCGAGTGAGTCCCAATGTCTCCCAGATACAGCCGAATGAGATCCTCTTCGTCGCGCTCCTGTCGCTCTCTGCTCATGGCTGGTACGTCCCCCCTCGCCCATTGCATACTCGGGCGCCACACGTGCTTCGAACGGCCAGAACTGGATTCGATTCCACTCTGAAAACTCTATCGAACAGCTTCGAGATTCGAGCCATTACTCCAAAACTGCCCACAAATTTGACCATCGTTTCCACCAAAGTAAATCTTCTCGCAGTTGCCTGGCAGTAAATGCCAGGTTACGGTTGCCCCAGCCTCCGTCACTGGCGAGCGCAGACAGCACCGCTAACAGCCCATTTATCTGCTGTTTTGCAGTCAGCGCCATAAAATGCACCAAAGGAGCCGGCTCCGTGTCCACCGGCAGGAGCTCAGGCTTGGGGTGAGGGCCAACGGCGAGAAGCTGTGAAGCGGCAACACCAAGCCAACGCGAGAACTCGACGGCTACAAGTTGGTGTTCTGACCTGGGGGGCATCTGGCGCTTGGCCAGCAGGACCAGAACCCGGCTCACCTGATCAATGGTGTAGGCGGCATCGGCTAGGCACAGTGGCTGCGCGCGGCCACCTGCCCAGTCAGGCAGCATGACCGCTCACCATCCGCCCAAACTGATAGGCATGCGCCGATCCTTGCCAAAGGCCTTCGACGAGAGCCGGACGCCCAATGGACTCTGTCGGCGCTTGTATTCGTTTCTGCGCACAAGCCCGTCGATGCGCACCACCATAGCTGCCTCGAAGCCTTGAGCCACGACCCTTGCGACCGACTGATCTTGGTCGACGAGAGCACGAAGCACGGCGTCGAGCACCGGGTAGTCAGGCAACGAGTCAGTATCGAGTTGATCGGGACGCAGCTCGGCGCTTGGCGGTTTGGTCAGGATCGAGGCGGGGATGAGAATCCTGTCACGGTTCAGCCGCTTGGCAACCGCATACACCTGTGTCTTGTAGAGGTCCTTGATGACAGCAAAACCCCCAGCGGTATCGCCATACAGCGTTGAATAGCCAACCGCCAACTCGGACTTGTTCCCTGTGGTGAGCACGAGCCGGCCGCTCGCGTTGGATAGCGCCATCATGATAACCCCACGAATGCGGCTCTGCAGATTTTCGTCAACCAGTCCCTTCACCGCTACCGTCGCTTCGAGCGTTCGTGTCAGTGCCACATGGGTATCTTCAATTGGTAGCGTGATCAACTCGGCATCAAGATTCTGGGCAAGCTCCTTGGCATCAGTGAGAGATTCCGGCGACGAATAACGCGATGGCAGCGCCACCAGCTGTACTGCGGTCGGACCCAGGGCAGCGACGGCAAGCGCCGCCACCAGTGCGGAGTCAATGCCCCCGGAGACGGCGACCAGCACCCCAGGGGCGCGGTTCTTGGCGACATAGTCACGCGTTCCCAGCACCAGCGCCTCGATAACCTCTTCGGGATCGAACGTCCGCACCGGTGGCTCTAGGCACCGGTGCGGCGGCACCGTGACGCCGCTGGTATTCGATGCCTTAGTGATCGAGAGAGCAATTGGGACGCCAGGTACATTGCTGACCCTCAATCCTCCACGTGGATCCAAGAGACGCTTGCGGTACTGGGCCTCTTCACCCAGGAAATCGACTACAAACAGCTCCTCGGTAAAGCGTGGAGCTCTGGCGGTGACGCAGCCAGATGAGTTGACGAAGAAGGATCCTCCATCGAAGACCAGCTCGTCCTGCCCGCCGATCAGGTTGCAATACAGGATCGACACCGAGGCATCGGAGGCACGAACCTCCATCAACTGCTCTCTGGCTGCCTGGCGACCCATCTCGTAGGGGGAGGCGTTTGCGACGAGTACCACCTCAGCTCCCATGGCTGACGCCTGTGCAATTGCACCTTGGGGCGACCATGCATCCTCGCAGATCGCAAAGCCCACCAGGACACCGTTGACCTCGAGCAGGCGAGACGGCTCTGAACCCGAACGAAAATAGCGAACCTCGTCAAACACCGTGTAGTTGGGCAAGACCTGCTTGTCGTAGACCATGTGCACCTTGTGGTCGAAGATGATCGCTACCGAGTTGTGCAGATCCTGTGCGCGACGGACGAATCCAACCACGACCACGATGTCATCACCTACCATCGCAACGATCTCCCCGAGTGCACTGAGGTTATTCTCGATGAACTGGGGCTGCAACAGCAGGTCCTCCGGAGGGTACCCCGTCAGCGTCAATTCCGGGAACAGCAGGATGTCGACCCCGAGCGCGCGGGCATCCGCAATCGCCGAAGAACATCGCGCGACGTTTCGATCGATCGCTCCGACAGTGACGTTGACCTGCGCACAGGCAAGCTTGAGTGGGCTCACACTGTCATGGTAGCCTCGCCTTTGAGTAGTTAGAACCTCGCCATAGCAGTCAATTCGATGATGGAGATCGACGAGGCTCGCCAGCGGCGATGAAGACAGCCAAGGCAACTACGCCTCTATCGGGCCAACCGCCGATTCGTCCACTTCTAGCGGTACGCATTCAGCAAGGCGATCGCCCTTCCCTTTTACAGCGCACGGCACGAGCATACAGCGGCTTTTCAGCTAGCTGTCAGCAACGTGTCGTAAACTAGCCATAGCGAGATGGCACGCGTAGCAGGGAGACGGAGAAGATGATAGAGGCACGAGGTCTCACCAAGGCGTATGAGGGTACGCTTGCGGTCGATCACCTCGATTTCCAGGTTGTCGAGGGCAAGGTTACCGGCTTTCTTGGCCC
>JAJZXI010000145.1 GCA_021806545.1 Actinomycetes bacterium | reverse complement strand
AGTATAGTCCATAATACAGACTACTAGTCCCGAAGTGATCGATATTTCACCCCAGAATGCAGACTTCAAACACCCGTTTCGGTCCAATCTTGACACCCATTTCGTAAGTTGAGCACCAGGGTAGCCTTCACCCCAAAACGCTACCTTGCCAACACGCACTAACCCCAGGGGGATCGACAAGTCCCTGGCTATAAGGCTTTTCGGAGTCCACCCTTGGTTCGAGGGTTGGGTCTACGCTTGGTTTAGGACTAGACGCCTCGCGAATATTAAACTCGGCCGGAGCTCACACTCGTGAATGTGGCGAGTGCTCGAGCGCCACCTACAACTCGTCGGGCTGGGGTGGAACCCCGCTAGGTTTATCGAATGGTTTTGTCACTCTACGGGACACAACACCTATCACCCGGGGTTAGTGATCTCGGAACTGCCGTCGAGCCACGCCAGTTGGGTCTCGAAGCGGTACCGTTCCTGTCGCTCACGTTCGAATAGGGCGTCGGTCTTCGTTAATACCAAGGTGTAGGGTCGGCCGGTTCGTCTGGTCTGGTGGGTCACTGGCAGTTCGGAGGCATCAATACGGTGATGCACATGGGCCCTGCCATCCTGGCGGAGCGGCCACTCGAGTTGGGTCTGGGCGGGATCGCCAAGGAACGTTGCCAGCGTGGAGCAGAGGTCGCACCTACACCCAGGCGGCAGTGGGATTGACCAGTCGTCGTCGCCCCGTTGCGCAACAGCCAGAAGGCCCTCTACGGTAAAGCGAACGTAAGCCTTGACGAGTCGGAGTCCGGTTATTTGCCAATGGGTCGGTGGAGTAGTCCGCAGGACGGCGATGGCGCAGTCCAGCACCCCATCGCCTCCGGAGCACATGAGCGCGATCAGCTCGTTGCGAATGCTGTCGGCACCGACTATGACCGCGCTCCGCAACAGAGCAGCGACAGGGAGCCCGAGATCGGTCAAGTGTTGCCTTCGCCGACTGGGGGAGGGTTCCTTGAGCCCCGACTCGATGGCCTCGCACGTCCAACTCTTGGCAGTTGCGAGCAGCAGTTGAGCTGCCGTAGCACCAGCGCCTCCCGCCTGGTTGAGAGCCTCGCAGAGTTGGGGTAGTGTAGCGATCCACGCTGCAGTGCTCTCGCTTGTGGATGAGTAGTGTTGCCGCCGCACCGGCGACCACTGCGCCACGAGTGTGGTCATCCAGGCTTCACCGTAGCTGTCCACGAGTGCGCTGAGGGTCTTGGCGTGGGTGTGGTTGAGCATCTCAAGATGGAACGATCCAAGAAGCATGGCGGCCAACTCGGGCTCCTCAATCAGCTGGGCAACCGACAAGGCGCTGCTAATGAACGCTCCCGTCGTCACCCGGCCCGCCTCCCGGTCCCAGAACGGAGCAAGCGCTGTAGCCATGTTGCGGGCGCCCTCTAGGTTACCCGTGTGGATCTGTGCGGTGAGGGTGTCGATCGCCCAGGTCGGTGACGCCTCAGCCCGCACGACGAACGCGCGGTGACGGGGCCAGAGCACGACCGCTCCCCGGTGGTACCAGCGATCGAGGGTATTGCCCCAGTTGCCCATGTAGCCCTCGTACTCCGATGAGTACGGCTCTAAGCTCTGTGATGGAGTGCTGGCGCAGACCTCGTTATCTCCAACGAAAAGCGCGAGATCGCTTTCGCGAGTACCGCTTCGATCGATCCATGCGTGAAGGGTGATATCGGACTCGATGAGCTCTTCGACGTCGTAGTCCTCGCCATCGTCTTCAATAGCATTGTATCTGGAGTGTCGATACGAACGAGAAGGCGGCTCGGACTCGTAGGCGCTCCACGTTTCGTGCACATCGACTAGGGCCAGCACCACTTCGCAGTCGGCGCGCTCGGCCGCAGCTTCGAGTAGCGTCGCCGACCGTCCATCGGCTCCCTTCAAGCGTGACCAGCTCAAGGCACGCGGGGTGTACTGATGATCGAGGAGGAACACCAGGTGTTCCGGGGCGTCTGGTGTACCGAAGTGCTCTTCGAGACAGCCAGCCAGCTTGCCGATTAGCTCGGAGTCCACCTCGCCCGGCATCTGGAGGGTCTCGCTAACAGCGAGCAAGTCGTAGGTGAGCACCACCCGGTACCCTGAGGTGACGGGTTTGACTTGATGCTGGCAATCGCTGAAGAAGCCTACAAAGGATAGGGACTTCTTTGACCCCCGGTAGGTAACTGTCTCTGCCCCCTGGCGGATCTCAAGAGCACCACCGGTGAATGCTGAAGGCAAACCGACCACGAGTGACCCCACCATCGCGTCGTCCTTCTCGGAGTCCTGGTGGGGAAGGAAGAATTGGCCAGGTGCGTAGACGAGCATGGAGTGAAACTCAACTCGAAGCTGGCTGCTGACGGGAAAGCCGAGCTCTGACTTGAGCTGGTCGAGGACGGGGCCGAGCGTCTGGTTCCAACGCCGTTTATCGATCTTGACTCGGGTCTTTGGGACCTCCCACGTATCGCGTACCCTCTTGTCGAGGAGAGTGCGCTCCCCCTGTCCGTAACGAGCTGGCCGACTGATCGCACACAGCTGTCTGGCTTGTGCCTGAGACACGGGTAGTTTTATCGTGCCAACTCCCTGAACCTCGAGGTGTAGATCGCCGGTAGGCGCCGTCCGGCCCGCACTGAAACCGCTCTTCTTTACGTCGTTTACGAGCAGTGCGGCCAGCCGCTCCCGGGCGGTGCTGTTCATCGTCCACCTCCTAACGGCATTCGGGATGTGTTCATGGGTGCTGACTCTTCGGTCTCACACACTGGGCCCGCCAGCGACCATGAACGTGATGCGTTGCTGATCGCTAGAGACAGCATAGATCTCCACAGTTTGCTAGCGTCCTGGACGTAGGTGGCCAGGAACCAGCGCAACATGCCACTGCATGATTGATGGTGGGCTAACGATCCAGTTTGGACAACTTTAGACGTGTCGTCAGAGGGCTCGACCCTAGGACGACGAGCAATGCGCCACGACGATGGCGCAGCTCGATTAACTTTCCAAACACTCATAGCCTTTCAACCTGGCTCTGGAGCATCACCTTGCGGTTGGCCGAGTTCGAGATGCATGATTACGCGTCCGCTCTTGGTTCTGCGCGCCACCTCGCGAAAGCCCGCTCCGGTGAAAAGTGTTACGGTTCCCGTGTAGGAAGCCGCTGGCGTCCGTTGTTTGGTCGCCGGATCTCCCGGGACCCCCTCCACCGTGTCGGCGCCGTGGGCGCGTGCGATAGCAATCGCCGCTGCGAGGAGTTGACGGGTGACACCTTTGCCGCGAAATGAAGGGAGGACGAAGAAGCAAGGCACAGCCCAGACACCTTCGAGAGGGTCAACCGGCGCCGTGTCTCGCGCCCGGTTGAGGCGGATATACTCTGAGCGCGGCGAAACCGCTACCCACCCGACCGGTTGGGTTCCTTCGTAGGCAAGTGCGCCAATCGGATGCACAGAGGTGCGGACGAGCTGTAGTGCCCTCGAGCGAGCGGTGCCCTGGCCTCGATTCCCGTCTTCGCGCCACCACAGACACCAACACGAACGGTTGGAGCCCATGGCCCGACATAAGAGTGCGAAATCTTCCCAGCTCGCCTCGGTCAATGGCTTGATCTCCCGCCCCACGAGCTACAGACTAACGTGAGACGCTTTGGCGCAGTCGCTCTCTGCCGAGATGCTTGTGCTCCAGCTGTCATTGGCCTGAAGAATTGGGAGGTAGATTTCCGCGATCGAGGGACATTTTCGTTGAGCTGAGTGGATGCGCGGGCCTCTAGCCGTTCCTGATCAACCACGATCACCGACAGCTCCATCGGATCGGTGGTTGACGACTTTGGATCTAGGCGTCACTGACTCACCGCACGAGCACTGCTGCATGCTCGATCTCATTCTCGTCAAACTCTTGCCCGATATTGAGTGAACGAGTAGACGTGGGGCATCTTCGTCGGGGAAGCACGGATTGGACCCAGGCTGGCACGATGCCTCACGGAGCGAGGAGAGCCGTAGAACAAGGCTAACACGAAGAGCTGGGCGCTGCGAAGACGTTTGCTACCTGCACCTCAATGCAATGGTCGGTCGAACTGAGGGTCGACGGAAAAATAACCTCCCGTTTTTAGGGATCCTTTCACCTGGAGCTGATGGTGTAAGTGCGGTTGGGCTGAAGTGCAGAGATGCCGTACCTTCAGACGCGATCGAGCATCAGCGGCGTATGACGTGCGAGCACATCAAAATCAGTATCGGCCTGGAGGAGCGGTATGCAGGCGCGAATAGCGTGGGCGGCAATGAGGCAGTCGATCAACTTACGAACGGTCTCACCGCCGCGGCGGCATCCTCGGTGCAGCGCGGCAGCATCCTCGTAGTCGGTGGGTGATGTCTCAAGAGTGGTGGCACGCGCAAGAAGGCCACGCAGGGCTCGGAGGTGGGCTTCGTCGCGCGCGCCTGCGAAGACCTCCATACGAACCGGATCACAAGTAGCAATCTCTAGACCAAGTAGCTCGGTAACCCTCTCACAGCTCGGACTTCCTGTGTCGCGCAGGAACTCGATCCAGGCCGAGGTGTCAACCAGGATCATCCGGCTCGGCCAGAGCGCTGCGCGTCAAGGTCGCCTTCCCACCCCGACCCGCGCAACCGACGAGCCTCATCGAGGTCAAGTGCTTCCGAGGCGATGGTTCGCAGAGCGAAATTTACCGCTTCCCGCTTGGTGGTAAGGTGGTAGCGGCGCATCACCGCATCACAGGCCTTGTCGTCGATATCAATGTTGGTGCGCGACATACACATAGTATACACATATGTTGTCTCTGCCCCCATCGGACCCAGCACCAACTTTGCTCGTCAGTCATATCAGGCAAGCAAGCCGTTTACTGCGATGTGGGCGTGCAAATCCGGCCGCTCCGGTTCGAAAACGGTCTTCGTCGCGAATCCACGGAATCCAGTAGTCACGTGCCTCTCCGCCATTGTGCTCAAGTCCGCGGCGTAATTGTCCTCCACGTGGTGTCTCTACCCAGATAGTCACAACAAGTACATTGTGGAGCTGATGGCGCGAAGAGGCTACCGCTCCCGAACACTTCAACATTGTTAAGCACTCCTTTTCTTTTCGCTCCCCAGTTCTTTTCGCTCCCCA
>JAJZXI010000022.1 GCA_021806545.1 Actinomycetes bacterium | reverse complement strand
CTTTTGGATCTTCCCAGTCGCAGTCTTTGGGAGTGATGTCTCGAAGATGAAGCGCTTGGGTACCGCGAAGCGAGGCAGATGCTCTTTGCAATAGTTGAGTAACTCCAGTTCGATCGAGTCGTCCTCTAGGTCGGTGCCCTCGCGAACAACCACCACCGCAGTCACCGCCTCGCCCCACCGTGGATCAGGGCTACCGACAACGGCACACTCGAGCACCTCGGGATGACCCAGCAACACCCGTTCGACCTCCACCGACGAGACGTTCTCACCTCCCGATTTGACGATATCCTTGAGCCGGTCGACAAACCAAATGACGCCCGCTCGATCGACCATCCCGACATCTCCTGAGTGAAACCAGCCGTGCTCGAAGGCCACTCTGTTGGCTTCGGCACTGTTCCAGTACCCACTCATCGTGTGGGGGCTCCGGTAGACAATCTCGCCCACCGCATCACGCTCAGCGATCGCACCGTCTGGATCGATGATCCGAGCGTCGACCGTGATCGCCGGCGGACCCCAGGAATCTGATTTGTCATACTGATTCGACGGCCACTGGAATACGGTGGCGGGCACGCACTCGGTCTGTCCCGAGCCGAGGAGGATCTTGGAGTTGGGGAAGGCCCTGGCCAGCCGACCGATGAGATCACGAGGCATCGGCGCCATCGCATAGATGCACAACCTCACCGACGACAGATCACGGCGCGCGATCGACTCGCTGGCCAGCAGCGCCTGATACATTGCCGGAAGGAGCATGAGATGGGTAGCTCGATATCGCTCGACGACATCGAGCAATGTATCCGGTGCAAACGATGCTCCCAACACCACCGTTCCCCCGGTAGCCAGTACCGGCAACGCCAGCGTATCGAGCGCGGTGGTGTGAAAAAGCGGAAGCACGATGGGCAAAACGGAGTACTCCTCGCCTCTCGGGTGCCCAACCTGAATGGCGTTGCTCAGCGAAGCCACCATGACCGCAACGTGGCTCGTGAGCACCCCCTTCGGGCGCGACGTGGTCCCGGAGGTATAGAGACAGTGCACGATATCTCTGTCCTCGATCCTGATGGACACGCCCGGACCATCGACAAGCAGGCTATCGAAGGCCACGCATCGCCGATCACCGACATCTGGCTCCGGACCGTCACCAACCACGATTACCAGCTTGAGGCGCCTGTTGTTTCGAAACGCCTTCTCTAGGGTGGGAAGCAGTGCACGATCGATGATAACCGTGGTGACGGTTGCATCTTCAAGTATCCACGCGATGGTTTCGACGTCGAGCTGGATGTTGATCGGGCACGCGATGAGACCGGCCTTGGCACACCCGAAGAAGGAGGCGAGGAATCGCCATGAGTTAGGCAGAAGCAAGGCAACCGGCTCCTGTCGCTCGAGTCCCTCTGCGATCAGCGATCGCGCCACACCCTCGCTCGCCACCTCGAACGCCCGGTAGGAGATCTCACTTCCATCGGGATCGACAATCGCAAGGCGGTCGGGAAACAGCCACGACACCCGAGTCAACATGTCGCCGACCGCCAGCCTGGTGGCCAAATTGTAGTCCAGTGGGTCGACCAGCGAAAGGTCCGGTTTCATCGTTGATCCTCCTCGTCACGGTTGAGCCTTCGTTGAGACTCTCGCTCTTTCAAGAATGCTTTGTCGACCTTGCCCGAGGCTGTCAAGGGCAGTGCGTCAACGAATTCGATGTACTTGGGGATTTTGTAATCGGCGATACGCTGGTTGAGATATCCCTTCAGATCAGAGCCTGAGATCATCGCCCCCTCCTCGCGTTCGATGAAGTACTTTCCAACCTCTCCCAAGATGGGGTCCTCGACGCCGATCCCCGCCACCAGAAGCACTCCTGGATAGTTCGCGATCTCGCTCTCGACCTCCGCAGGATAGACGTTGTAGCCGCCTTGTATGTACATCTCCTTCTTGCGACCGAACAGTGCAAGGTGCCCCGTAGGCAACACCTTGGCGATATCACCCGTCGCAAGCCAACCATCCTCCTTGAAGGTCTCGTCGGTCTCGTTCACCAGATCCCAATAGCCATCGGCGACGCAACGACCTTTAATCTGGAGTTCCCCCACCTCACCCTCGTCAAGCAGGGCCCCTTGTGCATCGACAATACGCGCTTGGAAATCCCCAATCGTGCGTCCCAGCGTGCTCGTCACGGTCTCGAATGTGTCATCCAACGAGGACAGGATGCAGGCTCCTGAGGTTTCGGAGAGTCCGTACAAATTGATGATCGAGGTGTTGGGAAAGCGCGCCGCGATCTGCCGGTAGAGCTCAAGTGTGACACTCGAACCGCCAACCACACACATCCTGACCGAGGCGAGTTCACCCTTATCCATCTCCGGGGAAAGGAAGAGGAGAGCATACATCGTAGGGACCGCCGCAAGGATGGTAACGCCGTGGCGTGCCATCGTCTTGATGACCGCATCGGCTCGGAAGGATCTGACCAGGACGACACTGGCGCCACTGATAAGGGCCGCCATGATCGTGCAGGTGATGCCGCCAACATGGTTGAGAGGCAGATGCCCAATGAGGACATCTCGTGGGTCAAAACCGAGATGCTCCGCTTGGGCCTGGGCCGAGGCGATGATGCTTGCGTGGGTGATGACGGCCCCCTTCGGGCGACCAGTGGTACCTGAGGTGTACAGAATCAGTGCCGGGTCAAATGGCCCCGGGCTAGCGTCGAGTTCAACCCCAGGTGAGGGTTCGAGCAGTGTCGAATACGCGAGCGCCCGGCCGATAGCGTCGATGTCGCCCACATTCTGACTCTCGTCTGGCAGAACGATGAAGCGTTCGATGCCGGCAAAGGCCTCCGGTGTGTCTTGGACGAGCCGAAGCAGATCCGTGTCATCAGCACGAGTGCCAATAGCCATGAATCTGGCCCCAGACTGGGTCAGCATGTAGTCGAGTTCGGCACCTCGATAGCGAGGGTTGATAGTGACAACCGGCGCGCCGATCCGAGCCGCCGCAAAGAAGACGACGACCCACTCGGGCTGATTCGGCGCCATGAGCGCGATGCGATCCCCTCGCCCGAGACCAAGTTCGACGAGGCTTCGCGCGAGTTGCTCCGACTCTCGATAGAACTCTTCATAGGTCAGTGTCGAGCGCTGGGACTCCCCCATTCCCTCCAGCAGGAAGGCAGTACCAGGATTTCGGCGCACCGACGCCACCAAAATATCTGTCAACGTAACTGACACACTTCACCTCCTCAGGGTCGATCGAGATCAATTCGTCCTTGGTCTCTCCTCGTATCCGTTGAGCTGCGCAAGGATCCGGAGCATCACCTCATCTGCTCCGCCACCGATCGAGAGCAGGCGTGAGTCGCGAAAATAGCGCGACACCCAGCTCTCCTCCATGTAGCCGAAGCCTCCATGAAACTGCAGACACCAGTCTGCAACCTCACGCTGGAGCCTTCCTGCCTTCAATTTGGCGACGGTGGCGAACCGCGTCGTGTCCTCACCATGAACGTAGGCCTCAGCGCAGGAGTAGTTGTAGTGTCGAAGCAGATCCAGCTCCCCGCTCAACTCGGCAAGCCGAAATTGGAGGTACTGGTTCTCGAGCAGTGGCTTCCCGAACGTAGACCGACTGCGCAGGTACTCCGCCGTCCGACTCAGGGCCATCTCCATGGATCCAACCGCCATGTAAGCCGCGATCATGCGCTCGTTCTGGAACTGTGCCATCTGCTGCTGGAAACCACGACCGACCTGTCCAATCGTGTTCGCTACCGGCACGCGAGCCTCCTCAAAGCTGAGCTCGGCGGTATCCGATGATCGATTGCCGAGTTTGTTCAGCCTCCTACTCACCTTGAACCCGGGCGTAGAGGTGGGAAACACAATCTGTGACATGCCGCGATAGCCCCCCTCCTCCGAGGTTCGCGCCAGGAGGCAGAGCCAGTCGGCCTGGGTGCCGTTGGTGATGTAGAGCTTGCTCCCGGTGATCAGCCAATCATCGCCATCGCGCTGGGCCCTTGTCCTGATTCCCGCGACATCGGATCCGGCGTCGGGTTCGGTCACCGCAATGGATGCAATCATCTCACCCTGGATAGCCGGCATGAGGTACCGACGCTTGAGGTCCTCGCTGCCAAAGCGACTCAGAGCAGGTGTCGCCATATCGGTCTGCACCGCGATGGCCATCGGAACACCACCGCAGCTGATCCGGCCCAACTCCTCCCCAAAAATGACGGTGAACGAGTGGTCCGCCCCTTGGCCTCCGTAGGTGGTATCGTACTCGAGACCCAAAAGGCCATGAGAGCCCAGAGTCCGGAAGAGCTCGTGCCCGGGAAAGATGCCTTGCGCCTCCCACTCATCCACGAAGGGTTCGACCGCGTCCGACAGGACACGCCTCACCAAACTCCGAAATGCCTGATGCTCCTCTGTAAGCCGCAATGCCCCTCCCAGTACCGCTACAAGGATGCTACACCCCAGGCGCCATGTCTGTCGGGCAGCTCTTCAGAAAGAGACTCGCCACCTTCATGATGCCAAGATCGTCCGAGCGTGCCGCCCAGCTACTCTCCGGCCTCGATGCGCTTGAGAAGGGAGAACGCCTCATTTGCGACCGGTACTCCTGCGTAAACCGCCACATGCAAGAGCACCTCGATCAACTCCTCCACGGGAACGCCACGCCGGAGTGCCGATCTCAGGTGTAGCTCGAGCTCAGCACGTCTTCCCAGTCCAGCCAGCAGGGCAACGGTCACCAGCGTGCGTGCCCGTTGGTCCAGGCCGGGTCGCGCCCAGAGCTCACCCCAGGCTACCTCCGTGATGAACTCAAGAAAGGGTCGATCGATTGGAGTCGCATCGGCCTCCGAGGCCTGGACGTGGTCCTCTCCTAAAATCATGCTCCGCGCAGTCCTGCCCCGCCGACGTGGGTCGCCCACTAGGTGCTCCAACACCAACTGAGCGAAGAGCTCTGGCTCACTGAGGCTTGGCAAATGCGCTGACCCAGCCAGAGTCACAAAGCTGGCACCTGGAATATCCATCGCGTAGTCGAGTGCTACGCCTGGGGGTACCACCGGGTCGAATCTTCCCGCTATCACCAGGGTCTTGGCGTCGATACTGGCGATGTGCTGGCTGAGATCTGCATCGGCGATGGCGAGGCACGCGTTGGCGTATCCATCCGAATCCACCGTGCCAATCATCTCGGCCACCCGGGCGACCACCTGTGGATGAGCGCCGTCAAAGCCGGGTGGGAACCAGCGCGGTAGCAAGGTGTCAACGAGGATGGCTGGGCCTCGCTCGCGTACGAGTTGTGCCCGCTCCAACCAGGCGGATCTTGGTGACAGCACCGGCGCGGTGCAGGCAAGCACAAGCTTGTCGACCCGCTCTGGATACGAGTATGCCAACTCCATCGCAACGATTCCACCAAGGGAAATCCCGCACACACAGAAGCGCCCAATACCCTGCTCATCCAACAGTCCCAGTACCCTGCGAGCCAATTCGCCGACGGTTCTTGGGTCAGACTCGACCGCTGGCTCTCCGAGATGGCCCGGGTGTTCGATGGTGACCACCTGGAGCCACTTCGAGAACGATTCGATCTGCGGCTCGAATATCTGGCTGGTCGTTCCGAGCGAGCTGAGCAGCACGAGAACGGGAGCGTTCCTCTGACCCAACACGCGCATCTCATTACCCATTGGAAATCCTCCTGTATCGTTGGAAGCGTACCAACGTTTGATCGATCAGACTGCCGGTCGATTGCGTCGCTATCTCCGTGGGCAAATCACTGTTGACAACCGCGTGAGCCGCCGAGCCAAGTGGCAGGTTCTTGCTCCGGGAGTAGTCCAGAATCTGCCTCATCACCGCTCGGGCTTCGTCATAACCAAAACGTGACTCAAGCGCCACCTTTAGGGTTTCGCTGAGATAGAGTTCATCGGATAGATTGGCGGCAACACTCGCCCTTGACACCTCCAAGCCCGAAAGACTGTTGCCCAGCGCATCGGCAGCCGCGATCGCATGACCCAGTGCACCAGTGAGGAGGTCCGGTTCTGCCTGCCAGGACCCCGCGGACCTCTCCAGCTCTACCGGGGGGGCCGTGAACATTCCAGCGCCCAACGAGAGTGCAATTCGGGCTGCGCTTCTCGCATTCACGACGGAGGCAGGGTTGTGCTTGTTGGGCATCGATGACGAGTCGCCTTCGCCGAACGTAAGCTCGCCCAGCTCCTCTTGGGACAGGAGCAGAAGATTTATGGCCACCTGATCGACGAGGCGCGCTGCCAGCACGCCTACGAAGGCGACTCGGTAGCGCTGGTGGCGATTCACTTGCCAGGGACCTAGCCAGGGGATACCGAGTTCAGCGGCCATCGAGGTCGCCACCGGTACGCCGATCGCTCCGAGCACCCCAAGGTTGCCGCTCGAACCACCAAGTTGGAGGCCCAGCGACTGCACGGCGATATCAAGCTCATCGACGACATCCAAGCACATGTCAAGCCAGCATGCAAACCGAAACCCAAGCGTCGTCCAGGACCCCCGTCGCAAAAGGGTTCTACCGACGACGACCAGATCCCGGTAGGTAGTCGCAGTACGAGCCATCAGCTCAGCCGCATCCAACAGCGCAACGCGCAGCCGCTGGAGATCATCTCGAAAGACAAGGTTATACCCGGTATCGATGACATCTTGGCTGGTCGCCCCGTAGTGCACCCACCGGCGGTGCTCTGCGGGCACGCCCTGGCGAATAGCATCAATGAGCGCGGGAATTGGTGTTGCGTTGTGCAACTGCGAATCGACCAGCGAGCGCGGATCGAGCTCGAGTTCGCTGCAGGCTCGCGCTATCGCATCTGCTCCCGCCTGGGGAGCGACTCCATGCTCGGCCAGCGCCCGAACAAGCGCCACCTCGAAACCAAGCAGATGACGAAGCGGCCAACCGACCTTCGACGCTGACTCACCAGGCAAGAAACACCGTCTCCGATTCACCCGACAGGATCACGTCGAACGCATAGCCAGTGGGCGTTGGCTTGGCGATCAGGGTCTGTCGTCGTAATGGATCGAGCGAGCATAAGAGTTCGTCACCGATGTCAGTGAGGTACATCGCAGTCACGAGTCGCTGCAGTAGTCCACGGGCAAAGACGGAGACCAGAATAGGTGAAGCGACCTCATTCCCCGATGCCGTAATCCTCAAATGGTACCGTCCCGTGGGTTCACACAGCGAGCGGGCAAACGCCGCTTGACCGTTGGCAACCCACAACGCCTCAACAAGCGCATCCCCAACCGGGTCAGCGTTCTTATCTACGACCACTCCTTCGACCACGAACCCAGTATCCACCGGCTCCTGCGGTACCATCCAGGCGAGGCCAAAACTGAAGAACGGCCCAACGGTCTGTGACGGCGTAGGAAGCATCATGACGCCACCAACGGAGAGCCGAGATGTCCACCCATCACAATGTCGAAGCGGTAGCCAAGTGCATACCCCTCCTCCGTAGTATCCCAATCAAAGCGTGCTATCAGACGCTCGCGCGCTCGGCGCTCGCGAACCGCGTTGAAGATAGGGTCATACTCGAGCAGAGGATCGTTTGGAAAGAACATCTGAGTGACCAAGCGCTCAGTGAAGAGCCGACCGAAGATGGAGAAGTGTATATGCGCAGGTCGCCACGCATTGGGGTGATTCCTCCACGGATACGCTCCCGGCTTGATCGTGAGGAACTGAAAGCCTCCATCGGGGCCAGTCAAGACCCGGCCCGCCCCTGAAAAATTTGGATCGAGAGGCGCCGGATGATCATCGACCGCATGCCGATACCGCCCCGCCGCATTCGCCTGCCAGATCTCGATCAGTTGGCCAACCAGAGGGCGGCCATCCGATCCGAGCAACCTCCCCGTTACTCTGATTCGTTCACCGATGGGCTCCTGTGGGAACTGGTGGCACAGGTCGGCATCGCGCGGGAGAACCTTCGACTCCTCAAATACTGGGAAGCTCACCTCGACAAGACGCGACGGAGCCACGACGAGTGGCTGTGTGGGTGCCCTCTGGGCCGAGGAGCGATACTCCGGCGTGTCGTAAGCGGGGTCAATCTGATAGTTGACGCCACCGATCTGATACCTATTCATCGCTCCTCCAATCGTCGCAACTCCTTTAGCTCCCACTCCTCGGGCTCGCTCGTGCAGGCAAGATCCGGGCTGATCTTGAGATCCCAACCAGTGTGTTGACGGACGTCTTTTAGCTCTACCGATGGGTGAATCCATCGGAGTTCAAGCTCGCCCTCGTTTGGCACGAGTATCCCGAGGTTGGTAATCACCTGGGTCGGCCCACCCCCTGGTAGGCCCCATTCGTGCCGCGTCCTCCCATGGGCGAAGTGCCCAACCGAAGTAACGAATCCAAGTTCGGGTACGAAACTTCTCACCGACTGATCGAGGACCACAAACACCTCCTTGGCAAATGCGGCGATGTCCGGCGCCCCCCCGGCTCCTGGCAACCGCACCGTTGGGTGATCATAGTCACCGATCACGGTGCTGTTGAGATTGCCGTACCGGTCAATCTGCGCTGCACCCAAAAACCCAACGTCCACCTTGCCCCCCTGGAGCCAGTAGTTGAAGATCTCTGGGACCGAGACCACCGTCATCGACGTGTCCGAGAGCTCGCTATCGCCGATCGACAAGGGGAGTCTCGTCGGCTTGGCGCCAATGCACCCCGACTCGTAGATCAGCATTAGTGATGGGTTGTACAGTCGCCTCGCCAGATTGGCAGCCACGCTCGGCACCCCAATCCCCACGAAGCAGTTATGCTCGTCGCGCAGGGCTCGCGCCGCCGCGATGATCATCATCTCTCTGGCGGAGAACTCAGGCATCAGCCCTCCGTTCGACATGCTCGCGAATCCAGGCCAAAAAGCCATCGCGGTCTCGCGCGATCCGATCCCACGCGAGATAGAAGTCGTTGTCGCGATCGTAGTACCCGCTGGCGTACGATGGTCGCGCACCCCCAGGGACGACCGCAACCGCATCGATCAAGAACTCAGGTATTCGGATGGAATTGGCGTGTTCGCCGAACTCGTCCACAACCTCCTCCACCGTTACCAGCGATCGCTTCGACGCAAGGATGACCTCCTTTTGAACCCCAGTTATCCCCCAGATCATGACGTTGCCATCGCGATCGGCTTGCTGGGCGTGCACGATACCGACGTCGGGGTTGAGCGCCGGCACCGCTGCCAACTCCTCCCCGGTGAACGGACAGGTAATGCTCCTGATGTTGGGGTGTATCCCGTTGAGCGAGGTACCCGCGTAGGCACGCAGCACCGCGAAAGGAAGGCCAGCCGCACCTGCCACGTAACGATTGACCAAACCGGCGTGACTGTGCTCCTCGAGTTCAAGAGGGCGCGGCCAACCCTGTTGAACCGAGTCACGAAAGCGGTGCAAGCTGCCGACCCCGGGGTTGCCACCCCAGGAGAAGATCAGCCGATCGACCAGACCAACCCCGATCAGCCAATCGGCGACCAGGTCCGGGGTCAAGCGAACAAGGGTGAGGTGTCCAATCCGCTGCCGAATGATCTCGGCTGCGGCCGCAAAGGGAATGAGGTGCGTAAAACCCTCGAGCGCCACCGTCGAACCGGGAGCCACCAACTCTGCGATCGCGGTGGCAAGTGGGATCAACCTTGCCAACGCGTACCTCCCTTTGACCGTAGCTCTACCGAAACCACTTGACAATCCTCTCCGATCTCGCGTCCAGTGCTGGGCCAACATAGCGCTCGGCCAGCGAGGTTGCCTCTGCCATCGAGTCAACCACCCCGCGCTGATCGGCCAGCTGCAGCTGACGAGCGAACTCGTCAGCTGCGTAGTCGAGGTGCAACAGACGAGTCATGTAGTTCGCGAAGCGTTGCGCTCGCCAAACGCGGCCAAGGCAATGCTCAGAATATCCCTCCAGGCCGGCTGCGTCGTGCTCGTAGACCGACTCGATAATCGCACTGGCGAGCTCGAGCGCATCCTGGAGCGCGAGATTGAGACCCTTGGCACCCGTTGGGGGAACGATATGGGCGGCATCGCCCGCCAAGAACACATTGCCGAATCGCATCGGGGTCGACACGGTCGATCGCATCGGAGTCAGACCAACCTCGGTAATGCTACCTTCGTTGACGACAAGACCTGGTGATTCGAGGCGCGCCTTGAGCTCAGCCCAGATCCGATCATGACTCCAGCCGCCGAGATCCTCCCCCGCCGGCACCTGCAGATAGAGCCGCGACACGCTCGTAGAGCGCATCGAGTACAGCGCAAACCCCCGATCCGAGTAGGAATACACCAGCTCATCGGTACCTGGTCTCGCTCGAGCAAGGATCCCGAGCCAGGCATAGGGGTAGTCAAGCGTGTAGGTCGTGAGCGTGGGTATCGACCGATGTCCAATCCCGTGGGTGCCATCGCAAGCCGCTACGAACGCTGAGGTAACGCTGTGCTCATCACCCTGTTGGCGAAAGAGTACCCGCGGCCCCAAGGAGTCTGCATCCGCGATCGTGGTCGCCTCAGCTTCAAAGACGGTGGGCCACCCGTGTGCGAGCCTATCCGCTATCAGGTCCTTGACCACCTCTTGTTGACCGTACACCGTGACCGCGCCGTCGGCTAACTCCCGGAAGTCGATGTGATGACGGCCTCCGTTGAACTGCAGATAGATCCCCTCGTGAACCAACCCCTCCCGCCTCAAGCGGTCCCCAACCCCGGCCAACTCCAGGAGGCTCACGCTCGCACGCTCGAGCACACCCGCTCGCACGCGTGCCTCGACGTACTCCCTCGATCGACGCTCCAGGATCAGGTTGTCGATGCCCGCCAGCGAAAGCAGGTGCCCAAGCACCAGCCCCGCAGGTCCTGAGCCGATAATCGTGACTCTCGTATGGTAATTGGACATCTTCCTCCCCGGGGGCCCATGGTGTACGCTATGCGCACGCTCGCCCTCTATACGACCAAATATAGCACATCGCTCGGTCAGTGATGGCCCGCTCGGTGCTTTAGGCTTGGCTAAAGAGCAGGAGGTGTGATGGAGGGGCCAGACACGCGCAACTCGGACTTTGTGAGATCGCTGGCCAAGGGCCTCGAGGTCATATCCAGCTTTGGCCCGGAGCGTAAGGAGGCGACCGTATCGGAGGTGGCCACGGTGACCGGGCTCTCCCGAGCTGCCACGCGACGCATGCTCTTGACACTCGTGGAGCTCGGTTACGCGACGACGGATGGGAGAGTATTCTGGCTGACGCCAAGGATATTGAAGCTCGGATACGCCTACCTGTCGAGTCAGAGTCTCACTGAGATCGCCGAGAATCATGTGCAGAACCTGGTCGCACAGGTACATGAGTCCTCCTCCCTGGGTGTCTTGGACGAGTTCGACATCGTTTACGTGGTTCGCGTACCGACCAAGAAGATCATGCGCGCATCCATTTCGGTCGGCACTCGGTTTCCTGCCTTCGCCACCTCCATGGGTCGCGTCCTGTTGGCCCAGCTCGAGTCGGCGGACCTGGATGCCTTTCTCGAGTCCGCCAAACTCGAGCCCTTGACGCAACGAACGGTAACCGACCGCGATCAGCTACGCGAGATTCTGACCCAGATCAGCACCCAGGACTACGCCCTGACCGATCAGGAGTTAGAGGACGGGCTCCGCTCGATCGCGGTGCCAATCCGCGACACCCAGGGCAGAGCTATCGCCGCCTTGAACGTTTCGTCCTCGGCGATCGTCGGTGACCCCGCGGACCTTATCGCACGTTTCCTGGAGCCGCTGCGCACCACCGCTCGGCTGATCGAGCACGATCTCGCGCTGGCGACCGGGCGAAGACACCCGAGCAATGCTCGGTTCTGAAGAGCACCTCTAACCACCAATATCACTTTTGCCCCCACGACCCCGCCAACCTTTGCTACAATGCGGTGTACGCACTACGTTCGGCTGTGCGTTAAGCGCACACTCGAGCTCGGCGCGGTGTTGCTGACGTGGTGACTCCACGGTAATAAGGGGGATGAATTGTTAGACGAATCAAATACAACGTCCAAGGAGACAGGCGCCGAGGTGGTAGCCAGGCTGAACCGAATCCCGATCTGGTCGCTCAGCTGGCTCTTCATTGGGGTCATCGGTGTCGGTTTCCTGTTTACGTTCTTTGACATTTTTGACATCAACGTATCGTTCATCGAGACCTGCACCGAGATTGTTCGCAGCTGCACCCCAGCAACTGCCTCGTCAATCGACTATTTGGGGCTGGCGGTCACTCTCAACCTTGTCGGCTACGTGATTGGAACGCTCCTGCTATCACCACTTGCGGATCGCTTCGGGCGCAGAGACATGTTGCTGGTCACCATGCTCATAACCGGGATTGGATCAGCGGTCACCGGATTCACCAACAATCTGGTAGCTTTCGATATCGCTCGGTTGATCACCGGCCTGGGCATTGGAGCCGATCTGGCCATCGTGAATACCTACATCAACGAGGTAGCACCCTCGAGGCAGCGAGCCAGATTTACCTCGATCATCTTCCTCATGTCCGCGCTGGGTGCCTTCTTTGGCATCTGGCTTGGCCTCTTGCTGACAACACCAAGCACGAAATTCCCACTAGGACTCCCCTTCGCCATGGCGGGCCCAAGTTTTACCGACGGTTGGCGGGTGATGTACTTCATCGGTGCTGCGCTAGCCCTGGTTGGACTCTCGCTCAGATTCCAGCTCCCTGAGTCTCCACGTTGGCTCGTGGGCCAAGGGAGGGTCGAGGAGGCCGAGCGCATCGTCTCACGCATGGAGAAGCGCGCCTCACGCACCGCCAGCCTGCCAGAACTCACCCAAAACGACCGCGCGATCGCACGCGCATCTCTGGAGACATCCGACATTCGTCACACATTCTCGAGCTACACAACGATCTTCTCCTCTGCCATCTACCGGAGGAGAACGATCCTGCTCTTGGTGGTGTGGCTCCTCGCCTACGTGACCGTCTACGCCGTCGCGTCCGGGCTGACCTCATTCTTGGTGACCCTCAAGTTTGCCCCACCGGAAGCCGGAATGATCGCGGCTATTGGAACCTTTGGATTTATCGCGTGTGTCGTGTTCGCCGCCATCTTCGGCGACCGCCTCGAGCGCAAGGTATGGATGCCAATCTCCGCAGTCCTGACCCTGGTGGGAGCACTCTTTATCGCCCTGGCCGGCGACCATGTCGGACTCTCCTTCCTCGGATCGGCAATCCTGTTCGCCGGGTTCAACCTTTGGGTTCCCATGGCCTACACCTGGACTACCGAGAACTTTCCGACACGCGCCAGAACGACCGGGTTCGCTATTGTGGACGGGATCGGCCACCTCGGTGGAGGTCTCGGTATATTGATCATCGCGCCGATCCTGCCGCACGTGAACAAGGTAGAGGCCGTGGTGCTGATCTCTGGATTTCTGATCGTCGCCTCCATCATCGCCCAGTTCGGTGTCAAGACAAAGGGCATGGCCTTAGAAGAGATCGCCCCTTGAACGGGACTCAGGGGCGATGGCGCTCGCACCGCGAAGGCCATCGCCCCCTCGATCGGTGCGGCTCCGCTCAAAGGGCACCGACCATCTCAGAGACGCGTCGGAGTGGAGTTGGCCGACCAGACAAGAACAGCACTGGGTGATACGAAGCCAGAGCACGAGGGTATGAGCCTCGACGAGCATCCCCAGGTGACAGACGACGCCTCCACCGCGTCGCAGGCTCCGCGCGAATGCTACCCACGCTCACCGCTGTCGAGCGCTCAGCCCAAACGAACTTCGACAAAAGAAAATAGGGACACCACAACAACGTTTTCCAGCGTTCAAAGTCAAACTGACAAAACACGCCTCTCAACCTTGAGAATGCGCAATGGGACCACCCAACCACGATCCCAAGTCGTCGACTAGCACTTGATCCAATTGGCGAACCTACCTATGATGACGAGCGAAGCTATCGCCCACGGTCATGCGTCACTCACCGGTGGCTTCGCCTCGGGCCAAAATCTCTCGTGTGCCCCGGTGACCGCTGTCCGAGATGCCATGGGGTACGCCCTTGGACCGCCGCACTAGCGCATGCCGGTCGTAGCTATTCCACGGACGAACCACTTCTGGAAGACGAGAAAGATGACTGCCACCGGAATCGTCGTCATCACCGCCGCGGCCATGAGATATGGCCAGTTGACGAAGTACTCCTGTTGAAACATGACCACACCAAGGGGAACCGTCCAAAGATGCGGTCTGCTCGCAACCAGCAATGGCAAGAGGAAGTTGTTCCATGACAACATGAACGAGATCAAAGCGAGAGTCAACAATGACGGGAGCACGAGTGGAAGGCTGAGCTGCCAAAACATTCGAAACCTGCCGGCCCCATCCATAATCGCGGCATCCTCGAGATCGCTCGGCAAATTCAAGAAGGCCTGGCGCATCAAGAAGATGCCAACCGCTTGCACCGCGAGCGGAATGATCAGCCCGTAATAGTTGTCGAGCAGGCCAAAGGCGCGCAGCAGAATGTATACCGGCAACATAACCGACTGGAATGGCACCATCAACATCGCCAGCACGCCAATGAACATCAACCGCTGACCACGGAACTGAACGCGCGCAAGTGCGTAGCCGGCCATGGAGTCACAGACCAGATTGCCAATCGTCACCCCAATGGCGGCGATGGCACTGTTGCCAAACCACCGTGCCAGCGGAACAAGATGCCAGATCTTGACATAGTTCTCCCAGTCAAAGACATGGGGGATCCACACCGGGGGATAGACCAGTGACTCCGACAATGGCTTCAGGGACGTCGAAAGGCTCCATGCGAACGGTATGAACATCACCAGCGCACCCATGGTGAGAATGGCCAGGTAGAGCCACCGTGAAATATGGCGCCTGATACGCCGTGTTCTTCGCCTTGAATTTTGCATCATCATACCTAATACTCGATCGGCTTCCCAAGCCACTTCGTCACCACTAAGGTGATCCCCATCGTCAACACGAACAAGAGAACCGTCGCCGCCGCGCCATAACCGACCTTCCCATAGCTGAAGATGTACTGGTAAATCAGCAATACGATCGTGGTCGTCGAGTGCAGTGGCCCCCCCGTCCCACCGGACAGGATAAACGACTGATCGAACATCTGCAGGGTACCGATCATGCCCATGATCACCACGAAGAAGGTCGTCGGGCGAAGCAAGGGAACGGTGATATGAATGAATCGCTGCCACGCACTTGCACCATCCATCTGCGAAGCATCGTAGATATTCTGCGGTATTGCCTGCAAGCCCGAGAGGAATACCACCATGAAGTATCCGGATGTCGTCCAGATATTCATGATCATGATGGCCTTGAGCGCGAACAACGGATTCGCCAACCAGTTGGGTCCGTGGATACCGATAATACTGAGAAACCCATTCAGAATTCCGAACTTGTTGTAGATCCACATGAATATTATCGATATCACCGCCGACGAGCTCACGGCGGGGAAGAAGAACGCGAGCCGGAAGAACCCCTTGGCCGGTAAGTTCTGATTCAACAACACCGCGATGCACAGCGCCACGATCGTCTGTGTGGGAACTACCACCAGCGCAAAGGTAACGGTGTTGGCGACCGCGGTCCAAAACAGATGCGACGTGAACAGGAATCCAAAGTTCGACAGACCAACATAATGCATATGATTGAGCAGCGACCAGGAGAACAGGCTCAGGTAGAAGGCATACAGGGCTGGTCCAAGCGTGAACAGGAAGAGTATCGCAACACCCGGAAGCGTCATCGCGAAGCCAATACGCGCGTCTCGTGCTCTTCTCGATGGCTTGAACAATCGCAGGGAGCCCCTACCGCTGCGCTGCGGTGGCGCCGCGGCAGGGGCCTTGGAGGTAGTAAGTACCGTCACGAAATCCTACTCTGAGCTATCCCTGGGAACTCAATATCGCCTGCCCAGCCTTTTGCATATTCGCCAACGCCTGCGCGGCAGACTCCCTGCCTTCGATGGCCAACGTAGCCTGGTCCACCATGGTCGTTGAAGAATACTGAACGAATCCTGGAGGAAACGTCCAAGCAATGGTATGGGGCAGCTGCTGTAGCAGTCCGGCGGTCACCGGATGACTCTTATAGTACGGCAGGTTCACGAGTGACTTGCGTGTCGGAAGTGCCAGTCCCAGATTCATCCACCGTGTCATACCACTTTGGCTGGTCAGATAAGAGATCAGCTTCCAGGATGCTCCCGGATGCTTCGAGTCCTTGGTGATGGCATAGGCCACGGGAAACGTCAGCGAGATGTTGCTCACCGGACCAGAAGGAAGCACCGCGGTATTGAAGTGAATCTTTGGATACGTCTGGTTCAAGAACGGGACCAACCAGTCCCCAGACAGCACCATCGCAGCCTTGCCCATGCCAAAGGCCTGCCCGCCCCAGCTCGCTCCAACGCTGGTGGGCACGGTGGCATAACCATGGCGATACAGGTTTACGAAGAACTGAAAACCCTTGACCGAGGCCGGACTCGTGAGGGTGAACTTCGACATCGTCGAGTTCATCACGCCACCACCACTCTGATACAAGAACTCGGCCCACCGTGGCTCTTGCACCGAGTTGATCAGACCATAGACATGTTGGGACGGATTAGTGAGGATCTTCGCATCAGCAGCCAGCTGGGCCCAAGTGGTCGGAGGGCTCTTGATCCCTGCCTTCTTGAACATGGCCGTGTTGTAGAACAGCGCCAGCGGCGACTGGTCCTTGGGTATTCCGTAGATCTTACCGCCCTTCTCGAACAGCGCCAAGGCACTGGGGTAGAAATCACCGATTGAGAAATGCGATGCCTTGATGTAGGAGTTCAGCGGAACCAACACATGATCCGCCATGAATGTGCTCGACTCACCTCCGTTATTGACGTAGATGACGTCAGGGGCATTGCCGGCGACAAATCTCGTACGCAGCACCGATTCATAGTTGCTGCCGGACCCCGATATGGGCCGGTAATTCACATGGATATTTGGGTACACCTTGCTAAAGCCACTCAGGTCCTTCTGCAAGAGTTGCGCCTCTACTGGGGATGATGTCCACCCTGAGAGGGTGATCGTCACTGGCCCACTGCTCGATGACGATGAGGCGTTCGATGTCCCCCCGCACGCCGCCAACAGCAATGTCAGGCACGATAGGGAAACCGACCCCTGCGCTAATCTGCGAATAACTCTGTTCACCGTCTACTTCCTTTCCTCCCATTAGGAGATACTCAATGACTACTAAGGTTCAAATAACTGCTCAATAACCCTGTCAACCGTCGCCGATCTCCCCGTTACAGCGGGGCGGTCTCGATGCACCAACCCTCGGGGAGCTCGGAGCAGGACACCTGACCTGCATCCCACTCGATATCCACCAGAGAACCCGCGACTGGCAAACCTCGGATCCGAATCGGATGGGTCCTCGCGATCTCGAGCGGCGACAGCGAGACGATCCGCTCGATGGCATCCACCTCGAGCCCCAGCAGCGTCGCCGTCACCTGCCAGACCGCCCCCGCTGCCCAGGCCTGCGGAGAGCACGCCCCCGGATACGGGAACGGGCCCCTGTTTCCCCTCTCCTCTCCGGAGAAGAGTTCGGGCAGGCGATGCTGGGGAAACAATGCGGCGGCATCCAACAGCGCGCGCGCCACCCGTCCCGCACCGAGCAGATCGCCACTGGCTCGCAGCCCCGCTGCGATCAGAGCCGTGTCATGGGGCCAGACGCTACCCCGGTGGTAGCTATAGGGGTCATAGGCCGACTCAGAGGAGCCCAGCGTTCGGATTCCCCATCCCGAAAAGAGCGCCGGTGACAGCAGCCGTCGTTGGGTTGGCTCACGATACCGCTTGGGTACTATCCCGCTCCAAAGACACTGTCCAGGATCCGACGAGAGCGAATCGAGCTGTCGCCCGATGCCGTCGACCGCCAGCGCGTAGTAGTCACGATCCTTGAGCCAGAACGCCTCATGAAACGCCACTTGGACCGACTCGGCTTCGAGCTCGAGATCCTCGGCCTCCTCGACTCGTCCGATCGACCGATACGTCATCGCCAAGGCCTTGAAGGCCTGATAGACGTACCCCTGCACCTCGGCCACCGCAAGCGGCGGGGCCCCGTGGGAGCCATCTGCAAAGACCATGGAGTCCGAGGAGTCCTTCCAGGACTGGACCAGGAGTCCCTCCGCGTTCCTCGGGTGAAACTCGAACAGACCCTCCTCATTGCGCTGCGTTCTGATCCATTCGACTGCGAGCTCAACCGCCGGCAGCATCTCATTGAGGAACGATCGGTCTCCGGTGCGGCGCCAGGTGCGTGCCACCAGGGTTACGAAGAGAGGCGTCGCGTCGACGGAGCCGTAATAACGCCCAAAGGGAATCTCCTTTACCCGCGCCATCTCCCCCAGGCGGAGCTCATGAATGATCTTCCCGGGCTCCTCCTCGGTCTCGAGGCTTACCTGCGTACCCTGCAGGCGAGCTAAGACTCTGGCAACCCCGATGGAGAGCTCGGGCGCAAATGCCAGTGTCTCTAATCCAGTAATGATCGCGTCCCTCCCGAAGAGGGTGCCGAACCAGGGTAACCCCGCCATCGGGGCGAGCCCCCCCTCGTAAACCGTGGCCAGCATCGCGAGATCCTCATGTGCGCGACGAAGGGCGCCGGTCCAATCGGCATCGCGTATCTCCACCAGCGGCCAGGGTATCTCTCTCGAGGGTATCAAGGAGATGACAGGATTGGACCAGTTCGTGGTGATCGTAAGAGCTCCGCTCGATGGCTCGACCGGCAGGCTCCATGACCATCCGAAATCCGTCAACTGCGCTGGAACCCGGTCCACACCGATGCGGACCGATCTTCGAATCTCATCACGGCCCTCGTAGATGATGTCGATCGCCGATGTATCCGAGCGCGAGACCACCGTTCCATGCCCCCCGGGGGTCATGCCACGCACCGCGAAGATGTCTTGAAAGTCCGACGCGACCGAAAGCTCGATGACCACGGGAAATACGGGACCCCACCAGTTCCAACTCCACTCATCAACCAGCTCATCGGGAGCAATGGTGATCCTTCGCATCATCCGGAAGGTGGAGGCGGCCGTCTTGGTGATGTAGCTCGCGCGAATCTGGCCACCATCGTGCTCGACCGCCGCAGGCGTCAGCGGCCTACCATCGGCTCTCACCTGATACAGCGAGATCATGCGGGTGTCGCCCATGTACAACCCGTGGCGCCCACTGGCTGGGCTCATGCTCAACTGCTTCGACCAGAGTGCGAAGGCAGGCCCCGACTTGATGACCGGCTCGTCCATGTCGACCTCGGGTGTTGCAAACGATCCAGCCGGTGCCGTTGACTCTCGCACCACTAACGTAGGCTCCACGACCCCGCCCGCCGGGCTCTGGCCCTCAAGGGTATCCAGTATGGTGAGCCCAGCCACACTCCCTAGGGCCTCCCAGTGGGGTGAGATGGTCGTGATCGGGGGAAACGCCTGCGCCCCATGATGGGTGTTGCCATAGCCGATGACCGAGAGTCGCTCGGGCACACCGATCCCCAGATCACCGGCCGCGGCGATGGCACCTTCGGCCATTGCATCGTCTAGCACAATGAGGCCAGTTGGCCTCCCAATGCCGGTCAGCAGTGACTTGGCAGCCTCGTAGCCTCCGCGAAAACCGCGAGACCCCGAGATCGTCACCAGGGTGCCCGATGCATCGGTGACCACGCCCTGACAGGCGCGCTCCCATAGCTCCGCAAGAGCCGACGGGTAAGCAACCAGACCGAGTTGTCGATGGCCCAGGTCCAACAGGTGCTTAGCCGCCAGCTGCGCCGCCGCGCCATGATCGACGTCGACCCTGGCGAAACCCGATGCCCCCGGCCCGAGCAGCACCAGTGGAATATGGATCGACGACTCCCAGCCAAGCGCCTCCCCGTCGAGAGCCATCACCACCACCCCGTCCACTCGACCGGAGTCCGCTACCTCGCGAAGTGAGCTCACGCCGCCGGTGACCTCACCACCGAGGAGGAGGAGATGATATCCCTTGTCGAGAAGTGCCAACGTGAGACTGCTCACGAGCGGTGCAAAGCCCTCGGAGTTGACCATGTCCTGGCTGGCGAACAAACCGACGGTCTGGGACTGCCCCAACGCCAGCGACCTCCCGCGTGCACTCGAGACATAGCCGAGATCCTGGATGACCTTGCGCACCCGTTCTCGCGTGGCCGCAGACACCCGCCCTCGCTCATTGAGCACGTAGGAGACTGTAGCGATCGAGACCCCAGCTTCACGAGCTACGTCCTCAATTTGTGGCACTCGCCGCTTCCCATCACCGTCGTGGATCGGACGTGATGAACCGCTTAAGCGCTGGCCTCCATCTTCACTCTTCGAGTTCAAAATTGCTCCCCCCAAACCTTGTTGCTGCGCGAGCCCTGATGCTTAATCGCTTAAGCAATGCCCCCCAACAAAGTAACGAAACGTTATCACAACTGCCACGCCCGTGTGTGCATCTTTGCAAAATTTCTTGCGCAGCCTGCCCAACTTACGGCGTGAGCGGCCCTTTCCCCACTGCAAGCCCTGTCGTCGG
Source organism: Actinomycetes bacterium (assembly GCA_021806545.1). GTDB lineage: Bacteria > Actinomycetota > Acidimicrobiia > Acidimicrobiales > Acidimicrobiaceae > Ferrimicrobium. The sequence goes on along the minus strand of JAJZXI010000022.1, from coordinate 5,384 downwards.
ATCGAAGAAATGCAGGTGCTCGAAGTCCGGCGACAGCACCAGCCGCTCGCCAACATGGACAGGGAGGTCCGGCTCAACGCGCGCCACTCCCTCGCCTCCCCCAATCAGAATCTCATCGTCGTCCTCCACAGCGCCCTCGATCTTGGCTGCGGTCGCGTCCACGGTGAAGTGCACCAGAACTTCGGCGCCGAGCGCCTCGAGCAGCACCACCTGTGCCGTAAAGGTGAAGCCGTCGCTCTGGGTCGCCACACGAAGGTCGTTCGGCCGGATACCAACGGTAATCCGCCTCCCTCCATAGCGAACGAGCGAGGGGCGCGATATCCGAACGGACTCGGGCAGCTCAAGGACCTGGGACCCAAGGCGCAGCGCTCGCGCACCGTCCAAGAGGCTGGCCTCGTAGAGATTCATAGCGGGAGATCCGATGAAGGCGGCCACAAACTGGCTCACCGGATTGTCGTAGAGATTCTGCGGGGTATCACACTGCTGAAGGAGACCGTCCCGTAGCACGGCGACCCTATCCCCCATCGTCATGGCCTCCATCTGGTCGTGGGTGACGTAGATCGTCGACACCCCCAGCTGAGCCTGAATTCTCTTCACCTCTGCACGCATCTTGACTCGCAATTTGGCATCGAGGTTCGACAATGGCTCGTCCATCAGGAATGCACTCGGCTCGCGCACGATAGCTCGACCCATAGCGACTCGCTGGCGCTGCCCTCCCGAGAGCTGTTTCGGCTTGGCATCCAAGAGGCCGGTGAGGCCGAGTATCTCGGCTGCGGCCTCTACTCGCTTGCGAACCTGCTGCTTGGGAAGCTTCTTCATCCGCAGAGCGAAGCCGATGTTCTCAGCTACCGTCATGTGAGGATACAGGGCATAGCTCTGGAACACCATCGCCATGTCGCGGTCCTTGGGCTCGAGATCGTTCACCAGCCGATCTCCCATCAGGAGATTCCCAGAGGAGATATCCTCGAGTCCGGCGACCATTCTGAGTACCGTCGTCTTGCCGCAGCCCGACGGACCCACAAGGACCATGAACTCTCCATCGTTCACGGCCAGGTTCAAGTCCTTCACTGCGCAGTAGTCGTTCGAGTATGTCTTGGTGACATTCTCGAGAACAATTGAAGCCATCTCACGCTTACCTTTCACGAAGAATCAGGTGCACCACGCTCGGGTGATACACGCTCGATTTCACCCTTTCGTTCAGGAGAAGCGTAAGACAAGCCATTTCGCTATGGTCTCAGATCTGACTTGGCGTCCACTGCCCCCCGCCGCCAGTGTAGAGCGTAGCACAGCCAAGGACGAACAATCGCCGGATCACTCGCTTCACCCCCTTGACGAGATGAACGAGATCCCCGAGACGAGGCGCTGACGCCAAATGCGCAGCCGAAACACCCCCGTCGATGATGCTTCGCCGACCGCCCACGGTCCGACTCTCACCGGAGCGCAACCACGCAGATGGGCCATGGGCAGCTCTCGACTCAGCACAGCTCCGCCTCTCCGGGTCCGGCCCAGAATACCGAGTTGGACGCAAAGCCCCACAACACGAGTGCGTACGCATGCGTCGTCATTGTGGAGCGTTTCGCACCGATCAACGGAGCCTTCACGTGAACCAGTCCGTCGACGAAGAGGGCGCCTCATCGCCCCCGCGATTCGCACCGCACATCCGCGTAGACTAAGAGAGGTTTTTGCGATGATAGTCATGCGCCTCCACGACAGGTGCCTCCCATGTTGGTGAGAGGAGTACGCGCCCATAGGGCTGCCCTTGCGATCTGTTCAACCCTGGCACCCATCGCATTCTTGGTTATCGCAAGGGTAGACATCGATGAGGCAAACCTTGAGTCGTTCAAAGGTCGGGGCGTGATCATAGCGAGTAATCACCGTAGCCTCTTGGACTTCTTTGTCGGGGCCGTCGCCTTCCGACGGTGGGGCATGTATCCACGCACCTTTGTGCGAGGAGACTTCTTTGACCGACCGCTCCTCGGCCGAGCACTGAGACTGGTGGGGGCGATTCCAGCAGGTCACGGACGCAGCGCGGTGGTGGCTCTCAAGAGAGCCCACCAGATTCTCCACGACGGGGGTGTCATCACTATCGCCCCAGAGGGGCGCATTGTCCCCCTGTCGCAGCGACCGAGCGGATTAGGGGAGCTCGAGCGCGGGGTGGGCATCATGAGTGCTCGCTATGCAACTCCCATCCTCTTGGCCGCGATCAAGAACACCGACCAAGCGTGGCCCCTCGGTCGCCGAACTCCGATGCTCCACCTACCATGGAACCGCCCGACGATCACCGTTGCTACCAGGCTGCTCGACGTACAGGTCGGAATGACCTCTACCGAGATCACCGCGAAGGTAGCACAAGGCCTGAGTTCCCTCCTTGGCATAACACCCGATTCCTGATAGCACCACCCTAGCGAGCACGGGTCGCCAAATCGGGACTGGCACGCCTTGTCCCAAAGTGTTCGAAAATCTCAAAACAGCCAACGCTATCACACATACCGAGTCGCCGATGGTACAGGACCACTGTCCGCATGCGAACTGCGTTGGAGACGTTGAGCGATCAGCTATCCGTGGTGAGGTGAGGCTAGCGACCAGACGACGACGAAGTAGCAGGCACTCCCAAGGACGACCATTGCATGCCAGACCTCATGGTAGCCGAAGACCTTGGGGACGGGATCAGGCCACCGCAACCCGAGTACACCAGCACCCACGCTGTACATCAGTCCCATGATCAAAAAAAGGACGATCTCGGTCATGTTCAGGTTATGTATCGCCTGTGGCAGGGTGATCACCGCGAGCCAGCCAAGAACGAGGTAGGCCAAACCCCCGATAACACCCTTTGGCATGATGCCAATCCATGTAAGCACCGCACAACTGGTTCCACCAAGCCAAACCCCAACCAGAGCGAGGTCAAAGAGCCATCCGGTCCCAGCCAGGAGGAAGAACGGCGTGGCAGAGGCAGCGATGAACAGGTAGATCATCGCACGATCGGCCTGGCGCAGCCGAACCCGAGTGCTCGATGATACCGGTAGCAGGTGGTAGCCGGCGCTAATTGCGTAAAGGGCAATCAGCCCGAGTACATAGACAACGACGCCGATGTTTATCCCATCTCGCACCATCAGTGCGACACTGGCCGGTAACGCCACCGCGAGCGCGCAAAGATGGAGAATACCTCGCCATCGAGGAGCAAGCTCGGTGCCCGATGGACGAGCACGCTGATCTCGAAGGCGAAACGGGCTCGGCGGGGACGTCATCAACTGGCTCCAACAATCGCTGTCGAACCAGGATCGAACGACATTTGACGAGCCACTGAGCCCAACGGACTCGGTGCATGACAAAAGAGCGCTTGTGCTGGGATCCTCCGAATACGAGGCAATTCAGACTTCTTCCTGCCCATCTGCCCCTCTTCATGGATCAGTTACTCGCCCTGTAGTCTACCGTCGCGCTTCGGAGCACCTCCAAATCCGCCTGATCTTGCTCGCATGCCTCGAGAAGACCGACACCGGACCCGAACGGTGCTCGACGATCTCCTTCTCTCAGCCGCCGACGGCGGACCAGTCCCAGACGCTTGCGAGCATGCGATGCCGTCATTGAGGCCTCACAGGTCAGCGATCCCACCTTCAAGGTACCCGAGGAGAGGATGGCAAAAGGGCCCCCGCAAGCTCAGGAGATCGACCAATCCGGTTTCCCCAGACAGGAGCGAAGGGTCTCAGGAGATAGAATTATCGGCTTCACAGGCGAGAGGCGAACGGCTCTAGGAGCCACGGGGGCGAAGGTGACCGCGCACGCGTAGCCACTCAGAGATGCGAGGTCCACCGGTACGATGACGAAAGATTCTCACAGCATTGACGTGGTCATCATTGGAGGCGGCATCGCCGGGTTGACGGTCGCGCATGAACTCATCCGTTCTCGTGCGGGAATTACCGTAACGCTCCTGGAGGCAGGAGCAGCGCCCGGTGGCAAGATTCAAAGCGCCAATATCCTGGGCAATCACCCTATCGATGTCGGCCCCGATGCCCTTCTCACCGCGTCCGGCGCTGTGCGCAAATTGTGTGAGGAATTGGGACTTGCGGACGCCCTTGCTTATCCGACCAACGGCACAACAGGCATCTACCACCGAGGTTCGATCTGCGCGGTCCCCCCGGGGCTGATATCCGGCGTACCTGTCTCACCGGTATCCCTCGCCCGGAGCCCGATGTTGTCACTCCATGGAATGCTCCGCGCATCAGGGGACCTCGTCCTCCCCAGGAAGGAGTTCACTGCGGCATCCACTGTTGCAGACATGGTGATAAGCCGGGTTGGAGCCGAGGTGCTCACGAACTTTGTAGAACCTCTCATCGGCGGCATGTACGCTGGCGACACTCGATATCTATCGGCCAAGTACGCGACTCCTCCACTTTTTCAAGCGCTACAGCAGCACCGCTCGCTCCTGATGGGGCTCCGAAGGCGTCCACGAACGACGAGCCGAGGGGGACTCGGCACCTTCGCTCCGGGAGGGCTGACGACTCTGGTTGATGCGCTGACCAGTGCCATTTCCCCTGTCGCGGATCTTCGGACCGCTACACCCGCAAGGTCTCTGCACCGGAGCCCCGCAGGCTGGGTCGTCAACAGCGATGACGACTCGTGGTCCAGCAGACACGTCGTGGTCGCTCTTCCTGCCCCTCAAGCCTCCCAGCTCCTCTTCCCAACGTTTGTGCATCAGGCGGAGCTCCTCAGGAGCGTCGAATATGCATCCGTCATCACCGTGACCCTGGCACTACCTCCACAACCACACAGACGATCTGCAATTCCAGGATGTGTGGTTCCGCGCAGCGACGAGCATCTCATCACCGCTCTCACGTGCATCTCGGATCGATGGGAGCATCACCGACTCCCCGATGCCTACCTTGTTCGATGCTCTCTCGGTCGTCACGGCGATGAACGAGCCTGGCTGATGACCGACGAGGAGATAATTCAGCGTGTGCGAACAGACGTCACCTCAATCCTGCGCATCGATGCATCCACCGGTGATGCGGTACTGAAGCGGTGGGAGAATGCCCTTCCCCAATATGGGCCACAGCACGGCGCGATGCTCGAGAGCCTTGGGGAGATCGAAGCCGACAATGTTAGCCTTGTCGGTGCAGCCTACCGCGGGGTCGGCGTCGCATCCTGTATCGAACATGGTAAGGCCACCGCCGAGCGGATATTGGGCCGGCTCTAGGCATCCCAGGTTTTGATCTGGGCCACGTCGTCCCGGAACCGTCCTGAGCTTTGCCTATTCGCGCATCACTGCCAACATCGTTCTCCATCGTGTTGCGCTTGGCGGAGATGATTCACGGACCGGATTCCCCCTCGCGTGAATCAGGGGCTGTCGACGTGAGGGATCCTTGTGGTACGACCTCCTGGACCCAGGT
>JAJZXI010000144.1 GCA_021806545.1 Actinomycetes bacterium | reverse complement strand
CACCATGTCGCTACCTGGACCGTGTAGCCAAGAGCACAACTTGGCGCCTCCACATCGCCGACATCACGTGCCCAGCCCGGTGAGGTTAGACACCCAAGCGAGGCGGTGTGCGTGGGCCAGGAGGCTGCGCCTCCGTGATGGGGTTCATGTCTTGGTAGTGTTAGGGGCGACGGAGACCGCCCTCGGCTGCTCTTCCTCGCCCATGACGGACCCGGGGCGAGGTGTGCCCGCCGCGATCACATCCTTGTTGACCGTGAGGAGCGAATGGCAGTTATGACGGTATCAAGTCGTTCAATCGTTGAGCGTTCAGCTCGACTGGATGTAGAGGGAATCGATTTCAGCGTGTTTCTCACAAAGCCGTTAGCAGTTAATTGTTCCTGAGACTCTCCGGTGTTTGCGTTATATGTGCGATGTCGAGAGCCACACATCTGTTATCTTCGAGAGATCCTTGCAACGAGTGCCCACCGGGATCCTAAGGTTACGGCGTTCTTGGCTTGTTGCAATTACGAGGAGTCTTGACACGGCGAGGTGCTTGGTAGGATCCTTGAAGTGCACCAACAGTCCGGCGCCAAAGAGTCGGCATACCGTCGTCGCCGTGACCGCAGGTGGCTCGACGAGTTGGGACTGTTGACCTTCAACATTGGCTCGCTCGTAGCGGAGGGCTCAGTGGTCATTCAGATGTGCTGGGGCGCGATCAACGAGCTGACGGCACAGGCTGCCTACTCGAGAATGATAGCCAAAGCAGAGCACCCGGTGCTTACCGAACTCGTTCGTCGAATCATGAAACAGGAGGGCCGCTACCTGGACTTCTATGAGCATGAGGCTCGCTCTCGCCTTGAGGGAAATCGGCGAGCGCAGCGACTCGCACGGTTTGCACTGACCAAATTCTGGTCTCCAGTTGGCAGTGGGGTCGTGCCAGATGGCGAGGAAGCCTATATGGCGTCGTATCTGTTCGCGGACCCGGCAGATCGTAAGTTCGCTTGCCTCCCAGGACTCCATGGCCTAACACTCCTGGAGGATGCTGCTCGTCGTGATCGACCTCTGCGCCCTCGTGGCCGGCTACCGCGACTGTTGTCGGACAAGATGGCTGAAACGACCACCGCTCCGCAACTTTAGATTCTTAGGGCACAGAATGCAGCGGGCATCCGCTCGAGCAGCAGCAGGTCCGTTGCCCGGTGCCGGGGAGATTAGGGAGAGTCATCCTCCCAAAGGTAGCCCATTCCGGCCCGCGAGCGCAGATATCGAGCGGCTGGACCGAGTTTGGTGCGGAGGCGATTGACATACACACGGACGTGATGGGCGTCATCGTAGCCCTGACCCCAAATGTTCGTGAGAAGTAGTTGGTGGGTACAGAGGCGATGCCGATTCTCTACCAGAAAGCGTAGGAGATCGAACTCGCGCGGGGTGAGCCGAATCTCACCCTGGAGTTCGTCCACTACGACACGCTTCGCCAAGTCGATCGTCAACCCTGGTGCCGCTTCGAGCAACGAGGAGGTAGGCGCAGCCGGCTCCATTCGTCGCTCAAGGGCCCGAAGCCGAGCCTCAAACTCGCTCAGGCCAAATGGCTTGGTGATGTAGTCGTCGGCGCCACGGTCAAGAGCCTTGACTTTTGTGCGTTCGTCACCAGCTGCAGAGAGAACGACGAGCCCTTTCGTGTGGTAGCGACGCAGTTCGGCAACCAGCAACACGCCGTCAATGTCAGGCAGGCCCAAGTCGACCACCAGGAGATCCGGATGATCTTGGATGGCTCGCGCTAGGCCGTCAAGCCCTCGAAGTGCGGTCGTGACGTCGTAACCAGCGGCAGTGAGGCCAATTCTGAGTACCCGAGAGAGGGCTGGATCGTCGTCGATGATGAGTATCGAGGTCATGGTGATTGCGGTAGCTCAACGGTGAAAGCAGTTCCTTCAGGGCTGGCAGAGACGCTCAACTGTCCATGATGTGCCTCAACGAACGACCGAGCGATAGCGAGTCCGAGCCCACTACGACCACTGTTTCCGATGGCGTGGAACCAGTCGAAAAGTCGAACCTGGTCGGCACCGGTGGCGAGCTGGCCAGAGTCGGACACCTGGATGCTAACGGTTTCGTTCGTGGCTAGAAGGCGCACCTGCACGGTAGCGCCGATGGGTGAGTGGCGCACCGCGTTGTCGAGCAGATTCCAAATGACTTCGCGAAGTAGGCCAACATCGACCTTGACAAGGGGCAGGTCATTTGGCACGCTAAGCTCAAGCTTGGACTCCACCGAGAGAAAGTCGATCCCGGCTGCGACCTGTTCGATGAGCGTCTCGAGCGCTACCTCCTTGTATTGAAGATGGAAGGCACCAGCCTCGATTCGGGTGACGTTGAGCAGGTCGCTCACCAGCTGGATTGAGCGATCAATCTGACCGAGCGCGGTTTGAAAGAGCTGGGTCTGCTCCAACGGCTCGAGCTCATTCCCAAATTCAGATAACGCAGTCACTGCTGTCTTGATGCTAGCAAGCGGTGTGAGAAGGTCGTGAGATACCGTCCGCAGCAGTGAGGCCCGCCAGCCATCTATCTGTTGGAGCGTGTCGAGCTTGAGACGCGTCTCGCGGAGTTGGGTTCGCTCGAGTGCCGCTGAGATTTGGCTCGCCGCAACCTCCAAGGCCTGAATGAGCACGCTCGGAAGGTCGTCATTCCAGACGATGAGAAATCCAAAGTGGTTGGTCAGTGTCGAGAGTGGAAACGATCGGACACGAAAGCCCTCGATGGTACTCTCACCGATACGAGCGACCGCCCCCTTGGAGCCAACGAACGCGGCGGCAATGGTGGCAGCGAGCTGTCCGTCGCCTACGACATTGCTCGGTCGGAGCATCTGATCGTCCGGCTGCAGCACCATAGCCCCCTTGAGGTCGACGAGCCTGACGATCTGCTCGGTCGCCGTGTGCCATACTTGGTCGATGGAGTGTTCACTGATCAGCGTGGCGGGCAGGTCCGCGAGTCGCGCCAGAATGCGTGCATGATACAGGGCGCGTTCACGTTGGAGTCTAAAACGTCGGTCGATGAGGACGGTAACCAGTCCGACGAGGGCGTAGACCCCGAGAGGAATCCAGTTCGAGGCGGTACCAACTGCCAAGGTGTTATAAGGGGGGATAAAGAAAAAGTCATAGGTACCGAACCCGAGGATGGTCGCTATTATGCCGGCCGGAATGCCTCCAACAGCGATGCTTGTTACCAAGGGAACGACGAGGATGAGCGCGATCGACGCGGCTGGGACATCGGATCGCACCGGTATCAGAATGATTGAAAACAGGGCGATCAGAACAACGCTGAGCGCAGAGCCGAGAGCTGCTGATCGACCAAAGTTCTCCCTAATGCGACGCGCGATTACTGCCACCGCCCCCTAGTATAGGGATCCATGGCGGTGATGGTTGGTGCCGGAGAAGAGTGACCCAACGAGGGCGGAGCGCTCTTTGAGCAACGACGTCGAGGCTGCCGGTAGGTTTCGGATCTACCTCGGTGCGATGGCTGGCGTGGGCAAGACGTGTGCCATGCTCGACGAGGGTTGGCGTCGACTCCAGCGTGGTACGGACGTCGTGATTGGACTCGTCGAGACGCACGGACGGGCACATACTCAAGAGCTGATCCGCGATATCCCGGTGATCCCCCAGAAAATCGTGAACTATCAAGGTCGCGAGTTCAAAGAGATGGACACCGCCGCAGTACTGGCGCGACATCCTGAGGTGGTGCTGGTAGATGAGCTTGCCCACACGAATGTTCCTGGTTCTTCACCACACGAAAAGCGATACGAGGATGTCATGGACCTCCTTGAGGCTGGTATCGATGTGATCGCGACGCTCAACGTGCAACATATCGAAAGCATCGCTGATGCGGTCGAGGAGATGCTTGATGTGCGCATCAATGAAAGAGTGCCCGATTGGGTAGTTCGTCAGGCTGATCAGCTGGAACTTATCGACTCCTCCCCGCAGCAACTGCGCAGAAGAATGTTGCATGGGAATATCTACCCCCAGCAGCGGATTCAGGCCGCGTTGGATAATTTCTTCACGACCCAAAACCTGACTGCGCTACGTGAGCTCGCGCTGCGCTACGTGGCCGACGAGGCCGATGAGGATCTCCTTTCGTCGTTTGTAAACCGACGAGGGCGAAAGGTCTTCGAGACCCGGGAGCGATATCTCGTTGGATTGAGTCTTTCGCCAGAGACCCCTCGTGTCCTACGTAGGGCCGCGCGAATGGCAGCTCGCTCCAAGGCAGATCTGCGGTCGCTGTTGATTACACCTGATACCGATATCTCCGAACATGAGGCCAGGGAGATCGAGTCGCTCAAGAAGTTGAGCCATGATCTTGGGGTGATCTTTCTTGAGAAGCATGGCACAAAGATTGCCGACATCATGGTGGAGACGGCCTTCGAACATCAGATCACCCAGATTGTTCTTGGCGCCTCGAAGCGATCCAGACGCGAGGAGCTGTTGAAGGGTTCGGTGGTGAATCAGGTTCTCCGCAAGGTTGGTCGGGCCGGTATTGATGTCCATGTGATCGGGATCCGTGACTACGATCCAGGACTGACTGATATCGACGACAACTGAGGCACGCTTGTGATTCGCCGTGGGCGCAGGGCCAGGTGAGCTTGCCAAGGGGGCCGAATGCCGACCCAGTGAGGCGTTAAGGAGCAAAGTCAGCCAGAGGGCTCAAGGAGCTTCTTCAAGAGCGGGCAGGAGCCCGTGACGATGACGTGAAGCCTGCTACGACGATGGTGGGTATGCATGATAGCGGTGGGAAGGGAACGACTCCGAGGATCGGTGTCACCACCACAGCTGTTAGATGGCGGGTTCGGTGGCCGACATTCATAGTTGGGTTGGATAGCGATGCGTTGCTGGCCACCGTGAGAATGTTGGTGCGGCCGCACGCACTGGCGCTGTTGCCCCCGAGAGGAGTAACCCCCTCGTGTTTCGAGACTACCGTGTCCACCGGCCAGAGTGTGGTCAGCGGAAGGGATTTTCGGGCACCGATGGACAAAGTCACCTGAGCGTGAAAGTGATCGATGCTTGCAGGTATGGTTTTATGGGCTCCGGTGATGACCCTCGGGCGAGCGTGAGCTGTCATGTCGCGGGGTAGAGTCGTTCCAGGGCGCTATGAAGTGATGCGGTATGGCGCACCCACGATGTCGCCGAGGAGTCCATTGAGTC
>JAJZXI010000021.1 GCA_021806545.1 Actinomycetes bacterium | reverse complement strand
AGGATGGCTTCCATTACACCAATGGCGGTGGGGGATCGAACCTTGATTGCCAGACTCCCAAGGCGAGTGGCTGCTGGGGACACCGCGACGTAATCCTCGAGGACGCATCGACCAACACCCACTACGGTACCGCTTTTACAACTCGGCTCATCCCCTCACAGGCACTGACGTACGCAGACTCCTACACGCTCATACTGGCGGGAGCGCCCGCCCCCTTCGGCGTAGCTAACGCTCGGTTACTGGCGCGAAGCATCGCGGTGATCGCACTCGTGATGATCGCCGCCGCTGCCGTGGTGTCACTCCTGCGCAGAGGTCGCGGGAGTAGACGCAATTACAAGAGCCAATGATCACGACCCGCAGCCGAACCCAACTAAGGTGCTGTCGGGCTCGTTATCGCAAGTGATGCCGGCGTATGGCCACCTCGATCGCCTAACACCATCGATAGCCACCCCGTGGTCGTCACATCGCAGCGGTGACGAGTGTCCCCAAGCGACGCGGCCAACGGCGACATTAGCCGGTGTTCCTGCCCCACTTGATGGGCATGGTGCCCCCGGGACAAGACCTGCGACCGTCTGTTCTTACGCCATCAAATACTCCTCTACTTCACCGACCGATGATCGTCTTCGACAAGATCGAGCACGCAAACCCACCACATGACCGCGCCAGTAAGAGCCCACATCCGTGGCTCGCACCCCCGCGCTGGCGTAGAGGTTTCCCCACACTATGGGGCTCATGTATCTTCGGGCCAACCCCTCGCCAGTGCAGGCAAAACGGACAGCTCTGGCTCTAGGTTGGGACCCTGCACCACCCACACCTTGGGGTGATCGAACGGAACCTCGCTAGCTCGTTGGGTCAGGGCCTACAACGACATCACGCACATCTGTCGATTTCGCCAGAACGACTCCCAACCGCGACAGCCCAATTGGATTGTTCATCTTGTCATGACCAAGATGGTGGCTTTTGAAGGGCTCATGTACGAGGATCCTTTGCAAAGCGAAGATACGGCTTTATCTGCCTCAACCCAGTGAAACGTTGGCGCGCCTCCTCTGCGTCGATGCTATTGGCCACGATGACCTCGTCGCCGGGCTCCCAGTTCACGGGTGTCGACACTGGATAGGCGTCACCCAACTGAAGTGCGTCGAGCGCTCTGAGAATCTCCGTAAAATTGCGGCCTACGGAGGCGGGGTAGGTCATTTCCAGGCGCAGCTTCTTGGCTGGGTCTATCACGAATACCGATCGAACCGTCAGCGTATCAGAGGCATTCGGATGGATCATGCCATAGAGCGTGGCGACCGTGCGATCTGCGTCACCAATCATCGGAAAAGTCACCCTCGAGCCTCTCACCTCCTCGATATCGGCTTCCCATGCTGCGTGGCTCGTCACATCGTCAACCGAGAGACCGACGACCTTCGTACCGCGTCGCTCAAACTCCGGCATCAGCCTGGCTACCTCGCCGAGCTCCGTCGTGCACACCGGCGTGAAGTCCTTCGGGTGCGAGAAGAGTACACCCCAGGACTCGCCGAGCCATTCGTGAAACCGGATCCGTCCGCGGGTGGTATCCGCCTGAAAATCAGGCACCACGTCACCTAGTTGAACCATCGAATCCTCCTCCTAGTCACTCGCTACATCATGTCGCCTACGGCACGAGACACACCTAATCCTATCGCCACGGCCCAACAGCTCCCAAGGGCACCCCCTACAACCATCGATCCTTCATGTCAAAGCAGGTGCCCACGCGCCATGGGTATTCCAAGGACTGGACACCTGCTAGCGCGCGAAGACGTCCAGCTTCGTAGATTTCGACATGCTCCAGCGTCTGCAAGATACCAGCGCCTACGGCGCGAAAGCTATGGCCCCGGGTACTTACGCCTTGTCGGGCGAGATGTTGGCTCATTCCCTGGTCCTATGACTGAGATGATGCACTACTCATCTTCAACTAGTCCCCTCGAGTCACCACCGACAAACCTGACCATCGACATCAATGGCCGTGGGCAAAGGCAAGCACGCCAGAGGCGGCAAGCTGCACCGCAATCGCAGCGAGCAGCAGACCAAAGACTCTCGACAGGAGCTCTACCCCCCCCTCACGCAGTAGTCGACTCAGATGGACCGAGGAGCGCAGAACCAAGAGCAACACCGCCATCACGACCAAGATGACGACCGCCAATCCGACGCCATTGCCGACCGTATGGACCTCCCCGGCGAAGACGAGGACCGCTGCGATCGCCCCGGGGCCAGCGATCAGTGGGGTCGCCAAGGGCACGAGGGCTACATTCACCTTCGCCTTGGCCGTCAACTCCGCCTGATTCCCCGTGAGTAGTTGGAGCGAGACGATCAACAAGAGCAACCCACCAGACACCTGGAGAGCAGCCAGCGAAATACCCAGATAGCCAAGAATCTCTCGCCCGAAAGCCGCAAATATCCCAAGCACGATGGTGGCTACCAGTACCGCCTCGACTGCCAGTCTCTGGCGAGCTTTTTGCCCTTTGCCCTGGGTCACCACCAAGAAGGTGGGGATATTGCCGATCGGATCCGTAATCACCACCAAGGTGACAAAACTCTCTATCAAGAACTTTGTGTCCACCGCTCCTCGAACCCCTTCCAGTCGACCAGCTACCATCCACCACACACCTGAGAGAACCCCGTCCCGGTGTCGGCAAATCAGCGACTCGTCAACCTTGGCTACGGCTATACTCAGAATAACTCGCAACCGTACCCAATTGTGGCGAGTCCTACTCCAGGTAGTCGGGGGGCCAGGTCAGCATAGCTGCGAATTTCCAAAGGAGGTGTCGGTTGGCGAGTGCCAGGCATACCAAGCCCAAGGGATCCCATCGTGCACGTATAGTGCTCGGTATCAGCGGGGGTGTCGTCGCAGGACTGCTCATCGTCGCAGGGGTGCTTGTCGCCGTGAATGTGCCCAAAGCATCGTTGGTCGCCTCCTACGCGTCACTCGGGCAGCTTCGCACCTCGGGTGCGCACCAAACGATCGTCAAGATTCAGGCGTCCGCCGACGGAAAGCCTGTGTCAGTCACGCTCAGAGGAGGGCAGCTCCTCCCCACGCACAAGCTCCCCACCGGTGTTCCCACCACGATCACCGTCGAACTTTCACGGCCGTCATGGATCGCATGGCTGACCGGTAAGACCCAGACGCTGACTCTCCATAGCGACACCCCTCGAGCCCGTCTTCTCGATCCCGTAGCGATCGCCGCCACGGGGGCCTCGGTGCAGTCGGACTTCTCCAATCCGGTCAGCATTGTCTCTTATTCCTACCAGTCCTCCACCAAGCTCCTGACCCTTGCCAAGGCCAGCACGCGCGTTGCGATACCGAACTCGTCGAAAACGGTGGCGGGCACGCTGCGGGTGGCCGCGGCACCGGACCCGTGGGAGACCCTGCCTGCCGCGTCGAACATGGTGTTCTTCCGCCAGTCAGGCTCGACTCCCGAGGCGGTGATCAACCCCGACCCCAGCAGCCTCTCCCCAGAGTCAACCATCTCCATCACGCTTTCCAAACCAGTTGCCAAAGTCTTTGGGTCCAAGCTTCCGACCATCAGCCCCGCGATCCAAGGAGCCGATCCCGTGAGAGGGGCCTGGACTCAACCGACCGCTTACACACTCGTGTTCACCCCAAGTACTGGCGACTTTTGGCCCTCCGAGAACTTCACAATGACGACGCCGACGTCCATAGCGCTGGTCAGTCCGACCGGTGCCGTCGGTAGTCCTGGCGACAGCGTTGCACTGAGCGGCGCGCCGATGTCGACACTGCGGCTTCAGCAGCTACTCGCGCAGCTCAACTATCTCCCGGTTACCTTCTCCTCGCCCACGAGCGTCCCCTCCACCGAAGCTGCTCAGGTGGCAGCCATTCTCTCGCCGCCTCAAGGGTCGTTCCAGTGGCGCTGGACTATGCCGACGCAGCTCACCTCGCTATGGAGCGCCGGTAGCCAAAACGTGATCACCCGGGGTGCGGTGATGGCCTTCGAAGATTTCAACGGCCTCGACTACAACAACCCGATGAGTAATCCGCTCCTGTGGCCGACTCTGATCAACGACGTGATGACGCACAAGGTCGACCCACATCCTTATGCATGGATTCAGGTACAAAAGGCACTTCCAGAGAAGCTCTACCTGTGGGTGAATGGCAACATGGTGCTCCAGAGCCTCACCAATACCGGAATTGCGGGCCTCAAGACCACCAACGGCACGTTCCCGATCTACCTCCGGTTCAAGCAGGACTACATGAGCGGCACCAATCCAAACGGTACGAAATATCACGATCTCGTCCACTGGATTAACTATTTCCTCGGCTCCGAGGCCGTCCACGGCTTCGTCCGCGCAAACTACGGCTTCCCTCAGAGTCTGGGGTGCGTTGAACTGCCAGTCCCGACCGCTGCCGTTGTCTATCCGCAGGTTCACATTGGCACACTGGTGACGGTGATGCCGAGCTGACATCGCCCGGTGGTAGCACAGCGCACTCGTCGCAAAAGCCAAGGATCCGACCTGCAACGCGCACCATCGAGTAGGAAAACCTGTCTGACGATCGCACTGCGTGGCGCGTGCACAAGAACCTTGTGCCATCAACACGCTACCGCGCAGCGACGTCTCGCCTCGACATACAATGCTCATCGCGTTCGCAGCTGGCATCTCGCAAGGGTCCCGTCAGTACGCCCATCGCCATATCATGCAACCGGGTTGGTCCACGCCGACCTTCTGGGACCGGTGGCTCACGCACCACCTCTCCGGCCGTACTCCCAGCACCCACGCCACGCGTGCAACAGTAGTGATCCTAACAAGCCGCCCCACCTTGGTATGACTTTGCGACTACGGTGGTACCTATGGAGAGTCAACGCCCGGGCGACCTCGCCCAGCAGCTAGGAGCTATCGTCGGGGAGGAGAACGTCCTCGCCAATGACATTCCAGAGGCCTACACTCATGACGAGGCTATCGATCTCCCTCCCGTGCAACCCCTTGCCGTTGTTTTTGTGAGGTCGAGCGCCCAGGTAGTGGAGCTCATCCGCTGGGCCAGGGCCACCAGAATACCGATTGTGGCTCGGGGGACGGGCACCGGCCTCTCCGGTGGCGCGCGCCCGGCACGCGAGGGCATCGTCTGCAGTTTTGAGCGAATGAATCGCATTCTATCCATAGACACCGGCGACCTCACCGCTCGCGTTGAGGCAGGCACGACCCTTGCCCAACTCGAGCAGGCCTTGGATGGCACGCCCTACTTCTACCCCGTCTATCCGGGCGAGATGTCGGCCACTATTGGGGGAAATATCGCCACCAACGCAGGGGGTATGCGGGCGGTCCGATACGGTGTCACCCGACACAATGTGCTTGGACTTGAGTTCGTCACCGGAACGGGAACAGCTCTTCGATCGGGTGGATCCTACGTCAAGACAAGCTCAGGATACGATCTCACTCAGCTCATCACTGGATCGGAGGGCACGTTGGCTCTGGTGACTGAGGTGCTCGTTCGTCTGAGTCTGCGACCACGATATCGACGCCTCCTCCTTGCGAGTTTCCTCAACTTCCAAGACGTTGCCCAAGCGGTCGTGGCGATCTCCGATCGTGGCCTTGAGCCGAGCGTCATGGAGTACATGGAGGCGAGTGGTCTCATCGCCATGGCGCAACATGTCGACATCAATCTCGGCGTCAGTGCACAGATCATGAGCGAAGCGTCTGCGTTCTTGATGGTAGAACTCGAGGGCATGCATGCTGGCACCCTTGACGCGATGACGGCCGATCTTATCGACACGTTAGTCAGTACCGCCTCCACCGAGCAGTACCTGCTCGATGAGCACCAGCGCCAGGAGCTGATTCGCGCTCGCGAGGCAGCATTTTGGACGGTGAAGCACCTTGGCGCGACTACCATCCTCGACACCGTCGTTCCCCGATCCAAGTTGGCACCCCTCTTCGACGGGATCGCCCACTATGGTCGTACGTCCGACACGCTCGTGGTAGGCACCGGCCATGTCGGTGACGGCAATGTCCATCTGTCGCTCTTTGCGGCGGATCCTCAGGCCGGTGCCGCCACCGCCAAAGCGATCATCGATCTAGCACTTGAACTTGGCGGAGCCATCTCAGGTGAACATGGAATTGGCGTTGCCAAACGCCAGTATCTCCTAGACCAGATAGAACCCGATCGACTTGCGCTGTATCGGTCGATCAAAGCCGTATTCGACCCCCAGGATCTGCTCAATCCAGGCAAGCTGCTATGAGCACCGGTGCACACCAGATCCTCGCTGGCCTGACCGACGCCGGCATTACCATACTCTTTACCAACCCAGGCACCACCGAAATCCACTTCGTCGATGCGCTCGGGCGCCTTCACGAATTGCAATCGGTGCTCACCCTCACCGAAGCTGTCGCCGCTGGAGCCGCCGACGGCTTCGCTCGCATCACCGATCAGCCGTCCGCTATCCTGCTGCACCTGGGTCCCGGCCTTGCAAATGCGACCGCCTACCTTCACAACGCCAAGCGTGCCCACTCCCCCATCGTCGTCCTCGTGGGGGAGCACTCCACCGGTATCAAGCCGCTTGATCCGCCTCTCGCTTCAGACATCGACGCTCTGGCGCACACCTTCTCCAAGGCCGTTTTCCACGCCTCCTTTGAGATAGCGCCTCGCCATAGTGCCGCCAAGGCTGGCTTCGCAGCGCTCGAAGGCACCCCGGGTCCGGTAACACTCATCGTGCCAAGCGACCTTGCATGGAGCGAATTCGACGACGCCCAGCCATTGTCGAAGCCGATTCCACTGGAGCCGTCCATCGACCCCGCAGTGCTTGCCGAGGCGCTAACTGCGCTCGCTGCACCGGCTGGAACGACCGTGGTCGTGGGTGGAACACTACTCCACGACGAAGGAGCACCAACCCTGGCTCGCCTACTCGCGCAGTCCAATCTCACGGTGGTCACCAACACCTTCACCCCGCGCATCGATCGCAGCCCCGCTACCCAGGGACTGCGTCGCCTGCCGTATCTCCCGGAGATGGCCGCTACTGTGCTCAAGGACACCAGGAAGCTGGTGGTCATCGGTGGCCAAGTGCCGGTGCCCTTCTTCGGATATCCGCACCTACCCGATCGATTGCTGCCCGAAGGTTGCGAAGTTATCCAAGTTACCACCAACCCTCGGGCGGCGCTTGGTGCTGCTCGCCAACTCATCGAGAACTCCGACGAGTCCCCCAGCGCCCCAATCGTAGCACCACCAACGCAGACTAGAGATGGTCAGCTCACCCCAGCGGGCTTTGCAGCCGTGATGAGCGAGTTGCTTCCCAGCGAAGCTGTCGTCGTCGATGAGAGCAACACGCTTGGCATCGGTCTCGAGGAGGCGACCGCGTACGCCAGGAGGCACACCTGGTTACCCGCTCTCAGCGGAGGAGCGATCGGCCATGGACTTCCACTCGCCATCGGTGTGGCGCTTGCAGCTCCCGGACGCAAAGTCATCGCGCTCATCGCCGATGGCTCGTCACTCTATAGCCATCAAGCTCTCTGGACTCACGCCGCTCAGAACCTCGACATCCTCACCGTCGTGTTGATCAACCGAAGTTACGCGATCTTGAACTTCGAACTCGATCGGCTCGGTTCCACCGCCGCCACCGACGATGCACGTCGGCTTCTTTCACTGGCACCTCCCCCTATCGACCATGCCCAGATCGCTGGCGGTCTCGGCGTCGCCTCCGTGCAGGTTGCGACTCTCGACAGCCTACGCGATGCCCTCGTCGCCGCGTTGGGCCAACAGGGCCCACGCCTCGTCGCCGTCGAGTTCAACTGACTCTACCCCATCAATAGAAACCTCCTTGAGCCACCACGCCGAGCACATCCTCGCCGTCGGCGCACACCCGTGCCAGAGCACACTTGGGACGATGTCAGGGAAAGTTCCCCTGGCCAAGTCTCAGTGTCAAGAGCTTGTCAGCAGCTTTTTCGAAAGCACCTCGATGACGTCACGCGCCTTGAACACTGCGACGTGCTTTCGCAGATGGCGACGTCGATCGACGTGCCCCCAACGTCTGTTCAGATAACCAAATACCGCAAGAGTAGCGGTCTCAACCTCGAGCGTGGCAACACTCTCGTTACTCAGGAAAGTTGTATATAGCGATCGCCACCCGATGACTAGCGCACGAAGTTCCTCCCGATGATCCCCATGATCCTGTTGCATGCCAGGGCTCAGGTAACCCCTTGACCTTCAGAGAAAAGAAACTCATGCGCAGCGAGTACATCAAAAACGTCAAGCATCGTCACCGTCGATCGAGCACACACCGTTAACGCCACTTGCCTCGATCGCGAAAGGTATGCCCCTTCCCAGCGTCGGCCGATCCAGCGAATCCATCGGATAAACCCCGATGCCGTTGCTCTTGAGCATTCACCTGGAGGGGGCTCCCTCATCGAGCGACTGCTGCGCCGAGTCGATAGCTTCCATCAGAATCGACCCCAGAAGATCCCCTGGTTGTTGAGCAACGCTGGCGATGAACTCCTCCGGAAAATGCCAACGAGCCAGCGCGCGCACGGTGATTTCGAGTGCTGTCTCGCCGTAGTGCTCTCGCTCGTACCCCTCACGCTCCCCGACTCGCAAATGGCGAGCCTCAGCGAATCCAAGCGGGTCCTGCTGGGCGATGAGGATTCGACCAAGATTCACCACCAGACCAGCCGCCGTCGCTACCTGGGGATCGACCCCTTGCGCCTCAGCCAAGTCACCTGCCCTAGCCGCGATGGCCTGCCCCATCTCGTTGAGCTCCTCCGGATAGCGCCCGCCACGACGACCGAGCTCAGTGAGCGTAATACTGCGCAGTCCAAGCGATCCGACGACCGTACAGGCGAACCGTACCGACTGCACCACACCGGCAAGCCCGTAGTATCGCGAGTTCGCCATACGTAAGACCTCGGTCGCCAGCACGCTGTCTTGTGCAATCAGCTCGGCTACCTCGTGCAGGCCAACCGTCTCGTCTCCAACCGCCGCCATGATCTCAGCCAAAAGACCACCGTTCGCGACTCCGGTGAGTTCAATTTCGATCGTCGTGATCACGACACCCTCATCTGTTTTCGATCGTACATGGCTCGATCTGCCTTGCGAATGACCTCACTCGCACTGTCATGGGGATCGATAGCGGTGACGCCAACCGAGGTGTTGACGCTCAAGAGCGCCGATCCGACGGCGATAGCATTCGAGATCGTGGTGCTCAACATTCTCTCGAGTTCCTCGAGAGGACGATCATCGTCGTCGATGAGAACGACGAACTCATCGCCGGCAAATCGGTATGCCGCAAGTCCAGCCTCACGAAGGCGGTTCGCTACCTCGGTGAGAACACGGTCGCCCGCGAGGTGTCCCAAGGTGTCGTTGATGACCTTGAAGTGATCGATATCACAGAATCCGATCATCGAACTCCGGAGCTCACCGGTGGCCAGCTTTGCGAGTCGCTCCGCGATGTCGCTCTCGAGGCGGCGCCGATTCGCAAGCCCAGTCAGGGCATCGTGGTCGACAGCAAACGTCAACCGAGCCTCGTTGGCGACCTGCTCAGTGATGTCCTGCACGGTTCCGATGAACGATACACTCGCATCGCGTGAGGTCACCGGGATCAACGCGATGTCAAGGGTTCGCTCCCCAGCGTGACGGCTCGAAACAGAGAGGGTCGTGCGCACCGGGACTCCGGTCAAGGCAGTAAGTGCAAGCCCACGGATAAGATCTCGGTCCTCACGACCGAAAAGCTCCAGCCAACCCATCCCGAGCAGATCGGTCGGGATGACACCCAGAATCGCAGCGAGCGCGGTGTTGACGTAGCCGAGGCGCAGACCATGTTCGGAGATCAAGATTCCAATAGGAAGGTTGTCCGCCAGCACCTGGAGCTTCCGGAAATAATCGGCGCTCTTGTGATCCTCGTAGTCAGCGATGGCAAACTCGAGCATCCAGGTCGTTGGCGAGACCGACGTTGTGGTGATGACCACATCGAGCAGGTAACCCGTCGCGTGGCGGAGGGCCACCTCTGTCGAGGACCGACGAATCCGATCGAGATTGAGGCCCCCGGCAATCGGCAAGGTCGTCCCGACCAAGTCCTCCTGAGCGGTCGCTAGCAGATCTGAAAGTGCCGCATTGGCCCACAGCACTCGCTCCCCTTCAACGAGGGCGAGTGGCCTCTGCAGTACCTCCAGGTACCGAACCAGCGATGCATCCATAGTCAAAGCATCGGCACCAAAGCGACCAGATTGAGCACGAAGCCGACACTCTCTTGCGGTGCGGCGACCACCATTAAGAAAAAGGCTAGAGTCTGAGCCCTAGGGCCACCGCCGAAAAGCCAAAGATCAACGCGAGCACGATCGTAATGCGGTCAAGATTCTGCTCGGCGACCGAGGACCCTGCCGCCGTCGAGCCAACGCCGCCACCCATAAGGTCCGAAAGACCGCCACCCTTGCCGGAGTGGAGCAGGACAAACACCAGCATGCCGAGCGCCGAAACGACCTCGAAAACTACCAGAATCGCTGTAAGCACCGAACCTCCAGTTGACTACTCATCGACTGGTACCCGCCTCCGCGTCCCAGTTCATATGTCCCAACCTGACTCAAGCGCTCTTGATAAGAAGCGCGAAAGCATCAGGGTCCAGGCTAGCACCTCCAACCAAAAGCCCATCGACGTCATCGAGGGTCATGAATGCCCTCGCATTACCGGCGTTGACTGAGCCACCGTATTGAATGCGGATGCGAGCCCCAACGGCCTCGCCCAGACGCTCGGAGACGAACGCACGAATCGCGCGGGTGATCTCACCAACGGCGTCGGGATCGGCTGCCTCGCCCGCGCCGATAGCCCACACGGGTTCATAGGCGATGACGACTCCATCGATGGCACCGACTGGGTAGCTCTCCAGAACCGGTGACAGCTGTGCGGTGAGCACCTCCTGGGTCATGCCCGCTGCACGCTCCTGCGCAGATTCGCCAATACAGACGATAGGGTGCATGCCGGCCTGCTGCACTGCTAACGCCTTGCGAGCGACCAACTCCGAGGTCTCGTGAAAGAGTCGTCGTCTTTCGGAGTGTCCCACGATCACGTAACCAACACCAAGTTTGGCAAGCATCGGCGCCGACACCTCCCCCGTGTACGCTCCCGCTGCCTCGTCGGAGCAGTTCTGGGCACCCAGGGTAAAGGGCATACGATCCGCCTCAAAGGTCAGCTGCAGCGACCGCAGCGCGGTGAAGGGTGGGTGAATGCCTACTTCGGCGTAGCGGAAATCCTCCGGGCGCAGTAGATGATAGAGCTTTTGAACCAATGCAATCGCCTCGAGATGGTTGAGGTTCATCTTCCAGTTGCCCGAGATCAGCCGCACCCGGCCACTGGCCGGATCCGCCGCAGCAACCAGATCATCGAGCTTGCGAGTCATCAAGGTTCCCTCGAGTGTCGCAGTGCAGCGAGGCCGACCAGGTCGCCATGCTCGAGGTACTCGAGCGTCGCTCCCCCACCTGTCGAAAGATGTGATACCGAATCGGCGAGGCCCGCCTGGTGTAGCGCTGCAACCGAGTCACCACCGCCAACGACGCTGTAGGCATTCGATCGACCGATCGCTGCCGCCACGCCGTCGGTACCCTGACGAAAGCGAGGGTCCTCGAATACCCCCATCGGACCATTCCAGAGAATCGAGCGCGCACCGATAAGCAACTCAGAGAACCGCTCGACGGTACCCACTCCGATATCCAGGCCGCGGTAGCCAGCCGGCACCCCAAGACCGAAGCGCTGAGGCTCACTTGCACCACCGTCTGGACCAAAGGTGTCGGTGGCTGCGATACCCATGACGTCGACCGGCAAGACCACCTTCCCCGTTGCCAGGAGATGCTGGCACTGGTCGATCATCGTGCCCTCCACCAGTGATTCGCCAACCTCGAGACCGGCTGCCGCCAGGAAGGTGAAGCACATACCCCCTCCGACAAGCAGTGTGTCGACCCGCTGCACCAGCGCATTGAGTAGCCCGAGCTTGTCCGAAACCTTTGCGCCACCGAGCACCGCAACATAGGGCCGTGCCGGCGTCTCGAGTAACAGCGTGAGGCTCTTGACCTCCTCGAGGAGGGTCTGTCCGCCAGCCGATGGCAAGAGCGGGGGCACGCCGACGATCGACGCGTGCCGCCGATGCGAGACCCCAAAAGCATCGTTGACATAGGCATCAAAACCCGCAGCGAGACCAGCGGCAAAACCCGGGTCGTTTGCCTCCTCCCTAGGATCGAATCGGAGGTTTTCGAGCACCTCCACCTCGGGGTAGTACTGGGCCAGGATCTTGCGAACAGGATCCATGTCCAGCATTGGATCAACGCCTTTGGGTCGCCCGAGGTGTGAACAGACGACAACCTCGGCATCGACCTCACGCAGTCTCGCGATCGTGGGAAGGGCTGCCTCGATTCGAAATGGATCGGCAACCGTCCGTGAGCCATCGACTTCACGTCGCAGCGGTACGTTGAGATCGGCGCGCAAGAGTACCCGTTGCCCAGAGCGCAGTGCGAGGTCCTCGATGCTCGGTAACGCTGATGGGGTCACAGGCAACCAATCTCCCGACCCACCAACATCACCAGATCGACCAGTCGCGAAGAGTATCCCCACTCATTGTCGTACCAACCAAAGGCCTTCACCAGGCTCGTGCCGTTACCCAGATCGAGAACCGTGGTGAGCTGGGAATCAAACGTGCACGACGCCGATGATCCGACGATATCCGTCGAGACCAGTGGCTCCTCCGAATAGACGAGCACGCGAGCGAGCGGTCCATCACCCGCAGCCTTGGCAAAGGCAGTATTCACCTGATTCGCATCGACCGAAGCGTCTACCACGACAGTGACATCGGTAAGTGACCCGTCGGCAACCGGAACGCGAATCGCCACTCCATCGAGACGACCCTTCATAGCCGGTATGACCAGCGAGGTGGCTCGCGCCGCCCCGGTCGAGGTAGGAACGATGTTGACGGCGGCGGCCCTGGCGCGACGAAGATCTTTGTGGGGCAGATCCAACAGGTTCTGATCGTTGGTATAGGCGTGCACGGTCGTCATCAGACCTTGGTTGATGCCGAAGGCGTCATCGAGCACCTTGACCATCGGTACAAAACAGTTCGTCGTGCAAGAGGCGTTGGAGATGATCCTGTGCCGGGAGGCATCAAACTCGTGGTCGTTGACGCCGATGACGAAGGTAGCATCCACATTGGTCGCCGGTGCCGAGATGACCACCCGCTTGGCGCCAGCTTCGAGATGTGCCTTCGCCCGCTCACCATCGGTAAAGATACCTGTTGACTCGACGACGCAGTCGACACCGAGCTCCTTCCACGGCAGAGCCGCTGGATCCCGCTCGCTCAGTACCCGCATCCGTTGGTCACCAGCGATCAGCTCGTCCTCCTCGAGGCGGACCTCCCCGGGAAACCGACCCTGCGTTGAGTCACGCGCTAGCAGGTGCGCATTGACACTTGGGGACGTCAAATCGTTGATTGCAACGATCTCAACTGGCACTTGACCAGCTGTCACCGCCCTCACGAAACTCCGTCCAATACGCCCAAAACCGTTGATTGCCACTTTGTATGCCATCAATCGCCTTACCTTCCTCTAGGTCCCGCCTGCCTCCGATTCGAGTCGCTCCCTCGCCTGGCCTTACCCTGACGCGTATCAACGCCGTCATCGACGGGTAAGGCACAACTCTAGCACCGCCGATCAGTGCCCCGGTACAAGACCTGATCACCTCGCAGATTCACCGTCGCCTCCGAGCGCACGGGCTAGCGCGTCAGCGAGCAACACCGGACTATGTACGAGGCCGTCCTCGCTGAGCTTGAGCTCTAGATGCCTTGGGCCACCCGAGAAGGGCTGACCGTGCCACGCCGCACCCACCGCATCGCGATGCACGAGCACCACGTCAGGAACAACGTTATGGGCTAGCAACGCCTCCAGGGTTCGCCGCTGGTCATATCCGCGAGTCTCGGCCTCCTGGGGTGCAAGATTTGCTACGAATACCACCATGCCCTTGGACGAGGAGATGCCATCGGCGACACCGGGGGCCAGCGCAGTCGCCAGAACACTGGTATAGAGAGAGCCGGGTCCCAGAATGATCAGATCAGCATGCAACAACGCGTCGACGACCTCCGCCAGAGGCGCCGCCTCAGGCACGACCCATACCTTGGCGACCGCAGGCGACCAGTGCACGGCCAACTGCCCGACGAGCGGCTGACCCGAGGTGTCAACGCCACGCAGCTCGAGCGGGGCGTTGCTGACCGGCAGCACGGTGGTCGACAGGTTGGAAAGCACGCCAAGTTCACGGAGCGCAGCATCGAGGGCTCCCGTCTTTTCGAGCAGTCCGAAGAGGATCAGGTTGCCAAGTGCGTGTCCTGCCAACTCCCCGGTACGGAACCGATACTCCAACAGCTGAGCGAGCGGAGAGTCCTGGCCGAGAAGATTCGAGACGGTGAGCCGAGCATCTCCGAGTGCTGGGCAACCGCGCCAGAACTCACGCAGCCGACCGCTCGAACCACCGTTATCTGCGACCCCAACGATGGCGGTGACCTCATCGGCGACCGCATGCGCGGCCTTCAGCGACGCTGCGAGGCCGTGGCCCCCGCCAAGTGCCACGGCCCGCATCACTCGGTTCGCTCCAGGTCGCGGTGTGAAACCTTGACCGGGAAGCCAGCCTGCGTGATGCGTCGTGCCAACACCTCAGCTACCACCACTGAGCGATGTCGGCCCCCGGTACAACCGACGGCGACATTGAGATAGGACTTCCCCTCGGTGACGAATTTCGGTAGCAGGAACTCGACCAGTGGCCAGAGGCGCTCGAGGAATGGAGTCGTGTCTGGTTGCGCAAGAACGAACTCGCGAACCTCATCGTCGAGGCCGGTTTTCGCCCTTAGTTGGGAGTACCAGTACGGATTCGGCAAAAACCTGGCGTCGAAGACCAGATCCGCATCCAAAGGGATACCGTGCTTGTAGCCAAAGGAGGTCACCTGGACCTGCAATCGCTGGTGTAACGCCTTTGGGTCGACTAGTTCGAGCGTACGTGCTCGCAACTCGTGCACACTCAAATTCGACGTCTCGACGATCACATCCGCCAGCTCGCGTACCCGCGCCAACGAGGTACGCTCGAGGGCAATCGCAGGAGCAAGGCCTTCGGCGGTGACTGGATGACGGCGTTTGGTGCCTTCGAAGCGCGAGATCAACACCTCATCACGAGCCTCCAAGAAGATCGTCTGCACGTGGATCGGTGCCGCCTTGAGTTCGTCGATCAGGTCAACGAGTTGCCCGAAATCGCTGTTTGACGGGTATCCAAGGATGAGAGCGAGCTTGTCGATGCTCCCCTGGGTGCCAAGCTCCACCACCTTGGAGATGAGTGATAGCGGCAAGTTGTCGATCACGAACCAACCCGCGTCCTCGAGCGCCGCGCCGGCGGTCGATCTTCCAGCGCCGGACATCCCGGCTACGACGACGAGCTGGCTCACGATCGTCGCTCGAAGTGCAACACCAACAGCCGTGGATACGCCTGAACCTCCTGGTACTCCACTGCGCGGGCCAAGAAACCCGGTGGAGGCGCTGGCTCCTGCATGTGCACCAAGGCCAGTCCCTGCGCGCTGGCACGGTTGACGTACTCCGAGAGAGGTCGGTGGACAAAGGGAACGAATACCGAAGCATCGACCTCCTCCATTTGAATGTCCTGATGCAGGTAGGGACCGAGGCGCCAGTACTGCTCGCCCAACTCGACATCATCGATGAAGCCAGAGCCAGGCGTCTGGAGGATCGGATGATTCAACAACAGGAGAAAGCGCCCACCCTTGGCAAGCACCCTCGCAACCTCGGCGAAGACCTCGTCGAGCTCCACGACGTGTTCGAGCACCAAGCAGATCAACACTGCGTCGAAGCAGCCGGTCACAAACGGCAAGGAACCCCCCGTGCCGAGAACCCCCGTCGAACCTCGCTCATGGGCCATCACCAGTTGGGCGTGCGAGCTGTCGAGGACGACGACATCGGCGCCGTCGCGCGCAAGCACCCGCGCAAGCTGACCCTCACCACCGCCAAGATCGAGAACTCGGCGAGCACCGCACAGACCCTCGCGAACAATGGGCTTGATCTGCTCTTCGTATTCGGCATCACCCCCTTCGGTGAAGCCCGCCTGCCACCATCGTGCATTCGTCTCCCATGAGTCGCGCAGGATGAGTGGCCACTCCGGTAGCGCACGAAACTCTTCAAGATCCACGTCTACTCCTCGACTGGGCTGGGGTTGGTACCATAGACCTTAGTCAGCCGATCGAGCAGTTGCGTGGCCACTGCCTCGGGCACGATCTTGGCACCTACGAGCTCCTCGGGGGAGGCGTGAGCGATCTCGTAGACCGAGCCGTAGTGCTCCAAGAGCCTGGCCCGCCGCTTTGGGCCAAGGCCCGGAATCTGATCGAGCACCGATACCTCAGCAGTAATGGTGCGCCGGCGCCGGTGATAGGTGATCGCAAAGCGATGCGACTCATCACGCAGGGTCTGGAGGAGATAGAGCGCCGAAGAACCGCGCGGAAGTCGTAGAGGCTCCTCGAAGTTCGGTCGATAGACCTCCTCGTAGCTCTTGGCCAGCGAAGCCAATGCGATCGATGAACTCAAATTAAGCTCATCGAGAACTCGAATCCCGACCGAAAGTTGGCCAGCACCGCCGTCAAGGAGAATCAGGTTCGGACGATAGGCGAACCGACGACTCCTGTCCATCGTCTTGGCCTCCTCGTCAAGGAGACGACCGAGTCGACGACGCAAGACCTCCTCCATGGCCGCGAAGTCATCGTTCTTCGGGATCGAGACGCCAAAGTGGCGATAGTCCCGATGCTTCATGAGTCCATCCTCCATGACGACCATCGAGCCGACGTAGTTCGTACCCTGGAGATGGCTCATGTCATAACACTCGATCCGCAGCGGCGGACTCTCGAGGCCGAGCTGCTCAGCCAACTCCACCAGGGCCGAGGCGCGTGCGTTATGGTCGGTGGCCCGACGGGTTCGGTTACGCCGGAACTCCTGTCGGGCGTTCTCGGTAGCCGTCGCCACGAGAGCTCGTGGTCGTCCTCGCTGGCCAACACCTACCTGCACTCGTCGTTGAGCCAGCTCGCTCAGCAGCACCTCGAGCCGCTCGCGATCACCGACCGGTGACGGCAAGATGACGCGAGACGGATAGTCGAAGGCCTTCTCGGCGTAGTAGAGTTCGACCACACGGGTCAGCATCTCCTCGTCGCCGAGGTCCTCAACCAGGTCGACGATGATGCCGTTGGTCCCCACCACACGTCCAGCGCGGACCCTGAGCGCCTGGAGGCTCACCTCGAGTTCGTCAGCACAGAGTCCGAAGACATCCAGATCGCGGTCGTCACTGATCACCATCTCCTGACGTTCGAGCACGTTCTGGATCGCCACCAGCTGATCGCGATACCGTGCCGCCTGTTCGAACTCGAGCGACGCCGCTGCGGCACGCATGTTCCCCTCAATGCTGCGGGCGAGCTCGCTCGCCTGTCCACCCAGGAACTGTGAGACCCGCTCCACCATCTCGCGATACTCGCCCTGGCTCACGGCGCCGATACAGGGGCCAACACAACGGCCGATGTGATAGTACAGACACGGACGACCATCGCGTGTATGCCGGGCAAGCTTGGCGGCCGAACAACTCCGCAGCGGTAGAGCCCGTAACAGGAGCTCAAGCGTGTCGCGAGCCGCACCGGCGTTGGCATAAGGGCCAAAATATCGAATCTTTGGCCGTCGCGCTCCTCGGACGAGCATCGCCCGAGGCCACTGCTCATTCATGGTCACCGCGATCATCGGGTAGCTCTTGTCATCCCGGAGCCGGATGTTGTAGCGCGGCCGGTGCTCCTTGATGAGTGAGTACTCGAGCATGAAGGCCTCGGCGTCGCTTGCGACGGTGATCCAGGTCACCGAGTCGGCGACGGCCATCATCGCCCGTGTCTTGGCGGGAAGGGTCTCTGGGGGTACAAAGTAGCTCGATACCCGCGATCGAAGCGACTTGGCCTTACCGACATAGATCACCCGGCCCTCTCGGTCGCGGAACTGATACGACCCGGGCTGATCTGGAATCGAGGCCTTGTCGGGTCGTTCAAGCACGTTCGAGGAGTGGGGCGAGAAACTGCCCCGTGTAGCTAACCGATGAACTCGCCACCTCCTCTGGCGTACCCGTCATAAGGAGCTGGCCACCTCGATCGC
This sequence comes from Actinomycetes bacterium, assembly GCA_021806545.1. Lineage (GTDB taxonomy): Bacteria > Actinomycetota > Acidimicrobiia > Acidimicrobiales > Acidimicrobiaceae > Ferrimicrobium. Next base: position 7,714 of record JAJZXI010000021.1, on the reverse strand, counting down.
CGCCGTCAGGACCGAGATCGATGAGATAATCCGCTGTCTTGATGACATCGAGGTTGTGTTCGATTACCACCACGGTGTTGCCCTGATCAACGAGCGAGTGCAAGACGCTGAGCAGCTTGCGAACGTCCTCAAAGTGAAGTCCGGTGGTGGGCTCGTCGAGGATGTAAAGGGTTTTACCCGTCGAACGGCGAGCCAACTCGCTGGCCAGCTTGACGCGTTGCGCCTCCCCGCCAGACAACGTCGTCGCCGGTTGACCGAGGCGGACGTAGCCAAGACCAACCTCGTCGAGGGTCACCAGGTGACGCACGATGGGTGGTTGGCGTGCGAAGAACTCTCGAGCCTGCTCAATCGGCATCGCGAGCACGTCGGCGATGGAGTGATCGCGATAGGTGATCTCGAGCGTCTCTCGATTGAACCGGGCTCCATGGCAAGCTTCGCAGGTGACAAAGACATCAGGAAGGAAATTCATCTCGATTCGGATCGTACCCTCACCGCTGCAGGCTTCGCACCGGCCTCCTTTGACGTTGAAGGAGAAGCGGCCGGGCTTATAACCCCTGGCCCGGGACTCTGGCATCTCGGCAAAGAGCCTGCGGATATGATCAAACATACCGGTATAGGTCGCCGGGTTCGACCGCGGCGTGCGGCCGATCGGCGACTGGTCGATGTCGATAACCTTGTCGATGAGCTCCAGGCCGGTAATCTTGCGGTGTCTACCGGGAATATCGCGTGAGCGATTCACCTGTGCACGTGCTGCCTTGAAAAGTATCTCATTGACCAGTGAGGACTTGCCAGATCCAGCTACACCGGTGACACAGGTGAATACGCCAACCGGGAACGAGACGTCAAGCTCCTTGAGATTGTTCTCGCGGGCTCCAAGCACGCTTATGTACCCGCGCTCGGGCACACGCCTGACGCTCGGCACCTCGATGCGACGCCTACCTGATAGATACGCCCCGGTCAGGGAGGTCTTGGAGCGTAGCAGATCCTTCACGGCACCGGCAAAGACCACCTCGCCTCCATGCTCACCTGCCCCTGGCCCAATGTCTACCACGTGATCGGCGGCGCGGATGGTGTCCTCGTCGTGTTCGACCACGATGACGGTGTTGCCTTGATCGCGAAGCTTGATAAGGGTATCGATCAGCCGGTGATTATCGCGTTGATGAAGGCCGATCGAGGGTTCATCAAGCACGTAGAGCACCCCGGCGAGTCCACTACCAATCTGCGAGGCAAGACGGATGCGCTGGGCCTCGCCACCCGAAAGGGTGGCGGCGCTGCGCGAGAGCGTGAGGTAATCGAGCCCAACATCGACGAGGAAGCGCAAGCGCGCGGCAATCTCCTTGACGATCTGGGCGGCAATCTGGCGATCGCGAGGGTCGAGATCGAGTTTGCCGATGTGTGCAAGTGCGTCCCCGATCGGAAGCGTCACGAAGCGGTCGATCGAGATACCGTCGACGGTGACCGCCCGGGCCTCTGCCTTGAGGCGTGTGCCGTCGCATCCCTCGCACGGGACCTGTCGCATATAGGATTCGATGATCGCGCGTGCCGTTTCACTCTCCACCTCAGCGTGCCGACGCTTGAGAAAATTGACGACTCCCTCGTAGGTGAAGCTATACGAACGCTCCCGGCCCCGTCGGTCGACATACTCGTGCGAGACCTTCTCGTCGACGCCATACAGTATGATCTTGCGTGCCTCGTCTCCGAGCGACCCAACCGGCTTGGTCAGCGGAATCTTGTACTCCTTGGCGACCCGCTCCAGCATGTGTTCGAGATAGTCAGCTCGCAGGGTCACAAAGGGTGCCACGGCGCCCTGCAGCAGCGATCGCGACGGATCGGGCAAGACAAGCTCCTCATCAACCTCAAAGCGTACCCCAAGGCCCGAACACACTGGACAGGCCCCAAAAGGTGAGTTGAAGGAGAAGTTGCGTGGCTCCAAGCGTCCAAGAGAGATACCACACACGACGCAGGCGAGCTCCTCTGAATAGCGCTCGATCCGCACGACGTTACGGTCGGCGTCTACCTCGAGCACATCGACGCGACCGTTGGCGACCCCAAGCGCAGTCTCGGTCGACTCGACCAGACGACGGAGATCGTTCGCATCGATGCGAAGCCGATCGACAATTACGGAGATCGAATGGGCCTCATAGCGCTCGAGCATAACCTCTTTGCGGGCACTGAGCTCGATGAGCTCGTCATCAATCATCACCCGTGCAAACCCCTGTCGCGTCAGATCCTCGAGCAACGCCTGATACTCACCCTTGCGCTCCTGCACGATCGGCGCCGCGATCATCACCCGTCGATCGGCAAAATGCGCCAGGATCAGATCCACGATCTCCTGCGGGGTCTGCTGAGCTACCTCTCGCCCACACTGGGGACAGTGCGGCCTACCGATTCTCGCGAACAAAAGCCGAAGATAGTCGTAAATCTCGGTCACCGTCGCGACCGTTGAGCGTGGATTATGCGAGGCCGTCTTTTGGTCGATGGAAATCGCCGGTGAGAGTCCCTCGATGAAATCGAGGTCGGGCTTCTCCATCAACCCGAGGAATTGGCGCGCGTACGACGAAAGCGACTCGACATAGCGTCGCTGGCCCTCGGCAAAGATCGTGTCAAAGGCCAATGAGCTCTTCCCTGACCCAGAGAGCCCGGTGAACACGACGAGGCGATCCCGGGGAATATCCAGCGAGATATTCTTGAGGTTGTGCTCTCTGGCACCTTGAATTCGAAGGACCTCGGGCATCACAGCGCTCGCTTACCGCGCACCAAGCGCACGGGTGACCACGTCGAACTTGGCCTCGATCTCCGCAATCTCCGCGCCGACGGTTGAGTCGGCCACGATCCCCGCCCCCGCGATCAGCTCGAGATAGCCATCGGCCGCCTGTGCGCCGCGAATCGCAAGGTAAACCTCACCGTCGCCAAACGGATCACTGATGCCGATGATGCCGGCATAGGCTCCGCGGAACGACTCGAGCTCGCGCAGCATCTCAAAGGCGAGCGCGCGCGGGACACCTGAAACCGCAGCCGTCGGAGCAATCGCAAGCACCACATCCGCCAGCGACCCTCCAGGCAGCAGTTGTCCTCGCATAGGCGTCGCGAGGTGGATCAGGCGCCCAGCATCAAAGAGAACAGGATGTTTTGGCATATCGATCTCCTTGACAAAGGGGCGTAAATCATCGGAGAGCTGTTCAACCATCAGGCGGTGCTCACTGAGATCCTTTGCCGAGTTCAAGAGCGCCACCTGACCACCGCGCAGCGCAGTTCCTGCCAGCGGACGAAGCGAGAGGAGGTTGCCAGACTTGGCCGCCACGAGCTCCGGTGACGCCCCAAAAAAACCATCGACATAGTAAAGATGACTCGTTGGGTACGCCTTCTTCAACCGCGATAGTGCACCGCCGACGGAGAAGAGCTCGGTGACCTCCTGTTGTGCTTGCCCGGTCACGACCAGCTTGGTGAGCTGCCCCTGTTCGATCGCAAATTTGGCAAGCCCGATGCGAGCCGCCGTCGTGTCAGCGTCGTGGTGGCGCTCCCCACCGAGCTGGGCACCGGTGCGAATCGCCGCTACCTCGTTGGCCAGCTGGAGGATACCAAGGTCCTTGGCCGCCCCCGGATGAGCCTCGTAGACGTCAACCACGAGGCGATCACGCCCCGCCACCAACACCACCGGGTAGGTCCTCGATTCGAACGAGTCGGCAACCAGAAAGCCACTCGAGAGAAAGCAGGGGCCAGCCGGCCGGTCGGTTTCGCCAGCCACGCACGCTCGTGCCTGACCGACACCGAGATACACGCTGCCTGCCGCCTCGACCAATTGGAATGGAATCCGCCGCATATCCAGGCTCGTGATCAGGCCAAAGAGCCGGCCTGCCTCGAAGGAACCGGCTATCGAAAGTCCAGCAAGAAATCTCACGCTGCTCCTCGTCTTGCAATAAAAAGTTGGGCCGCACCCAGACCGAGAACCCAACGCCTGAGCTGCGAGAATCCCGCTTGGGCAAAGAGCTCCTCGAAGCGCTGATCCGATGGGAGATAGGCGACTGACTGTGGCAGATAGCGGTACGCACTCCGATCAGAGGAGACTAGTCCCCCAATCAGTGGGACGACCGACCCAAAGTAAAGGCCGTGCAACTCACGGACAAGACGGCTCTTCGGGGTCGCCACCTCAAGGATGCCAACCACGCCGCCAGGCTTGAGGACACGCGCCACCTCATGCAGAACGATCGCAAAATCGGCAAAGTTGCGCACCGCAAAGCCTGAGCTCACGGCGTCAAACGTTGCGTCGAGGAATGGCAGTGCCTCACCCACCCCCTGCACGACCCCCGTTATTGGGCGTGCCCTCATCAGCATCTGCAACGACAAATCAAGGCCGTACGCACGTATACCCTGCTTCGCCCACGCCTTGAGAAAGTCGCCGGTCCCACAGGCGAGGTCAAGCACCAGTCCGTCACGATCGACCTGCATCTCTCGCACCAACCGGGATCGCCAGCCCTGATCGAGACCAAACGTCATAAGGCGATTCACGAGGTCGTAGGTGCCGGCAATCCTGTCGAACATCTCACGGACATAGGGCTGCTTGGCACCCTCACTGGGCAATACGCTATCGCTTGACATCATCTCGAAGGGTCAACCAATCAACACGACGAACGATTCCGCGACGGCCCCGATGGGGCCAACAGCGTCCCACAGTGCCGACACTTGGGGTAGGCACGCGAGGTTGGGCGTTCACACTGTGGACAAACGTAGGCCCGCATCTCCCCATGTGCGACCTTACGAATGATCGAGGCCACCATCCCCCCAATTGCCACGACGAACATGCCCTCGAGAATGTCCCTCGGAATATGAGCGACGACGAACCCAAGTACCACAGCTAACACACTCGCCCTCGGCTATCCTTACCCAAAACCACCGGCCCAGTCTAGTGGGAATGGACGAAGTAGTCGTGGGTGACATCCTCCTCGCCCTTACGGACGAGGCTTACGCCCCGGTTGGTCAAGACCAAGGCGCCTCGGTCTTATCGCTAGCGGTGCCGAACCTTTCCGCCGCTCGTCGCGCTCGATGGGAAGGTCGGTGGGTTGAACAGCTGGGAGGCACTGGGGTCGACGATCGGCGGCACCGGCGACGATGACGCGCCGTCCGACTGGTTCGTCAACGAGCTCGGTACCATCTCAGCCCGTACCCGCGGCAACGTCTCGGGAAAACGCTGCTGCAGGTATGAGATCAACTTCTCGCGCAGTTCACACTCGAGGTTCCACGAGCGCGAGCTGTCTGGAGAACTCATCACAAATCGCAGCTGCATCGTCGAGACACCCAGCTGAGTGACCTGACAGCGAGCGACGTTGCCATCCCAGTCCGGCGACGAGGCGACGATGGCGAGAAACTGCTCGCGAATGGCGGCCACCGGCGCAGTGTAGTCAACCTCAATATGGACGATACCGAGGATGTCCGCCGTCGTCTTGGTCCAGTTCTCGAACGGATTGGTGATGAAGTAGGAGATCGGCAACACCAAACGTCGCATATCCCATATCCTGACCACCACGTAGGTCAAGGAGATCTCCTCGATACGCCCCCAGTGTCCCTGGATTACCACCACATCGTCAAGTCGAATCGGCTGCGAGAGCGCGATCTGGATGCCGGCGATGACGTTGGAGGCCACTGGTTTTGACGCGATGCCGGCGATGATCGAGATGATGCCCGCAGAGGCGAGTACGCCGGCCCCGGCCAAGCGTACCGAGGGGAATGAGAACAAGACGACCGCGACCGCGATCAAACCGATGACCACGACGACAATGCGTCGGAAGACGCGAATCTGTGTCTGGAGCCGGCGTGCCTTCAAGTTGTCTGCCGCGTCGATGTGGTAGTAGTAGAGCACGGCATCTTCGATCGCCTCGACAAGGCGAGCCAACCCCCAGGCGGCCGCCCCCACGAGCAGGATCGAAATCGCGTGGCGAATATCGACCTCCGCGGGGACCGAAATCTTGACGTAGTGCAAGGAGGCCAACATCAAGAGCAGCGGAACAAGCGACCTCATCGGACCGCGCAACCTCCGCAACGCTGCCGTGCGGACCGAGTTCGGATGGTGGGCATTGATCCAACGAGTCACCCGGAAAATTACAAAGGCAATGCCGATGCCAAGGACCAGCGCGATGAGCAACGCTGGGAGCGCCTTCAAATACTGATGCAATAGGTCAGTCAACCGCTTCGAGCCCTCCCTCGCCTGTGTCAATGCTTCCCAACCAGTGTAGGGCCTGCGTGGAGTTACCCCTGAGACGGTGCTACGCTTGGCCCATGGCAAGAACAATTCAAGGCATCGACGGGCTCAAGGAGCTCGTTGGCACCGATCTCGGCTATACGAGTTACCGCACCATTACCCAGGACCAGATCAACACCTTCGCAGACGCGACCGATGATCATCAATGGATCCACGTCGACCCAGAGGCAGCAAAGCAGGGACCGTTCGGGACTACGATCGCTCATGGCTTCTTGACACTCTCGCTCGTCTCCGCCATGTTGCCGGAGCTCTTGCCGGTCGAAGGCGTCACCATGGGGGTCAACTACGGCACCAACCGCGTCCGTTTCCCCGCTCCAGTGCCCGTTGGATCTCGTATCCGCCTCGGTGCCACCCTTGCCGATGTAACCGACATCGCGGGCGGCGTCCAGGTGCAGGTGAACGTCACAATCGAAGTTGAAGGAGCCACCAAACCATCGATGGCCGCAGAGATTCTGTTTCGCTACTACCGCTAAGCGATGCCCACGAGGGCGACATCCCAAGATCGAGGATCATCCCGACCCGTTGAAGTGCACTAATGGATCGCCAACGCTCCGAGCGCCCAGAGGCCCGCTGCGATCACCATGATGAGCAACAAGATGGTGATGGCCAGCTTGAAAACCAGCCGAACTCCGATGAGCACCACAACGATAACGACCAGGAATTCGGGCCATGTCCGCAAAGCACTCAGATGCATCCTGTCAAGCTCCCTTCGATTCCCGACTGACGTTTCGCCTCGCCTCGAGCGCCGATGCGATCACACGGCCGCACCCAGAGCACGCTAGTCGCCCGGACAACCACCGACCAACACGAAGCCGCTCGGCCCAACCAAATGCCCCTCGTCCACCACCGACTCTTACCGAGTTGTGGGCACCTCGCAGCGACCCAACCAACGAGAGCGGTCAAGCGGTTAGTGGAACCAGGTCTTCGCGTAGTTGCGAGAGTGCGGATGGATGAAGAGCGCAAAGAGAACCACCGTCAAGATGACGTTGAGCAGTTCTGCGCCAAACAGTGCCGATATTCCCACAGTGAGTGCAAAATAAATGAGCAACAACAACGGTATTCCCGTCGCGAGTAGTGCGGCGTAATAGCCGAGCTTTCTCGAGTTAGCCACCCCATAGGCGCCACCGATTGGCAAGACAATATCCAACAGGAGCACAGGGATCGAGAGGCCACCACCAAAGAGGACCGCCAGCACCGCGAGTGCCGCATTCAAGTACAGTAGCAGTACGCCAATCTGGAGGGTCTGGGGCTGTGTTCGATCAAACAGTTTGAGCTCTCTCATTCCTCCAGTGTAACCCATACCTGTGCCAAATTCCCAACGTAGTTCTCAGGAACTTGGACACGCGCCAACTCGTTGAGGGCTAGGATGTGGGGCGTGGAAACCCATCAGAGCTCCCATCGTGACATCTCGGGCGGTGGCGCCCGCGCGGCGGTTTTTGGCGTGTCAGACGGTCTCCTTTC